>NZ_CDRUHA020000110.1:0-297223 GCF_977063405.2 Legionella stuttgartensis
GATATCTTTAGAGAGGAGCCCCCATTTTAGCTTTAAGGTAAATGTCAGATCAAAGTGTGTACTTTGCGCGTACTTTGATCAATTTAAGCCTGCGCCATATTTCCGCGGTTTTATACCCCTGTCAACATGTGCGAACCATTTTCTTAATATGATTTCTCTCTTATAGTGTTTATAAGTCTTTGGCAGGAGCTTTTCCTCTTCCTCTGTAATAGAAAAGCCTAATTCTATCCAACTTTCAATTTCCTTTTCGTTATTCACATTGTATGGTTTATCTCTTTCATCTACATATTTATAACCCTCATGTTCATAAAAAATTCTTAATGCATCAATAATGGTTGTTTTTCCTGCATTGTTAGCACCAACTAGTAGAGTGTAATCAGAAGGATTAAACTTTATTCTATTTATAGTGCGAAAATTCTGTATTTCAATTCTAATTAATTTCATATTAGTCCATTAATAAATTCTTTTGATGTCTCTTATCAAACTGCATTTATAATTTTAGGGTTTGAATTGAAAATTATAGACTATTTAATTTTGCATATGACCTTTTATTCATTACTTAGGAATATGCAAAGAAAATACTCTACGTGATGGACGCAAGGTTAAGGACACTAAACACCAGCGATTAAGGATTAATTTATAAGTAGTTACATATGACCTGAATCAATAGAACGGAGGATCTGCGCTCATCTTATGTCAAAATTTCATTCCTTAAGATAAGGCGAACATCATGCGTTCAAAATCATGTGTTTTTGGTATTCAATAAACCCATTTGATCTTGACCTTACTCAAAAAGATTGCCCTTAGTTAATTTTACAATAGTATAAAATTCTTTTTTCTTTAGATTGGCGGTAATAAAAGGATATTGTGTCGTCGACATTTGAGGTGTTATGTCATAATATTTTCCGTCGGGTGCTTTGATTACGGAATGAGCAACAAATTTCCCAATCATATCAAAGTATAACCATCCATGAACAGCATAGTATCCTGGAATGTTTCTAGTTATGGTAAATACGTTTTGGTGACACAAATTTGGTTGAGGATTCCAATCTCCAATTGATACACACCTTAATGGGACATAAAAAGCCTCTTTTTTTCTTTTTACTAATTCATTTTTATAATTAATAAGTTCGTATTTTTTTTTTAGAAGCAATTCAATAAAATTTAGTTTATTCTTTCTAAATTGAACTTTTGCAGAATTTTTTTTGATTTTGCGATTTTGCTTTTTTTGATTGTCTTGTTTTCTACCCATCTATCTCTCCAAAGCCTTTAGGAAGGTCTTTATATTACTGGTTGAGATATTTATAAAGTGTAGTCTTTCCTACACCAACCATCTTACAAATGGACTGAATTGAATGTTTTTTATTAGCATAAAGCGTTTTAACTAGCTCTTTTTGTTCATCATTGAGCTTTTCTGGCCTCCCTCCTTGTCGTCCCCTAGCTCTTGCAGCTTCAAGTCCTGCAAGAGTACGCTCTTTTATTAAATTACGTTCAAACTCAGAAAGGGCACCAAATACATGAAACATAAATTTTCCAGAAGGAGTTTCAGTATTAATAGCTTCTGTTACACTATGAAAACCAATTCCCTTTTCTTCCAACTTACTTACATAAGAAATAAGGTGTTTGAGAGATCGCCCTAACCTATCCAATCGCCAAACAACTAAAACATCTCCTTCTCTAAGAAAATTTTCGACTTTTTCTAATCCAGGGCGTTCGGATACTGATCCACTAATTTTATCCGTAAAAATTTGTTCACATCCTGCTTTCTTTAACTCATCAAGTTGCAAGTCTAAATTTTGTTCATGTGTAGAAACTCTGGCATACCCTACTCTCATTATTATTCCTTTTGTTCAGAAAAACTAAAAGAATAGATTAAAATGAACTTTGATTAATGTATAGAGTTTTCGAACTAGTTTTTGCAGTGAATTACAAATTTTTGAGCATTAATTTCGGGCGTCCACAAACCCATCATTTTACGAACCATGTAATCTATCGATGAAATGCGTCTTTGAATATAGGATTAAGTTAATCTTTTATTTATATGTAAGGAGCGTGAGGAAGCATCTAGCGTGACAAGACTACCAATTGGTAAAACACAGTTATTCACTCCATGACTATATGGAAAATTTTTAAGACAAGGAATTTTAAAACAAGATGCCCATTCATTAATAACGTCATCAATAGTTCCCTCTGTCTCGTCTTTCGAAATACAATTCTCAAATTGACCAAATACAATCCCTGAAACCTGGGCTAATATTCCTGCCAAATGTAAATGAGAAATCATTCTATCTATATTATAAGGTTCTGTTGCTACGTCTTCTAATAATAAAATTTTATTTTTAAAATCAGGCTGATAAGGTGTCCCTATTAGGGAGGTAATCAGTGATAAATTCCCACCAACCAACTCACCTTTAATTTTACCTGAATGAATCATCTCTCCACCTTGAACGGTATAATCTTCATTAAATATGCACGATAAAAATGTCTTTTCTAATAACGGATTAAACGGGAGAGTTAGTGTATATCCGCTGTAGGAAATTAAGCCTGTTCTTTTAAGAATTCCTAATTGTAAAGCTGTGGTATCGCTGAACCCAACAAGAATTTTCGGGTTATTCGATATAATAGGATAATCAAGCAAGGGTAAAATTCGTTGTGAGCCCTGCCCTCCTCTACTCACAATAATAGCTTTGACTTCAGGGTCTTTAAAAAAATCCATTATATCTTTTGCGCGATGTTCATCGCTTCCAGCTAAAAATCTATCCTCTTCTTTAAAATGAGATCCAAATGCTATCTTAAATCCCAGATCTTGGAGATAATTAATCCCTTCATCAATTGATTTTGCTCTCAACGGACTCGAAGGAGAAACGACTCCAATGGTATCTCCTTTTTTTAAAGGCTTTGGATAAATAATTCTCATAGATACATAAATTGCCACTGTATTAGATTTGTATTTTAATATGAATTTTGTACTATAAACCATATCAAAAGATATATTCTTCTTAGGTTTTGTCGTCACATTTACGATTTTTATCACTTCACTTATCCGAAAAACAGCGGCTTGTCCGAGGAAATCCCAATTCATGAAGATTTGAAAATACTCTTCTCTAATTGTGGTGAAGCCACGATGAATCAATAGTAAAAAATCAATTCTATATCAATTAATTATATGCAAAGGGGGCACTTTTATTACGAACTACTAGCTCTCTCATTGAGCTATTTCCTTCTAATTGATTTGAATTGTCATATACCTTATTATCTCGTCTCGAAATCAAATCCAGAGTATAAAATAAATGCAAAATGCAAGAAAATATTTAGCTATAGCGCTAATCACGCTGACTCCTAGCCTATCTTTTGCGACTCTAAAAAAATTTACTAACAGAGATTGCGCCGCTTTAGCAATGCCTAAAACAGTCTTATTAGTTCATGCCTCATGGTGCTCACACTGCAAGGCTTTCTTGCCAGTTTATGAACTAGTCTCTGATAAAGAAAAATACAAAGATTGGATTTTCTATCAAATGGTAAATGATAAGTTTGTAAATGTTTGTGGTACTGCTATTAAGGGTGTTCCTGTCACTTTTAAAAATAATATGAAAAACAATATTATGGGAAACAGAACGCAATCAGCTCTGGAAGAATTTTTAGATTCGAATGCATAATGAATGCGCTAAGTTCCTGAGCAGTTTGGGGGAATCATTTTCCCCAACAGCAACTCAATAAAAAAACATCAAACAAACCAATGGCGGTCAGGCCCCGAACTGTGAATTATGCTATAGTTTCGTAAATTCACAACTCAAGACCTGACCCCGTAAGTTTCAGAACCGCATCGATTTGTTTAAATTTCATTATGGCTACTTTTAGTAAAAAAGAGCCGGCAGGTAAATTTATAATCATAGGTGATTTCACTAAAATCATTTGAGCAAGAATAAATTCAGTTTGCCAATTTATCTTGACATATAACCTCGGTGCGTTCTTAAGGCGTAACCAAGGTTTTATTTACAGTATGAAAAACAACGTAGCCACTTTTAAAATCATGTGATGGAGTTAATATTTGTTTAATAATTTTCAAGTATAATCAAAAATTACTTTAATTGTGCTTTTTTAGGCCTTATAAGTAATGAATGAGAAACTTGAGACTCTCTCTGAAATGAAACTGACAGTGGATGTATCTTCTGCCTTCGATAATTGTTTCTTTCATGATTATGCCCTCTACTTATTATCGAATAAGTTACCTTTGCCAAAAGATTTATTTCACTTTAAATCTCTTTTGTCTCATAAGAGCCCAGCTGAAAAACTACACCATTTCTTTTCAGATCCTAGTGCGTTAAACCTATTTTCCTCATTAGCACCCCAGGTAGAAGACGAGTCCCCTACTTACATTTTTGAAAAAACCTTGGTGCTAGGCGTTTTATTAAGAGAATGGTTTGCCACACAATTAGTCGCTAATTCAGAACATAAAATAAAGATGCTAAAGGGAGACAGGGGTGTATTAAATGCGTTTAAAAGCTATAAGGAATATAGAGAATATATGCCTAAAGAAGATTTATATTCAGGAGAGTTTGGACTGTTATATGAGTCTAATGCCGCTTTTTTAGAGCATTTTGTTAACCGTGCTCAAGATGAAGACAAAAAATCACCTTTTGAAAAGTATTTTTCTGACTCACAATCAGCTGAAGAGGCAATTAGGAATTATTGGATTGATGAGGGATACGAATTATATTGTCAACGTATAGCTCAACTTTACATTAAACTTTCCCCTTTAGAGATCATGCCGATGATGAAAATCATCGATCAATCATTAACCATATATTACACCAATGGTAGCTCCATACTTGCCGAGTATATCGGTACGGATGAAAAACGTCCTGAATTTAAAATAGCTTTTGATGCTCAACAAGGTCATTATTCTCTTTTCAAAACCAAAGAGACTCAGGCTGATTTGGAAGAATATCAAAGAAGTTATACTCAATATAAAGCTGACCGCAAAGCTCTCCTTCACGGCGACACCCTGCCTGTAACCTCTATATTAGTTAGAGTAATTTGTCCGAAAGGTCTTCTGGATGAAGAACCTTTGGATGTTTTGCTTAAACTCCTTTCAGAACAAACGGAAAAGCAAAGTAATGTTGTATTGTCCAATCAAACCGCACCAAACTACAGTTTCTTAATGCGAGTAGGAGTATCCATGGTAGGTACTACTGCGACAGTAGCTACTTTGTTTGGAATTGCAATTCAAACCAATCAATATGATCAGGGGGCTAGCTTGATGGAAGAGGCCTTTCTAACGCTTGGTTTTTCTACTCTCACGGGTTTGGGCTATGGATTATATAATTTTTTTCAATCCCAGCCGACAATTAAAGCTCCCAAAGACAAAGAATCAGAAATAGAACTGGATCCCTCGGGTTCACCGCATCCAAAATTAAGTTAATTTGGCCGAGCTACACATTGTCTCTTGCGTTCCTCTCTGCCGGCTCCGATACCCTAAACCAGCCCTCTCTAGTTCTAGCTTATCTGTCTTAAAATATCATCCATATATTTATTGGTATCAATCAATTTAATCCATAGGTAAGGACTGGCAATTATTTAGATCTACAGAGCTCAATACTGAATCCATATAATTGATGACATTAAGGTTGGGTCTTTTCGACCCAACAATCAGGTATTCTCAATCCCCTCTTTTTGCTCCTCAATCCAGGCTAAAAATGCCTCACGATCCACATCAGACAGGCTTCTAAATTTATTCTTGACTGATTCAATAGGTGGTAGCTGCTTCCTAGGGGTTGGTGCGGGCAATACATCTTTTAACGCTACTTCGCCTTGCACGACTTTATTGTATGTCTCTTGATCGTTATTCCTCAGCTTAAGAAGCTGGCCATCATTTGATTTAGACCGTGACGGCAAATAGGTGATTGTTTCCTCAATATCGGGATTTGTGTGTTTACTATCTAATGCAAATAAATTTTTATCTAACTCTTTAATTGGAATTTTATTTTTCCTAGCATAAGTCCTGACGGAGCCATCAACTTCATTCAGAACATCACCCCATTCAACGGCATGCTGGCCATGAATATCCATAGCACACTTTAAGAGCCATAACCTGTGATTATTGGTAATACTTAAACCAGAAGATGATTGGGTCAGTGCATACTCTCCGAAGTTTTTATAGTTTTTCTCTTTCCAAACTTCATGTTCTATAATTTGCTCAATGATTTTCGGCAGTTTTTGAAATACAAGATACTGTGCTTCCAAAATACATTGATTGGCTTGTGTATGAATGTCTTCTTCGGATAATTTCACTGAATCCGTGTTGTTACTTGGTGTTTCTACAAAATTGTCCATCGCAATCCTATTTCTTTAAATTTATCAGGGCATCATTAACAAAATATCCACAGTTCCCGCTAAAACTGGTGGTTAGTTCTCAAATAGAGAATATAGCCACTAAGAACATCTCTTCTATTAAAATCAATTTTCACTCATTTGACAAACTTCTAATAATGAGGATTTTATTCAATACAAATTTAAAAAGTAATACTTTATTTAATTCGATAATCAATTAAATTCTGGGTCCCTTTGATTCAATTACCCTAATCTTAATTTTGGACTTTGGGGAATAATCCCATAATCCGCTTTGCTCCATTTTCCTACCATATAAAAAAATTGTATAACCAAGATACAAATTTTCAATTTCATTTTTTATTGTCTCATCGGTAGGATACGGAGCGATCATTTTGTACTGTCCAACGTTGCATCTCGCGGAGCATTCATATCTCCCTTGAGCGATGACTGTCCATAATGGGAACTTCTAAATATTACGTTATGGAAAAAATAACAATGACTGCATTGAAATTAGAAATTTTAAAAAAAAGAGCAAAAATTGAAAATAGCTTTACAAAAGAAGCTCATCATCAGAAACAAATACTACAAGAGATTCAAGAGGAACTCGAGCTCGAGAAAAAAAAGCTATCCCGTAAAGATCGCCTCGCATTAGAGGATGTCTTTTTCTGGGGAACGTTCACAAAGGAGTCCGAGCGGTTATCTCATGCGCTCGTAACAAAAGCAGTATTATATTGTAAGCTCAGAAAAATACTGGAAGAGTTAAACCACTTCATCGATGATCACTTTTATCGAGAACTCGGCATCAAGGAAACGTTAAGTAAAAAAGAAATCGAGCGCATCTTATGCGATTTTTTCAGAGATGTTGATGACGCAATTGAACTTATCAAGGATAATCGATCATTATATGAGTTCGGAGTGGATTTTTTAAAATCAGCCCTTAATATTGTTTGTTATGTATTGTCGTTTACCGCACACCCTGGATTCTTTAGTACATCAGCACAACCATTGTATGAAACCAAATCGAGCGTCATAAAACTCATCAATTTAAAAAATGAATTAGCTCAATTATCCAACCTTGATGCAAAAGATGATGAAGATTTACAGACATCACTAAATACAGGAAAGAAATTCTGAATTGTCGGGCAACCAATTGCCCTACTCTAATCCCGCGCTTTCGAATAAGACCAATGGGGTCAAGCCTTGAATTTTGAATTTAAAAAGCTACATGATTTTTTAACTATTTTACTTACACGGAAATAATGGCCAATTCAAAAATTCAAGGCATGACCCCACTTGTTGCAGGTTTTCGTTAACTAAGCTGATCTTAAACCTTATTTATGGCCTCATTTCAATAATACAAATTCCTGTTACCTTAGCACCTATTTACAAAAGAACTTTGGAAATCCATTTTCATATTCGGCGTTATTTCTTTTAAAAGTTATTTATTCCTTGCTCACCCATTGCTTCCATTTGACGAAATGAAAGATGCAACCATGAGGGCATATCTTTTGCACTAACGGCATATGGAAATGCTGATTTTATTTCCGTCAAGGAAAGATTAGGGTTATCTAACAAATATTGTTGTAAGTTGTATATATACTCTTTCGCCTGATCATTGCTTTCAGGTGTAAAACGGGGAGCATATTGTGACACAGGCCTCATCTGATTAAGATTAAATAAAATTTCTAAAATTTTAACTACAATTTCTGACATATCGAATATTCCTGTGTAAAAGCCTATTTCCGCACAATATTGACTGTTGACACTAATGGTTATGCCCGATCTCCTTAATTGTTCAAATTAAACAAGTTTATGAATACAACAATCTCTCCCTGACCAATGGGGTCAGGCCTTGAATTTTGAATTCAATGATTTCTGAGTGTGTGGCTTCAATTCAAAACTCAAGGCCTAACCCCATTAGTTGTTTCAATTTTATTTATTCATTTTTCTACCTATTTTTAATATAAGCAGTTAACTTGAGCAGAACCCGTAGAGGTCACATGAGAAACTAATCATCGCCTGATACTATACATAAAATAGCAAGTAGCAAGACTGAGACATTTTTCCCCAACAATTTTAAGTTCTTGCCAGAGAGAGTAGCTTAATCCCGACAATTCATTAATAAAATATAGAGAAAAAAGACATTACTTTAAACCAAAGAATTTACTGATAATCGCAATGAATTCTCTTCAAAGCTACATCTGCTAAATCTATTGCCATTTGAAAAGTATCTCCTTCGGTTATAACAGCACACAACAAATTGTCATATCCTTGTGGCGGAACCTTAACAAACTCATTGACCTGTCGCAGAAGTTTAAAATCTCTTACTCCAGGTTGATTGCTCATTTCCTCAGTATGTTTCCAATCCATAACGATACCATTCTTGGTCGCAAATAAATTTCGTTCACATGCGAATTTATTTTTAGTTGCTTTTAACTCAATAGCTTCGCCAAGTGCGGTTTGAATGCTCGCTTTAGCCAAATCAATTCCTGATGCTAATGGAACAAGATGACTTGAAACAAAGCCCCCTGCCATTCGTGAGTTAACTTCAACAATTTTGGGGCCTTCTTTGGTTAATATAACCTCCACATGAAAAGCACAGTTGTTGATTCCCACAGCATCAATAGCCTGTTCAACGACGTTATAAATTGCAGAACACATATCTGTCTCGTAAGGAAAACAATGCATCCATTCTGTAAAACCAGGTTTTTCTACGAATTTTTTGGTTATCCCTGCAAAATGTATTTTGGATTGATTAATGATTCCTTCAACACTTACCTCTTGTCCCTTCATAAATTCCTCAGCAATATACTCATCAGTATACAACCAATAAGATACACGTTCACAGGTACTCATCAGTGTAAATGCATCTTCAAGTTCCGCTTGAGTATTTAATTTAAAAACAGCGACACTTGTTGATGCAGCTACTGGTTTGAATATTAATGGGAACCCGATATTATTTGCAGCATTTTGCAAATCTTGGAATGTTTTTACAAATTGAAATTTTGGATGGGGAACCCCGCTTCTCCTCAAAGCTTCTCGCATTTTGTATTTATGTTTCACTGTAGTTGCCGCTGTAAGTGAGCTACCTGGCAATTTAAATTCTTCAGCGATTGCAGCAACCAATTCAACACTTTTATCTAGTATGGTAATTACACCATCAAAAGGTGTCTCTTTATACTCTTCCTTTAAAACAGAAATAGTCTCACCAAAATTGGTAGTATCAGCCTGGATAAATTTATCAATTATATCTTTTGCCCAATCAGGTAAATTAGGAGCTACCAAAAAAACCTTAACCCCTAGTTTCTTCGCGGCTTCTATTTTTACTAGATTATGTTCATCAGAAACATTCACAAATAAAATCGATCTTCTCATATTTACTCCGTGTTATTAGACTTCTTTTGAAACTCGCTGTAGTAAACAAAATAGGAGGAAATGCAGAACCCGAGTGTATACAACAAAGTACTTGAGGATTCGAGCACCGTATCGACAAGAAACCTGCGCTACAGTAGAGTTTCGAAAAAAGTCTATAAAATGTTCTTCCCTAATGATTGCTCATAAGGTCTGGGTTTTCTGCATTCACCTAAATAAACAAAAAAATATGAAATCAATGACAGAAGTCCAATGATGATAAAAAGAATCTGCCCCCCAAAAAATTCAAGAATCGCTCCGCCTAAAATAGGGCCAAAAGACAAACCTAATTCTCTAAAGGCTAATGCTCCAAAATAAGAACCTTTCAAATGCAATGGAGCCATATCATCAACAAACAAGAATGCAAAAGGAAATATGAACAGCTCACCTACAGTGATAATTAAAATAGAGTAATAGAAGTAGCTTGCTTTATTGCCACAGCAAGAAAAACCCACACAACCAAGAAAAAATAGAAAGCATCCATAAAAAATAGCTTGATGCTTTGGTATTCCTTTACATAAAAGAAAAATAGGCACTTGCCCAATCAGGACAAACAATGCATTTAATGCAATCGTTAAGGAATAAATCCGTGGACCATCGTTGAATTGCTGAGATATGTATTGGGCTAATGTTGAATCAATTTGCGAATAGCATAAGGCAAATACAATGTTAAAAAGAATAAAATTTAATAACCTACGATCTAAAGAAATAACGCGCAAAGTAGCCGATAACGAGACATTACTCTCTTTTTTTCTAGCAAATTGTTTTTGTTCTTTTAGCAGAATGATATATAAAAAACAGCCAAAACCAACATAAATTAAACCCGCGATGTAAAATGCAATGGAAGATAAAGTTACACCTAAATATACTGCTAATAGAGGACCTAATACAGCGCCAATATTCATTGCTGAATAACGTAAATGAAAAAATAATTCTCGATGTTCTTTGTCAACTAATTCGCTGAGTAATGCAAGCGCTGCAGGTTGAAAAAAAGAAGAAAATAAACCAAACATCCCATTTAGAATGCTGATCATTATTAATTGAAGATAGCGAGAATTAATTTGACAGCTCAAACCTATTAATATGAAGATACACGCCGATGTGAAAATCGAAATATATAATAAAGGAATTCGTCCATATCTATCTGATAATTGCCCACCAATAAAACCACCAAATATTGAACAAAAGGGAGCAATTCCACAAACCAGACCACTTATCCATAACGAAACATGAGTGTTATAATTAAGAAATAAGATTAAAAAAGGAAGACACATAAATTTTGCTATATTCACGCAAACAATGCCTGAGAGTAAACACCAAATCAGCTTTAAATTAGGGCTAGAAAATCTCATCATTATTCCCCTAATTAAGCCATTCAATTTTTGTTAAAATTGCATTTACATGTATTTCAATCGTATCAAACAGTGGAAAATTAACATCTGTTTTAGAGATCAATAGAGGAAGTTCTGTACAACCAAGAATCACCCCATCTAAATGGTAACTCGAAGCTAATTTATTAATAATATTTAGAACAGTCTTTTTCGATATATCCGTGACAATACCATGACATAGTTCATGATAAATGATCTGATGAAGTAACTCCCGATCATAAGCATCGGGAATTACAACTTGCAGTCCTTTTTTAAGCAATTTATTTTTATAAAAATCTTGCTCCATTGTATAACGAGTGCCAATTAAACCCACTTTCTTTGCACCCAAATAATGTAAATAATCACCGGTTGCATCAATAATGTTAATTAACTTTTTATGAATCGTTGCATCCAGTTGATTCGCCAGCTTATTCGTAGTATTGGAACAGATTGCGATTACATCTGAACCTGCTTTATCAAGCAAAATCACTTTTTCTTGAAGCAATCTTAACTCCATTACTTCATTTTGTTTTTTTTGATGCTCAAGAATCTCTTCAAAATCAAAACTATATAATACTATCTTGGCTGAATGATTTTTCCCTTTTTCTTTATTGATAGTTACATTAAGTCGCTTATAGTACTCCATTGTAGAAGCCCAACTTACGCCGCCCAGTAAACCAATGCACTTCATGCTGCACCTCGCAAATCCATTTCCTCACTAAACTGAATTGTTTTATTCTTCCTGTTTAAGCTATTTTTATAGGTCATCTGAATAAAATCAGACATAGAGATATTAATTTCTTTGAGCATTTTTGGGAAAAAGCTGGCGTAGCTTAATCCGGGTAATGAATTTACTTCAAGGAAATAAATCTTCCCTTCTGAAACAATAAAATCAAGGCGAAACATATTTTCAAACATCAAATCAGAAAAAATTCGTTTTGAAATATCGGCTATTTGAGTTGTAAATTTATTATAAGATTGGGGAATAATTCGTTCACTCACTCCAAACTTACATAATTTTTCTCGACGTCCAAAAAATCTATTTCGGGTTCGCACCAATATTAGAGGCAGCACTTCGATGTTACTCAGAATTTCGATACAGCCACAAGAATATTCTTCACCTGGAATATACTTTTGCACCAAAGCAATATTATCGACTTTTAAAATGTCAATGATTAAGCTTGAAGCATCATTAATTGATTTCTCATTAAGCACCATACGCTCAGTGAACATACTTGTGCCAAGTGAATTAGGCTTAATCACTATTTCTTGGTTATAAAAAGGCAATAATTTTTCCTTTATACTCGACATATCTGTATCTCTAATAGACACCATCGGTATTGGCTCTAATTGTGGATACATTGATTCAATGTATTTTGAGCAGTGAAATTTACTTTTAGTTAGGCTAGAGGAAAGCACTGAGCCAAAAGAATTTTTTATATCTAATATCTTTCCTAAACCCTGAACATGTCCGTCCTCACCAAATTGTCCATATAATAAAGAAAATATGTATTCGTTATTTTTTTTAATTTGTTGGAGGGCTTCGATAATTGATAACGGGGCTCTTTTGCTCGTCATGTAGTAGTCAGGATCTTTGTCAAAATTAAATGGTTTTCTAATCACAAATCCTTTTTCAGTTATATAGTAGACATATTGATAGAAGTCTTTATTTTTTGCTTCACACTGCAATTCAGAATAAATGCTGTGAAAAGTTCTCAAAGAAAGATCTCGTTCTACTGAAACACCACCAAAGATAAGACTAATTTTTGGATTTACAGTATTGTCCATAATAATTCTCCAATTGATGCAAATAGTTATCTTGAAGATAACAATTTAGTTTTAATATTTTTGTTATTTGAATTTTTTGATCACATTAATTTATAAACAATGTATTAGGTAATTCCTGGTCTGAATGACTATGGATGGTGTTATCTTCATTCATAAAAATAACTTTGGGGATATGATTTGATACCTGATGTTCATTAAGGTTGCAGTAACAAATGATTATAATCTTATCACCTTCGTGAACAAGCCTTGCAGCAGCTCCATTCACACAAATTTCACCACTTCCTTTACGCCCTTTTATTACATAAGTTTCAAATCGAGAACCATTATTGATATTCACAATTTGAACTTTTTCATTTTCTTGGATATCTGTTTCTAATAGTAGATTTTCATCAATCGTAATACTGCCTATGTAATTCAGATTTGCCTGAGTTATTGTCGCTCGATGAATTTTTGCTTTTAACATTGTAACTAACATGATTGCTCCTTTTTATTATTAATTCCTTATCGCCGAGAAATTTAGTCGTAATTGAATTATGAAAAAATTCTTTTTTTTGCATGTAAATTTTTAATGGAAAATAATAGTCTTACTGATGTTTTTATAGACATTTTAGTTAAACTTATCTTGACAGTTCTATTTTTAGAAAATTAGAATGCAACATTTTTTTAAGGTCATGTACGAAGGGAATTGTATTAATGTTTACGGCCATTGATGAACGAAAGGGATTAGTAAAAGTATGTTGGACTGATGTTCGTCTGCGAGTTACAGAAATAGAACCAGTCTTTGCAGCTATTATAGATGAGTTAAGCCCAGATCAATCATATCCTCTTTATTTAGCATATTATCCATATGGTGCAACTGATGCAGATACACAAAGCTCGCTTTTCCCTAATACCAATGGTGGATATTATCGGATAACTGATCCTAATGTGCCAAAAGATATAATTCACCACCTTGGATATAGTGCAAATAACACACCCCTGGGAATAGTTCTTGATAAAGAAATTGAATGTTATATTGATCTGAAAAATGACAACATTACCATCCCCTGGCTTATCTATAAACCCGGAGATATATTTCCTCTTTCTACTGTGTTAAGTAAGGTTAATGATAGAGTTTATGCTCCTAACGGCCTATTGTCATCTACTGCGGGTGTGAGATCTACATTTATGCTTCCCAACATTGGTGCGACAATAAACCATTCAAATTTACAACGTGATTTTAATGTTAAAAGTCGGGTACCAAAATCGCTGTATGAGCATTGGCAAGTTTTTCGGGAAATAGCTAATAGCAAAGTAATCAACTCAGACTGGCGTTGTTGTGTAATGTATTTTTCGGAAAAATGGTTAATTAGTTTACATAACGACATTAAATGGAAAATTTTAAAGCAGTATTTACATGAGTTAGCATGGTATCGATATGAATATGAAAGAAATCGAGTCTTTTATGATATTACATTTTCAATCATACAAAAAAATCGAAATTTGAAACCTAACCCGTATTTAACTGATACAGCTAAACATTTATTTGCGACAGCTCTGGGCGCTGCACCTGGATATGTACCATCAATAGATAATAGAGCTTTACCTGTAGATGTCTTGCAGCAGGTTTTTATAGAGTCATATGGCTTGAGAAAATATATTCCAACAATCATGCAACCAAAACACTTTAATTTTGAGGAAGATTCTTTTCCCATATATTACTCGTTACAGCATCCAGCTACCCATGTGTTTTCACCTAGATCAAGACAGGTTACAAGCACAATTTATGAGATGCGTGAATTAGAGCATATAATGAGGATTTTTATCCACGAATTGTCAAAAGATAATGCCTTATCCTCTGATACAATTATTGGAAAAATAGCAAAGTTTGTTGAGTTTAACTACTTTCATAATACTCAAGACATACACAATGTCATGCAAAGTTCACTTGAAATATTAAATATTGATAGTCGATTTAATAATTCAGACTTCACAAAAGAACAACAAGGAGCTATCTTTGCTGCAGACGCTTCATTCTTACGAGGTTGTGTCAGCATTAAAACGGCTAAAATACCAGCACAGCAGAAAGCAAAATACTCCAATGATTGTGCTACAATACCATAATATATTTCCACCAAAATATTGATAAATAAAGCTTCCTAGCCAAGGACCAACTACATTACTAATAGCAAAAGTAGATTGAAAAAGACCTAAACCTTGTCCTTTTCTCTTATTATCGCTGTTTTCATAACATATCAGTTGAGCGGTAGATATAAATAGCATTTCACCTGTTGTCCAAACAATACAAGATAGAATAGCCACTGAAAATATGAAGGAAAAACGTAAGATCAACATTCCTAAGCCCATGAGTAAAGCACCTAGCCCAGTAATTAGTAGTTTATTTTGTTTACTTACTAATACGGTCAGTGGCGCTTGGAACATCACAATTAAAGCAGTATCTAAAAGAAATAAGATACTAACCGCCATCACATTTAATTCGGGAAATGACTCTTGAACATATAATGGATAAGTGGAGCTCAATTGTGCAATAATAAGCCCTATAAGAAAAACGCAGGAGAGAATTAATATATTAATTTTAGTGGCTGTATTTGTTTTATTTGGATGGAGCTCTACAGTTCTTTGTTCTGAAATGAGATTGGTTATATTGCCTTGTAATATTAGATAAATTGCTGAAACAAATAATATTAAACTTGATAAGCCCAAAAGAATAGTAAAACCATATGCTCCGACACCAGCAATAAAAATACCTGATAACCCCAACCCTAAATTTGCTGCCACATGAGAAATACTGATGGTTCTATATCGTAAATCCAAATCATTGGCGCATAAATTTAGCAAACCCATGTTATTTGATATTTTAAAACTATATGCAGATATCCCAAGTAGCAACAGATCAAGCATTAAGCTAGGGGTGGAATGCAAATACATTAAAAGAAAAAAACTAGCAGATTGAATGCAAAGACTGATGATTGAAACAACATATGGGGTAGTTTTGTCGGAGAGTTTACCTCCCACAATACCACCGATCATGGTACCTAAACCATAACAAGAAAGAAGTAGTCCAACATTTGAAATGTTTAGTTTTTGGTCATTCACAAAATACAACGATAGAAAAAAACAAATGCCTATGGTTGATGCATTGATACAAATTAAGCTTATTTTCTGCCAACAAAATTTAGGTAGTCCCAAATAATTTTCCGAGTATTCTTTGATAAAAGTTATAAAATAGTTGTACATTTTTATACTAGTTCAAGGGCCTTTAAAATGGTTTGATCACAAGCAGTAATTTTAGCAGGCGGTATATATAAAGTTGAAAGATTTGACAATTGAATATCAGACAAATATTTTAATTGAGTTTGTGTGATCACGGGTTCAAATCCAGGATATTGCGCCGCCTCGTAAATAATGATCCTATCTGTAACTTCATAATATTTTGTTAAATAATCGAGTAGCAATAAAATTCCCACTTTCTTATTGTTTGTTGTTTCATGATTTAGAATTCCCACAGCATTAATTTGCCAAAGAATTAAATGAGAGCTTATATCAAATTGGCGCTGATGAATCAGAAAATCGCTAGCTTCAAATGATTGACACCCTGATGAACCAGGATCAACTAACAAATCAGCAAAAAGACAGGCTTCCGCTGAAATTGCAGGTAGAATTTTTGCATAATATCCTTTTTCCTTTGCTTTCTTTACAGCATCTAAACCGGGTTTAGCATATACACTAGGATGTCCATAAAGAACAAAGCATACATGTTTATTTTGATATAAATTTTCTAAAACATAATCTGTTATCAGGGAATAGGAATCAGCGCGATTTGGGCATGAAAAATATACTTGATCTAAGGACTCTGTATATTGATTTTGCTGTTGGATCCACAATTTTAGGATAGGATCATTTACTAGATAAAGTACAACATCAGATTGTTTAATATACGCAATTACCTCTTTCGTCATATGGGCAAAAAATTTAATACCACAACCAACAACAATTAATGAAGCTTTATCTGACATATCATACATTAAATCTATATTTCGAAAATTGTAGTTCGATCAGCGAAAGCTACACTCTCATTTAAATTATTTTTTAAAGATACAGCATCGTTATAAATAAAAGCGTTTTTAATTGTTGAAGGTTTATCCTTTAATAATGTGTCAAGATTGATTTTATGATGGGCTGTAGTAGCTAATTGCTCTAGAAGCGTTATGATACTCATGACTTAACTCCCTTCAAGTTTAAATTAAGCTAAAGCATACCATATTGATTACTCAAGTTTAAGTAAGATAAAATAATCATTAAATGAAATCCATTATTTATTTAATATTTTTTCTTTTTAAGATCGCTCTTTATTCACACTAAACATAATTCTACTATTTCTGTTTTTTCCCAATAAAATTGCATCACATATCGAGCATCAAACATCCTATTCCTCACGACTACTCAACTCCTTACCGCCATCTTTGCTTTTCGAAATGAAGCAATTTAGATATGGCGCGACTAACAATCAAAGAATGAATTGTTCTAAAAAATTGTACTGATACTGAGATACTTCTTGACAAAATTGTTTCATTTGATTCACTTACTCAGAAAGCGTCTCCCCAGTTTCTTCCCGTTTTTGCGGGTAAAATCTTTCATTTTCAAATTACATTATGCCTTATATAAGAAATCCACAAATAATCATAATTTTATAAGCATTCTAGCGAATAAAAACTTATCTGGATTCGAGTGTCTTGATGATTCATCAATGTAGGTGCCTCAATTTATTCTCTTCAACCCCTAAAGAGAAATGTACCTTAAAGGTCGGAGCCCATAATTTTTCATCATAGACGTATTATTTTTTTGCTTTATAGATATTTTATCGATTATTTGATGAGGCGACTTGGGTAATATATAATCACAAACGCTAAATTATTAGCACCAAAAAACAGGGCAATATTCTCGAAATAGGGACTTATATTAGAGGCTACAAATGACTACTGAAACAACACAAGTTAAACCCAATTATGTCATTCATATAATCTATGCCGCGGCATTTGTATTGGCAGTACAGATAGTCGTTGTTTATCTTATATGGAACAAAATTCAAATAAATAATGAGATAAAGGCAAATGAAGAGAAAACCCGGCATGAGCAGGAAGCGCAAGCATTTAAAGAAAAAGAGCGAACCCTAATCGTTTCAACGTGTCAAAAACTTGTCTCTAACTTGCATAAAAAATCATTGACGGAAGCGTGTATTACTCAAAATAATACGAGTATGAAACGATATAAAAATTGTTTAAATGAAGCTAAAAACTGGGTTGACTATAATGCTTATTATCCTCAACAAAAAAATGAACTCTATACTTATGAAGTAAATGAATGTAAAAGACGATACAGCATGAGCTCAAAGTCTAATTCAAATTGTGTTTTACCTAAATCGATAGCAAGTAAAATAAACGCTGATTTTAATAAAATGCAACAAAGTTGTAATAATGTAACCTAGCACATTTACGCCAACTATGTGTCATTCCCGCACAGGCGGGAATGACACCATATTAAAATTTAACCCATCATGACTCGAAGATACCTTAGGTTAAATGACCCACTCTAGCTCCAAAATCAGACTGTTCGCGCTAAATTGATTAGGATAATTATTAGATTGGAGAGAATACTACTTCTCTGTTTTCTTCATTTTGTTTCGTTTTTTGAAGTGCTTGATTTAAGTTATTTGTTTGCGCCAGCGTTATATTATAAGGTATTGGTTGCTTTTGGGCATTCCAAAGCTCAAAATTATCACCAAATACAAACTTACTTTTCTGGGCAAGCATCTTTTGAATCGTCGTGCCAGGGAATAGATTAAGAATACCATCTCGGTTAAATCCCACAGTTTTTCCATACGCTAAATCCGCTTTTGTTTCTATATTTTTATAGAGCTCGCTGGTCGAAACTACTTGATAAGCCGTACTATCAATATCAAAAGAAACAATCTCCCCCTCAAGTTCTTCAGCTAGAGCGATTTTCTCATCATCCAATTCATTAGCAACATCACGATTTTTTCGGAAATCCCCAAAATTACCCAGGACAATGTGGCATACATCCTTAGCACCCACAGGTAAAGTAGCCGTTACAAACTGGTCTTTAAACTCTTCACCAGCAATTTTAATGGAAGGAAATTCTGTCTTGCATGCATTGAAAGCACTTGCCAATGTTGAAATTTCGTGGTCACCAATTTGAGTAATTTCGAGAGACAAAAAATAATCATTTGGAAGTTGTTTTTTTACCCAAGCATCTTTTCGCCCTTCAGTTTTCTGTAAGTGAATCGTTCCTGTTATTTTCATGAGTTCTCCTTTTTCTTGTTACAATTAATTTACCTGCTGGCATAATTCAGGAAAGGCGCGGCGATACTAACATATGATTATTTAAGAACAAAACGACTGACTTACAACTCGTATTTGAAGTAAAACTATAAGTTTTCAGCAAAACTAAAAAATCAAAGTTAAACCTAAATTTCTAACTCAATATTTATATTTCGTCTTCCAATATTTTGTGCAAATCGCAGCATGTAGCCATCAGGATCTAATACTATAAATTGACGATTACAAATTTCCTTGTTACCTGCTCGATACCATTTATCTTCAATAGGTAAAAAAATATTGGCCCCTAACAATATGCAACGCTCATATAATTCATCAACTTTTTTTGTTTTAATTTCCAGGTTTATCCCTCTGCCAAAAGGAGGCTCCATGGGAGCTGATATCCATGTTCTTTTGGTTATGGTTTTCGAGGTATCCGCTATTTCATCCAACATAATCCGTGAACCTTGACGTTCGAGCATGGCGAATCCCTCTTCAAGTCGCTCATATTGAATTTTAAATCCGAGCGTTTCGATATAAAAAGAAAGGCTGGATTTAATATTGGAGCAGCAGAGTTCTGGCGTCAATAATGTGGTCAACTGTTTGCGTGTCATACCTATCTCGCTTAATGGTGAGAGGGGACCGAATATCCTCTATTACAGATTATTCCGCACCCAGAAAATCCATTTTTCCTATTTCCAGACCGTTATGACGCAAAATGTCGTAGGCAGTTGTCACATGAAAATAAAAATTGGGTATTACAAAACTTAGCACATAGTCCTGGCCGGTAAAATGAATGTCTTTACCCCGAGCTTTCAATACAATTTGGCGATCCTCACAGCCATTGAATTTGTCTTTGTTGATGCTTTTTAAAAATTGTATCGTTTTCGTTATGCGCTCGTGTAATTCTGCAAAAGTAGTTTCTGTATCTGCATAAGAAGGTATTTCCATTTCCGCCAGACGAGCACCACAGCCTTTAGCCGTATCTGAAGCAATTTGTATTTGCCGAGCAAGTGCAAACATATCCGGAGCCAGACGTGCATTAATTAAAACAGCCGGATCGATTTTTTTTGCTTCCGCATACTGTGATGCTTTAGCAAGAATAGATAATAAATTATTTAACATGCGGATAAAAACAGGAATAGTAACTTGATACATTGATAAAGCCATTATTTATTTCCTTATTTAGTTTATAAGTAACACGTGGATCACCTAGTTCAAACTGCATCTTATTGATTTATACTTAAATACTGCATTGATTATGCTATCAAAAACACTATTTATCAAAAATATACCCAAATTAGGATAGAGACATTTATCAAATTTTTTCCCAATAGAATGGTGACAAGATATGCAAGAGATGGGGCAAAACCTTTGCGGCTCAAGTAACCCACATGAACTTAATGTAAAGTTGCATGCCACAAAGGTAATTTTTGATTTAAGACTGGCCCATTTATTTTAGGTCTGGACCTTTTTTCTCCGTTTCCAATTCCATTTCCTCAAATAACTCCAAACTCTTTCCTCCTGAAAGGTAAGAAACGATTGCCGCTTTATGCTCCTCACTATAATCAAGCTCTTGAGCTACCTTTAGATAGAAATCAAGTTCTATTTTCCCGTATTTTTTAACTTCATCGGGGTCAGGTTTTTTAGTTTGAATCAGATCATAAAACGTATGTAAAACTTGTTTAAACTCAAGTTTTAACTCTGAGGATAATAATTTTTGATCCACATAGAGCGGATTATATTCAATATCCCAGGCAAGCATGTTTTTGCGATTCACTCTCGCGACGCAAGAAGATATATGAGCAGCACTTAAAGTACATTCATTTTCATGACTATAATCGGTAGGCTCACCCGTAGAATTCACCCCCATTGCACCTTCGATATATTTTTGATGGTATAGCTCTTCTTCAGGGATGTTTTCTAAATCCATTACCATTATTTCATAATCTTTAGCCAAACGATTAGCAAAACTTTTCGCCGAAGATAAAGTTCTTGAGGTAGAAATTCCCTTGATATTACCACGTTGATGTTCAAGCATCTCACTTTCTTTTTCTTCAATTCTAAAAGAGCGAGGACTTCTTCCTACCAAACCATGCATTCTTTGGTTGTATTCACAGTCAGCCTCTAATTTTGACATACCTCTAAATGCAAGATTATATGAACGAGGCATAGAAAAGAGACTAAAGAGATTACATTCATGCAACCTCTTGCCAAAAAAAGTACTCGTTGGAAAACAATGCATCTCAATTGTCCACTGCGAACTAAATGTTGTCGGATAAGATTGAGCTCGAGTCCATAAAGATCTACTTGAAGGACCGCCACCTTTTAAATTAGAAGCAAAAATTGTTCTACTGTGCATATTGCACCTTATTTGGATAATAATCGTACTATAAGTGTAGAACAAATAATCTTCAAGTGCATAATTTAATCAAAAGTAGCCACTTTAATTCTTTTTTCTATATAAAGAAATCAATGACACAATAACTTACGCTAGAAATATTTTACGAATAATCTATGTTTTGACTCTAAAGAAATACTTTCCAAATGAAGCGTAAATAATTATTACCTAAAATTGACCTACGAATTTGATGTTTACAGACTAAACCTGTTTGCAAACAAAGGGGGATTGGGCATGTTTGACAGTGGATTTCAGGAGCTTCCCTTCTTATCTTTATTTTTCAACTACATAAAAATAGTAATTGTTGCATATAATGCATGCAAAACTTAAGTGATTTTTGGAATTATTGTGGAACAAAAAAAAGAGTTTTCTTACCGTTTTTTTAATAATGACAATAAAACAGAACGTTCTTTTATCTCAGCGGAAATGGTACGTCCGAATGATGTTTTGCAAGCGATAGAAACTCAATATCATTACCTATGCCAAAAAGAAAATACTTCCGTTGCAAACGGTGGTTCCTACTATTTTACTGGCGAAAATCGCTCTGGCTATCATATAGCCCCCGGGCCCATAACAACATTAACCACCGAACATGTTATCGAAAAGTTATTAAAAGAACACCCTTCCATTAGGGTTCTTGATGTAGGCACAGGTGCTGGTAGTGTTTTGGCTCATTTAAAAAAAACCTATGGTGAGCGCATTGAAGTGAGTGGTATTACCGCGCCGTTTAAGAATATTTATCCCTCTGTTAAAAAGAACATTCTCATCGAAAATGCGGAACACCTTATAGACCATTTCCATAATAAAAAATTTCATTTTATTATGAGTTCATGTACCGTGATGCATTTTATAGATCCGCTCCATTTTCTTAGTCAGGCTTATGAGTGTTTGGAAGATGGAGGCTATTTTTTAACCAACGAATTTTATATTAATGGTATAACAAATGGTGAAAAAAACGCTTTATTAAATTGGTTAGAAAACAATTACCGTGCAAAATTAAGTGGAACTATGCCCCGCGGTCGTAACTTTAACGAAAAAAATGACAATTATGTAAATTATCTTTTAATTAAAAAAGAAAAAAACAAATCCCTAAAATTTCCAATGAATTATCTCTCTTATGATAACGAGCAGGGTGTTGTACATTATTCATCGACTCTTGCACCCATTGATTCACAAGAGAATTCTTCAGAAAAACTCGAACGTGCTTTTTCACTAACCCTATTTAAGTTGATAAAGTTAAAAGAACAAAACGATTTGAATTATAATATTTGGAATGTTTTAGACTTACCTAAAAAACTACTTACAGCTTATTTATCACTACCAAAAACACAACTTGAACAACGATATTTTGCTATTCTAAACAATAAAGAGCATGTAGGAGTAATTCGTTTAACACGAAATACAGAACAACTTATTCAGGTCTTACAATCAAAAAATTCCTGTGAATCTAAGTATCTAGTATTAGAGCTTCATTTAATAGAATGGGCATTAGAAGAAATTGCTGATAGAAATTTGCGTGTTTTTTTGCGTCAAGAAAAAATTATTTGCACTGAAATTGAGATGGATGACTTTCAGGTCTACCAATTTATTAATGGTATTGACCAATCTGTTATTTCCTCATTTCTGTCTTATCTAAATACACAAAAAATACAGGACTTATTAAATAACAATGAAAAGAAAATACTTGAGCAATATACTCATGAGGACTCAGTTTCTATACCAAAAATGATTTAAATAACACTATGCCCGCTTTGAGAATCCCATAATGTTTTATAAAATCCATCCCTCTCAATTAATTCTTGATGCGTACCCATTTCAATAATTTTCCCTTTATCCATCACTACAATATTATCCATAGAGAGTATGGTAGAGAGCCTATGTGCAATTACAATAACCGTTCTATGTCGCATCGCTACTGCCAATGACTCCTGAATCAGTTTTTCTGTGATTGAATCAAGCGAGCTCGTGGCCTCATCTAATATTAATATTGGGGCATCTTTTAATATTGCTCTTGCAATAGCAATGCGTTGACGTTGCCCACCAGATAATTTCAAGCCTCTTTCTCCCACTATGGTGTCATAACCATTGGGTAAATTGATTATGAACTCATGGGCATGGGCTTTTTTAGCAGCATCGATTACCTCCTGGTAACTTGCATCAACTCGTCCATAGAGAATGTTTTCAAAGATTGACCGATGAAATAAGTGGGGTTGTTGGGGAATAAAAGCAATCTGCTCACGTAAACTGTTCCTATTCACTGCTGAAATATTTTGTTGGTCAATTTTTATTTCACCCCTCTTAAGATCAAATAATTGGGTAATTAGCTGTACAATAGTGCTTTTACCCGCCCCACTATAACCAACGAGACCAACTTTAGTACCACCAGGAATCTTAAGACTAAAATCTTTTACTACTAAATTATCATCTTGGTATGCAAAATAAACATCCTGTAACGATACGTCCCCTTTGGATATGTTTAAGGGCGCATCATGAGAAGTTTGCATATGGGCTGTAAAAATTGTTTCAAGTGCACGCTCACAAATACCCGCTTGCTCCCCAATAACTAATAAGTTTTCAGTCAAATACCATATTTGATCAATCACTGTGATTGATAGTATAAAAATAAAAGCAAAGTCCCCAACGGTAATCAACCCTTTATCGCCAAGAAAAATGAGTAGTAAAATGGATGAGCCTTGCAGCAGCCAAGCAAATGTACCCAGTAAAGAAGCATTCATCATGTTCTTAAATTGCATTTTTGTTTCTTTTAAAACAACATCTTTCGTCGTCAAACTTAAATACTCTGATTCATATTGTTCTCTAGCAAACAACAACATATTTAATACATTAGAAAAACAATCAACAATGCTTCCAGTATTTTTCGTTCTAGCTTCCGCAAAGGCCATTGCATAAGGCTTTATGCTATTTGAGCAATAATACGCGATTAAAATAAACATGATGGAAATGAACAAGAAAATCAAACTGAAGTAAGGATTAACGAGACCCGCCATGAGTATAGAAAGAAAAATAGTTAATCCCTGTCTGGCTATATTAAACCAAGAGTTGACTATGTTTTGAATGTTACTTGTTAAATCTGAAATTTTAGCGCTAATCGACCCACTTAGCTGGTCTTGAAAAAAAGCATAGGATTGCTCCCTAAGATGAGCGGTGGTTACAGCAATGATATCCGCTTTCATTTTAGGCAGTGACTTCAGAACAATATAATTATAGAAACGCCAAACAAACGTAATCAGGAACCCTAAAACAATTAGAATAAGTGCGGGCGTTAAAGAAACATCAAGAAATTTTTTCGTTCCAGAATTAGCTATTGCATCCAATAGGATTTTAAGAACATAGGGTTGCAAAACACTATGAATCGATGAGTAAACACCGACTAAGAACATCGCCAAAAACCAAAAGCGATAAGGCTTAGCCATAGTGATAAAAAAACTCCAAAACTTATTCTTTCCCGTAGTAAATTTTTTATCATTTGTATTTTGCATGGGTTGAACCTTATTTAATAACCATTCCTAACATGTTATCCAATCGGATAAATTATACGGTAACTTCCATAGTTGAGATATTGTTCTTATTTAAACTTCTTTATAATAGAAATAGAATGATTTTGTGGTTTGAGAATTAGCCATGAACAAAGACAAAATATAACTGCTATTGAATTTTTCTGAGCAGGTAGAAACATCAGCCCCTAAAGGTCATTAAAAAATATTAAACCAGTTAAATTTTTGCCTTAAATGATACAGACACCTTTCAGTAGCAAGAGGTGTAACCTGATTGCAAGCAATTGATGCTTAACCATAAACGGATTGAGCTTGATCATCATACGGTTCTTTACTTTCATCAAATTGCATTGCATTTGCTTCAGCCCTTTCCTGCGCTCTTCCTTTGTTTAAATCCTCTTTCAATGTTTTAAATGAATTCATTTTTGATTTCGCATCATTAATCTCTTCTGCTAATCGTATGCCTTTTGATACAAGAGCGAGGGTAGTACTGCGTAGTGTTGCATCAGCATATCTTGGATTTTCTGCTATTACAGCCTGTAACGCTTTCTTATCACCATCTTCAAAAAATTGTAATGTTGCCAACAGCACGTTTCTTTTCTGCTTTTGTAAGTCATCTTTTAAATCCATAAAACTGTGACAATGCTTTAGCATGCTTTCTTTTACTTCATCCAACTTAGCATGAAGAACATGGTAATGGGATAAGCCCCCTCCTCTTAAAGAAGCAGTCGAACGGATTTCTGGATGCTTTTGCAAATCCTCACTTTTTTTTACAATTTCATCAACAAAGATATCTTCTGTATCAAAATACGCAATATTTTTGGGCAATTCCTTTTTTAATAAATCATAATAAGTTTGCTCATTGTCTGGTGGCACTTTGGTATGTAAAAGCATAGGGATCTCTGTGCAGCTGAAAAGCAACGAGGTACATTGATTAGCTCTTGCAAATTGTACTGCAAAGTCAACAAATGCTTGACCGCAAGTACGCTCTTCATTGGGCATAGGATCATTTATTTTACCGGCTTTAGCCTGATTGATAATTGTTTGTAAATAGGTTTGAGCCTCTTCTCCTTGAAATACTCTTTTCGCTTGACTAACAATCCTTTGAAAATATGTTCGAGGCTCCAGCCCTTCAACGACTCCAGTAGGTAAAACTGATTCGAGATTTCTATTGTCTAATAAATTAGGATATAACTTTTTTTTAGCCGCATCTGTGGTTCCCAATACTAATACGCGCTCACCCGGTGGACGAGTTTCTGAGCTTACTTTAATTCGGTGCGCAACTTTTATTGTCATATCATCAACATCTCCAAATTTCTTTTTCCCGAGGAGATAATCATTACCAAAATACGATTTATTAGAATGACCTGTGTTGGTAAGAATGTGCAACGAAGTACACGGTATATCTCTTCGAGCACTTTTGTATAAACTTAGATATGAAGTACCATCATGTGCGTGTTTTACATCTCGTGGCGGAGGCATTGAGTACATCACTCCGGAAAAATTTGCCATGTTCTCCGCAATCGTTTCTCTTGTCCCTTTGTTCCATGGAGTTTCGCCAACCTTACCCATCCGCCGTACCAGATTTTCCAAAGCTGTTGCATCAGATAATGGTCCTGTACCTCCAGCCATCCCCACATCAGCAGGAGACTTCTCACCTTTACGCTTATTCCCTATGATATCCAGGCAAATTAAAGGTCGATCTTGTTCTTCGGGACGTATCTTGGCAATTTCCACCTGGAGGGCTTTGTAATAATCAACATATTCAGGCGGGAAATTTTTGAATAAAGCGATGGTATTGCGCCCCAAAGCTAATACATCTGGCATTATAGCTTGGGCCCATACTTCAGGATCAGGTGATTTATCATTTGGAGGATCGAAAGAGATATATTTAGGATGAGGCATGATCAATCCTTAAACACAATGCTTTATTTTTAAATATAGGCCAGGTTTTCCTTTGTGCAAAGTAAAATTCTGAATTGAGTGAGGAGTAAAACCCCAAATCATTGGGAAATAATTCGAGCATTTTTTTGCAGTTGAATTTCGCATTCCTCTACAGTTAAGGGAGGAGAGTAATAAAATCCTTGTATAGTATCAATATTTTGCTCACGCAAAAGCTCAAGTTGTAATTCATTCTCAACGCCTTCAGCAATAACTTTAATATTTAATTTGTGAGCAATCGTTACAATGGCTTTGATAATTGTTTGATCTAAATAATCATGGTGGCAATTATTAATAAACGCTTTATCTATTTTTATTTTTTTAATAGGTAAGTTTTTTAAATAGGATAAACTGGAGTAACCAGTACCAAAGTCATCAATCACTAAATGAACACCCATTTTTTTTAGTGCATTAATTTCATTATATAGTCTCTGACTGTATTCGATAAAAATCGACTCAGTAATTTCTAATTCAATCCATGACGCTTTGAGATTATTTTCTGCTAACGCATCAGCAATTTTCTTACTCAATGAATGCTGAATAAACTGGATTGTCGAAATATTGATTGCGATAGGTCCTGAGAGAATTTTTTTATCCTGCCAAACTTTTGCTTGCTGGCATACAGTTTTAATTACCCACTCACTTATTGGAATCAAAAGTGGGCTTTGCTCTAAACTTTGAATAAATGTTGATGCTTTGAGGATCCCTTGTTCCGGATGATTCCAACGTAATAAGGATTCAAGCCCTATAATTTCCCCAGTCGATATATCATGAAAAGGTTGATACATTATAAAAAATTCTTGTTTATCATAAGCACGCTGAAATTCTTTACTTACGCCATACGTGTGTTGATATTCTCTATATAATTCCATTGAATAATAATGAAATTGATTTCTGCCTTTGGCTTTTGCCTGATACAGTGCAGTATCAGCTAACTTAAGTAGGGTTTCTATATCTGTTCCATCATGAGGAAAGATACTGATCCCCATGCTGTATCCAATTTGAATTAAATGGTCATCAATAGGAACTGGTTTTGAAATTTCATTGAATAATTGTTCAACTATAACAGTGACCTGTTCCTTTGAAGTAATATTATCCAGTATTACGGTAAATTCATCACCACCGATACGCGCTGCAATATCACATTCACGTAAACATGCATTAATGGTTTTTGCAACATGAATCAGAAGTTTATCTCCATTATCATGTCCTAAGGTATCATTAATCACCTTAAAATAATCGACATCTATAAATAATAATGCAATTTTTTCACGAGGATGCTTCGCTTTCTTGCTGATTTGTTGAAACATTTCATACAACATATTCCGGTTTGCCAATCCGGTTAAGGGATCATGTGTGGCTTGATAATAAAGTTTGGCATTTTCAAGTGATATCATTGCTTGTGAGGCCAATAATTGAAGGCTATCCAAATGACTGGGTGTAAAGGTATGACTGTTACTATTGTTTTCTAAATACAACATTCGAAACAGCTGTCCCTTATAAAATAAAGGCATCATTAGAAGCGAACGGGGATTTCCTTGCTGAATATATTCATCTTGGTAAGTCAGTTCAGATTGAGTTGCATCGTTTAAAATAATTGGTTTTTGTGTTCTTTGAACATAATTCAAAATAGAAGATGGATATTTTGAAGTAACTTGGCTCTCTATAGACTCATTAAGATAAATAATTTGTTGTTCTAAATTGCCTTCTGCTTCAACAA
The DNA here is from genome assembly GCF_977063405.2 of Legionella stuttgartensis. Classification (NCBI taxonomy): domain Bacteria; kingdom Pseudomonadati; phylum Pseudomonadota; class Gammaproteobacteria; order Legionellales; family Legionellaceae; genus Legionella; species Legionella stuttgartensis. The sequence continues at coordinate 28,812 of NZ_CDRUHA020000110.1, forward strand.
CCCATTGTCCATTATCTTTTGTTAAAATAATACTTCGTTGTGCACCTGAATTTTCTAATACAATCACTAAAAGTTTTTGCAGCAACTTATCCAAACGAATTTCACTCGAGATTAGCTGAGTGAATTTTAAAATAGCCAACATATCAATTGAGTGTGTCTTTGCTTTAGATTGAGGTGAATTTATAGGGAGCATTTCACTAGGACCAAAATGCTCGAAGGTAATTGCCTGATAGGATTGTTCCAATAGCTTAAGCTTCGTATTTGCTCCCCAATCTTTAAAATATTGATGGGCATTATCTAGATAAATCTTTGCCATTCGCTTGATATTAAACCTAAAGCAATAAAAACTAGCACGTTCACTTGCAATGGCAGCAAGCAATATTAATCCACTGGAAAGGGCTGCTTCTATTGCCTGTTCGTAAAAAGAAAGCGTTTTCTCATGCTCTTGCTTCAATAAAGAAAACTCTGCAGCAAAAAGCAGTGAATGAGCTTTAAAATTATTGGGACACCAAGTTGCATATTTTTTGATAAACTGGTCCAGTTTTTTTAATTTTTTTAAATAAGCTTGATGCTTTGCCTTAGGGACATGAGGGAATTGACACAGTAACGATAAAGCATAGAAAAATTTACCATCAAAATGACTTATTATACCTTTATCATATTCCGCATACAGTTCATGCTTACTCCCTGCTTTTATTGCTTCAGAAAAATTACCCAGTAAAAAATGCAGTAAAGTTAATGAACTATAAAAAAAGCTTAATTCTGTTTTATTCTTGCCTCTAAGAATACTTTCTTCAAAAAGCGAGAGTTGCTTAATCTTTGTAAGACCAGGTTGTTCCAAACATTGAGTTATGTAATCCCAAAATTTTGCCACATTAATAAAATCAGAAATTTTAACCCGCGAGATAAATGACAGAGAAGATTGTATGTTTTTTTTAATCTCACCGAGGTTTTTACCTATAGAAAAAGAAAGGAGCACTAAGGTTAAGCTACTGTAGTTACTATATACTAAATCACCTACCTCACAGCAAAGCCTAAATGCTTTATTAAGCGTACTATTACATACATCAAGTGACTCTTGGTACGGTTCGATAAAGCTTCCAATTACAAATTGATTTTTACCTTCGAAATGTGAAGCACCGTATTTTTGTTTTAATCGGTTATAAAAGGCAACAAAGGAGATTGCATCGTTATAAAGATTTAATGAATGCATGATAATAAGTGCATACACAGGAATGGACATTGAAGTACTTTCAGTATAACCGTACTTTAAGCTTAAACTTATATTCTTGCTGGTAAGGATGACAAATAGCTGCTGATTCGTAATAAATGCGCTATTGAGTAATTGCGTAATTAAATCAACAATTGCTATTTGTTTTGGGTCTTTCATTAAAGGTAAATCTAATTGTTCGACATTGGTGTTTCTTAGTTGAAATTTTATTTTATAAATAGCAAGTAAAATATGAATTAAATTTGGTTTCTTCGGTAGTTTCACACCAAAATTTCGTAAGGTATTTAACCCCATTTTCAATGCTTCGGTGTGTTTACCCAAAGTAGATAGCATCTCGATTTTTAAGCGATAAATTTCAATTTTATCAAGCGCACTATGTGCATGTTTTAATAATTCGGAAAAATATTTATCTGCGGTGTCGAAATCACCAATTAAATACTTACATACAGCCAATTCTTTATAAATCTGAAATACCAGACTATAATTTTTTGCCCAATTATTAGGCTTTAATAATGCAATACCAGCTGAGAGATATTCATTAACAGTAGAGTATGCGGATGAGCGCTTTGCTTTTTGACCCGCCCATAAATTATATTGGGCTAATTGTAACCTTTCATTTGAATCCTTGATCAAAGAAATACTTTGATTAAAATGCTTCAGAACATCAAATAATCGCTCATCATCCTCCACTAAAGGTTTATCCTTTAACAATAATCTACCTATTTTCAAATGAATATGGGGTCTCTCTTGTACATCAATGAGCTCATAAGTTGCTTGTTGAATCCTGTCGTGAGCAAATTTATAACGAAGCGAATTCATATCAAGATCGATAACCTCTTCGTTTAATCCTATCAAGCCCATTGTTTTATAACTTTCTTCGAGTGGATAAATTAAGTTTACATTAATTGCTTGGCCCAATTGTTCCGCGATTTTACTTATAGATTGATTATTTACCAATTGTAAGGTTTTAAAATCAAATTGATGTCCACAACACGAGACCAGCTTTAAAATTTCTTGCGTAGAAATAGGAAGTAAATGAATTTTAGCGGTTAATAAATCAATTACATTATCTGTGACGCTTTGTTGCTGAATTTTAAAGAAATCCCATTCCCAAGCTCCGTGTGGATAAGAAAAAGTAAGTAAATTCTGCTGATAAATCGATTTAAGAAATTCATTAATAAAAAATGGATTACCGTGGGTTTTATCAAAAATACATTGAGCAAGTTCTTGGATCTGCTCTCGTGAGCCAGACAACGTATGGTGCAGCAATTCTTGAATATTATTTAGCTGTAGTGGTTGTAAGGTTATTGTGCTTATATCAACTTTATTTTTATTTAAGTTATTGATACTCAGGTGTAAGGAATGATTTTCATTGACTTCATTATCGCGATAAGCCCCAATCATAAGCAAATAATTTGTTTCGCGATCTTGTAATAAATTCTCGATAAAATTTAGTGAAGAATTATCTGCCCATTGTAAATCATCCAAAAACATAACCAAGGGATGCTCCGATTGAGCAAATACACGCACGAAATTTTGAAATACTAAATTAAAACGAATTTGTGCTTCTGTTGGATTTAAAGAACGCACTGGAGGCTGCTTTCCTATGATTAGCTCAACCTCAGGGATCACATCGATAACAACTTGACCTACATTTCCTAACGAATAAATAAGAAGTTTTTTTATTTTTTCTAATCTTTTTTCACTTTCCGAGAGTATTTGCTTCACTAAATTCTTAAAGGCAGTAACAATTGCACTATAGGGGGTACTTCGTTGCAAGAAATCAAATTTACCTTGAATATAATAGCCCCGATGTTGAACAATAGGTTTATAAATCTCTTTCACCAGAGAAGTTTTTCCAATCCCTGAATAACCAGCAATGAAGACAATTTCTTTGTTACCTTTACGCACTCGATTAAATGATTTGATTAATTCATGTACCTGTGGTTCTCGACCATATAAATTACGTGAGATGCTCAGATGATCATGAATATCTTTTGCTCCTAGTAAAAATTCACTGTTTATTCCTTTTAATTGCCACTGGTTAAAACATTCTTGAAGATCTGATTTTAATCCGATAATACTTGAATAACGTTCCTCTGGCATTTTTTCTAATAGCTTGTCGATAATTGCCGAAAGCATTTTAGGCACATCCTGTCTAACTTGTACTACCGATGGTGGCTTTTTAGCGATGTGGCAATGGACTAACTCAAGAGTATCCATAGTCTGAAAGGGTAATTGATTGGTCAACATTTCATAAAATGTGATCCCCAACGAATAAAAATCAGTCCGATAATCAACAGGACGGTTAATACGTCCAGTTAATTCCGGTGAAATATAGGCCAAATCTTCAGATTCACTCAAGGACAAATAATCAAACGTTTCTTCGGAAAGTTTTGTGGAAGCACTTAAATCAACGAGTTTAAGTGTCAACTGTTCCGGATCAATAACAATATTGGATGGCTTAATTTCTTTATGAATAATATGACGCTGATGTAACTCTCCAATAATATCAATAAGTTGTAGCGCCAGACTAAAAAAATCACTCATAGTTAATCGATGTGTAAGGAGATAGGAAGTTAATAACTCTCCTTTTACATCCTCAAGAATTAAAACAGGCGAATAAGTATTTTGCAGGAAATCATAAGCCTTAATAATAGTAGGTGCTTCGATCGCTTTCAGGAGATGATACTCATGTTGCAAAATGATTAAATTTTCGGAGCTTCCATGAAGTTTATTTGGCGTTTTAAGTAAAACTTTACATCCATCTTTTAGCCTTAGCGCATGAAAGGTATCAATATTATGGTTATACCGCATTTTTTCTTGTAATGCATATCCGGATATAGAAATCATTTATGTCCTTTACAATCATTAGACAAAAGCGATTCAATGCAAAACAAAGAATGCATCAATATCTTTAAGTATAGAAGAGATTAAAAAATCCAAGGGCTCTCCTAAAATCATAAGGTTACGTAGCTAGGTATAAGACGTGAAAAACTCCAGTTTGATAGAACATATGAATTGAACAAGAGGACCTGATAGAGAAGGCAATTGCGCGTAAAGTAGAATGTTATGAGATGGGACGGATAAATCTTCTAAATTTGAAATTTAAGTGAACAACCTAAACTAATAAACAAATAATTTTTAAAAATCAAAATAAACTATCCGCTCAAGTGTAATCTATTGTAAATAGCAAACTTTTGATAAAAGGGACATTATGCTAATAGAGGCTTTTGTATTTTTTGGGTATAGCCATTCTCATGGCCATTTACAGATTTAAAGGAAGTAATCCTGCACTTATCCTTATAGCAAAAATCATTTTAGATTTTTTCCCTGGCTGCTTTTTTATATTACTGGTGCACGTTCCTAGTTCCGCGCCGCCAAATCCCAATCAGCAAAATAATCTTCCGCTATGAGGCCATGTAAGAAATGCATGTTACAATTTTTATTTATTTCCTGGTGGAAATTAACACGCCAATTGCATTGCCGAAAATCACCAGGATTGAAAAGATGAATATATAAATTACTTCGATCATGATAAATGATCCAATTTTTCCAAGAAAAAATAAATAAATAAATTGGCCAAGAATAATCCCAAGATAGGAGGACAAAAACATGGCGTTACACATCAATCCAATAACTAATCCATAACAAAATAGACAAAAATAATACAAAATGATGCTTTGCATCAATTCTTTATTGAGAATTGAATTAAAAAATAACCACAAACCGAGTCCAACAGAAAATCCCACTATAAGATGCAAAACGATTTTCTTCAAAATTTATAGTCCATTTTCTTAATGTAACGATTGCACTCATCAAGGAATAAAAATGATCCATTTCGAGTTCATCCAGATGCCGAGACTAAAGTGCTTTTTTAGCCAACCGATTTAAAATATGTTTGGGGAGCAGGAGCCAATAATGACCTTCGTTTTTCATATGTTCACCTAAAAACGTGGCAAACTTTCCTGAACCCCAATAAATATCGCCTCGCATAAATCCACGAATTGCACCACCTGTATCTTGAGCGATCATAAGGCGTTGGAATTGTTTTTCACTCGTTTGATCTTTACCTGGTCGTTTCGTATCCAACCAAAGAGGAGCACCAAGCGGAATCCATTTTTTGTCTACAGCCAAAGAATATCCCGGTGTAAGAGCCATTCCCTGAGCGCCAAGAGCCATGGGTTCCTTTAAATCCTCAAAAAAGACAAAGGACTTATTTTTTTGAATAATCGATTTGGCTTTTTCAGGATGGTTTTCTAAATAGCGTATAATCGCCGTTTTAGATGCATTATGCCGAGTCATAATCCCTTTATTAATCATCACTTTCGCAATCGATGTGTAAGGTGCGCCATTTTCACCTGCATACCCTAGGTATATATTTTCACCATTAGGTAATTGAATTACACCAGAGCCTTCTATCTCTAAGAAAAGCCGTTCAGCGGGGCTGTGGATCCATGCAATTACCCGTGCCTTTTTCTTAAGGGCTCCATTATCAATTTGCTCGCGGGTATAGGAAGTTGAATATCTACCCTTTGGTAAACCATAAATAGGCGTATTATATTTGGTGCTTTTGGTTAAATTCCCTTTGATTTTGGGCATGTAATAGCCCGTAAATAAACCATGAACTGGTTTTTTTTGGGCAAACTCAATTGGACGAAACCACTTCTCAAAAAATTCTTTTGCTGAGTCGTCTGAAACTGAATCCAGAGCCAAAGCCGCCTTACATGCCGGATGCCAATCTCGAGCTTTCAATTTAATGTGTTGTGTCTGGATCGTATGAGATGGGGACTGTTTTAAAAACGTCTCACATGATTTCTGAAAAGCGATTAAAGATTTTTTAACATCTGCAGTATCCCAGCCTGGTAATTCCTCAAACGATACCTTTGTTAAAGCAATATTATGGCTCTTCATAATAACCTTTCTTGGAGTGTGCTTAGGCCGAGAGCTTTCTCTCGCATGAGCAACTACTTTATGAGCACCCTTAGATGTCATATTTGCTAGTTTTCCAGCACTCTGATGTGGGCTACTATTTTTTGCCGTAGAGTTCCTTACAGGTTCGGTATTAATAGCTTCTTGTTTAAGACTAAGTGGCTTTTCATAAACCTTTGATTTCTTATAAAGCGACAGTCCGACCAAACCGAATATAAGGCAACTAATACAGATTATTGTGTAACTTAATTTCCTACTCATAGTTGCGCAAGGTTTACATAAGATGAAATTGAAATCAACACTTTTTAGACTTTTTAGATTAAAATAAGACCAATTTAATACAAATTAATTCTATTTTTATTATAAAAGAACAGAAAAAGACCTTAAAGGAAGGATAAAACTCATCACGGATTAGTTTAATATAAGTACATTCTGGACTATATTAGACCAGCATGATGCCTTAAGATTTGACATTTTCTACTGTGGCAAACCACAGATTAATGCCTTCAACTAATGTAGGATGGGCAAACATTACATCTCGAAGTTTTTGATACGTTATACCTAATTCCATAGCCAATTGGATTACTCCAAGGATTTCACCGGCCTCAGCACAAAAAATAGAAACACCTAAAATATGATCGGTTTTTGCATCAATAACAGCCTTTAAAATACCGGTTGTTTCCCCTTGTGTTTTTGCTCGAGGAATAACCGCAGCAGGAATTTTTGCTATCTTTATAGAGTACCCTTGGGCAAGGGCTTGTATTTCTGTCATACCAATACGAGCAAGTTCCGGATCGAGGAATACGGTATAAGGAATGAGCCGTCCTCGAATCGAATGCTTATCTTGTGGATTTTGGAGATTATGTTTGACTAAACGATAATCATCTAAGGATAAGTGTGTAAATTGGGCTCCCCCCTTTACATCACCTAAAGCCCAGATCCCTTTAGTAGTTGTTTCAAGGTACTCATTTACTTTGATAAAACCACGCTCATCAAGCTCCACACCTGTTTTATCTAAATTTAATCCTGCTGTATTCGGGAGACGACCAACAGCAATTAACACATCACTACCACGAATCAGCTCAGAAGTTCCATTCCGATTCGCATGGATCACTATGTCACCATGATCTTCTTGAATACTATTGATTTTAGTATTCAGTGAACAATGAATTCCTTCTTTAGTTAATGTATCTAGAACCTGTTCAGCAATATCTCTGTCTTCACGCCCCAAAAACTTACTATCCGCTTCTATCAATGTGACATCAGATCCTAAACGACGAAATAACTGGGCAAACTCTAAACCAATATACCCCCCGCCCACTATTAGCAAATGCTTAGGAACACGATCAACATTCATTAAACTGTCATTAGTATAATATTTAATTTTATCAAGACCAGGTATGGAGGGAACAAAAGGTAAAGCCCCTGTATTAATAAAAATCTGATCGGCAGTAATTTCCACTACTTTTTGATTATCTCGAGGCGATGATAAACTCACTTCAATTGTCTTAGGTCCAACAAAATGCCCCCGCCCTAACATGAGATCCATTCCAGAATCTAAAAATTGTTTTAAATTAGCCTCTCGCATCGCATTCACAATTGCATCTTTGCGAGCACGTACCGCTTTAAAGTCAATAGGTGCCAGGCTAGCTTCTAAACCATAAGCTGTTGCAGAACGACAATAGTGGGCTATCTTAGCAGATTGTACGAGTGTTTTTGTCGGGATACATGCCACATTGATACAAGTACCACCAATTTGGTTGTCTTCCACCATGGCAACTCTTCGACCCGCTTTTGCTAAATCGATAGCTAGTGTTTTACCACCCTTGCCTCCACCTAAAACGATCACATCATATTTTAAGGTCATAATTCTTTCCTAAATTGCTTTAATTAAAATACATACATTACTAAATTATATTGTCTTATTTTGAAATCTCTATCTTGGGCTTGATATTTGATTGAATAGACATATTGTTTAGTTCCTTAAAAACTTTTTTAAGCGGTACATCTGAAACTTTAAAAACCCTGAAAAGGGAAAACTTAAAACCGTAATAGTAGTCATGTAAATAGCGAGAAAAATACATAAAATAATAAGAAATAAGTGTCCTTTTAAATTGGTTTCTAGAGAATAGATGCCAATTATAAAAAAAGCACCCATAAAGATGATTAGGTACCAAGCAGTGGGAATTGGTGAATGAAGCATATTCAAACGAAAATTACGATATTCTATTGCTTGGTTGAGTGATGAAACCGCATTATTGTAATAGGTAGAAACAGGACCGGCAGGCTTAAACTTCAAAAGTTCATCATACAACTTATCACTTGCTTCTTGCGTTTTCTGACATTCATGTCCCCGAGACATGGCGACTAATTCATCATTTAAAATAGAGGATATATATTGAGTCAAGTTATGTACAATGCCTTGATGAGCCTCAGGAGAAAAAGCACGGGAACTTTCACCAATAATATATAATTGGATCGCTTCAGTAGTAACAAATTCAACAGACTTTTGCTTATATCTATAATGAGATACTATGCGACTAAAAAAGGCAAAAACCAGTAGATAAAAAAGAAATATGAACGTGGGAAAACAATTATTAATCAAACTATAGAGCATTGTAAACTCCTGTAAATAAATTAACCACCATTACGGGATTGCTTATTTAATAGTTATCGTAATGCATCAAAGATGAAAATTCTTATTTTTAATTCTAGCCATAAAATAAACGAATCGCTTCATTACTTGCTGATTTTTTTAATATAATTTGGGCATAGAAACTGAGATTATTAAATCATTGAGAAAAAGAACCCTTAAAGACATGAAGCATGTTACTCACATATGCTCCTGTCTACAGAGGACGAGGTGGTAAGCCGACATATTCTGAAATAAATCTGGACTCGGTTTTTTCATCGATACAGGGTAAGAGTTTATGTGCTTATTACGAAAGTACATTGCTTAGACTACTTGGCTTTTATGCCATAATTAAAAGAATTAATTATGGCATTATGGCTATTAGTCACCCTTCTCCAGAGCAAAATTTCCGGTTAGATTGATGGTGCTTATTCCAAAAGAATTGCTACTCGAATTCGTAGTAGAGGACGAGTTATTATTATTAAAATTAAATGTAGAAACGTAACGAAAATCTAGCCCAATAGTAGTGAAATCGTCGATATAATAATTAAATCCAATAATGCCTTGTGCTGCAAAGCCAAAACTTGAGGTATCGAAGCTTTCGTTGACGATTGGTGAACAAGTCCCCAAGGCAATGCATTGGTCATTACTTTGAAATACAGCATGGTTCAAAATATCAGCGCCTCCCACACCCACCCCCAGATAGGGAACAAAACTCACATTAGGGTCAGAAGATAGGAAATCATAAAACGCATTGAAAAATCCATATAATCCTATAGTATAACCATTAAATCCTAAGCCAGTATTAACAACTTCAGCAGGACATACTCCTTCAGGGCCTAAAACGGCAGGACTTATAAGTGTACAGGAGCCCGCACTTAATTGACCGTAATTATTGATATTAAACAGAAACTCGCCCTCTAATCGGAAGTTCTGTATTTTGTATCCAAGAGAAGTTCCCAATCCACCACCAACCGGCCCTAATTGTACTGTTCCTACAGTTCCTAGAGTAGGGAGTTGGGTCAGTGAAAAACCAAGATCAAGGTTTGTAGCATGACTCACCTGCCCCAGTAACCCCAAATATAACCCCTGAACCGGTTCCCAACAGAACGCACTGCTACTTGCCGCCAAACCCAATATAAATCCAAATTTAATTATCTGTCTCATTCTATATCCTATACTAATCCAAAGGACAAAGTGCGATGTTTTCTACTCAAGTTGAAAAGGCTATATGAAAACATACTTCCCATGCAAATTTTTTATTTAAAGATGTTGGCAGCTACCTCGAAAACTCTTCTTTGAGCAGAAAATTTATCTTGGAATAACTTAAGCCCTTCTTCACGCATCTTCAGTGCAAATTCAGTAAAATACACATTTAAGGACTCTCTATCTTCCAATTGATATTGAACTGTTAATTGCTCCTGATTTGTGTTCTCATTTTCAGGTTTTAAAATACTTGCTTGAATAAAGCCTGGAAGTTGAAGCATTTCTTTGACATGCTTTTTTAGCCATAATTGAAATTGAGGATAAATATCTCCATCAATGGCCAAATTTACTTCGTAGATAACCATACTCTTTCCTAAATTAAGCTCGAAATTAAAGCAACATAAAGACTCATCGCGTTTAGGTCAATACGAAGGTTACAATTAAATTGAATGTTAATCCAGTAAATCAAACAGCTTAAGAAATAAAATTTTTTTTGTGCTATTCTTTTGAAAAACAATGGATTCATAATTAAAGCCATGTAGTAACCAATTGCCCAGAATCGTAAACCCTCGTGTTTTTTAACACGACCATTCTGTTAATCTAGTTATATTCATCGACAATAGATAAGCCAAACAAGTTTCAAAAGTACAGCGTATTCAAAAATAGATTTTCAAAAAGCCCTAACTACATCACAAGTTGACGTAAGCTTTAGTGAGCCTGGCATAGGCATTATTTTATTTTCAGGAAAAATAACACGAAATCCAGGCTCCAAAATTTGTCCCAACGGATTCAATGAAATTTCCGATACCCGAACTTCAGCTCGTCTTTGCACTAATAAATGGTACATTAACAGTACATTTTCGCTATTTTGTAGTTTCAACCGGCAATGCTGTAGATATCTCTTGGCTTTTTGCTGATAAAACTCAGCATTTTTTTGTGGTGAGCTAAGGTTTTTAAGTAATTTTTTAGCAGCCCAAACCTCTGATTGGCTGAGATTTTTAATGAAGACTTCCCGCCAATTAGAAATAACTGTATTAGGGAGCAACTGCAAAAGACCACAGCGTGCTGATGAAAATACTGGATTAGTCCTATCTACATCTAAGACATCCAACATAAATTTTTGATCGATGATCCCATGTTGTATTAAATTATCGATTGCTAATTGGTCTGATTGAGCCTTAACTGGAGTGAGCCATGCGTGATCTGCATCATTCAAATCGGTTTCAGGAAAATAACTACCTCCTGTATTTAATGCAGCGTTATAAGAAGCCCTAGGTATTGAAATAACTTGTTCTTCTTCAGTCTGTAGCACGCGTGGATCAAGAAAAAACTCAACAGGAATATTCACTTCAGCATGCATTGCATGGTTAGGAAAAAAATCGGACATCAAATTGAGTTCAACGGGGCAAAATAGAGGTCGAAGCAGTTCCTGTAATGAGGGCGATTTTTTTGGATACACCGTCTTACTACGATTCAATTTTTTAAGACCAGTTAGGACGTTTTTCGCTAACTCCTCTGAAGAAACAAGGGTTTCCAAAATTTCTTGTAATGAAGCGTCAGGTTGTCTTCCACCAAAATCCAGCCCTCTAATTGGCTCCCACCAATCATTATGTGGTTTAGCTAGCTCTTTCATAATGGGACCTCCTGCACCGTGACAACCGGAACAGCGCAGTCTATTGCCAAATTTTGGATGTTGTGGATCAGGTTGGCGATGAAGTAACTCATTGTCGGCAAAGATATCTGATGAATCTCCTCGATAAAACCATTGACCTTGGATGCCATCACCACGTAATTCATAGAAATTAAATACTTCCTTTTGGGGATCCCACGCCAATGCTTCAACCATCAATGAATTTTTTTCCGGATTTTGATCTGCGATTAACTCATCTTCTGGATTAACTGCTGTAAAATGACCAAAGAAAAAGTCTCCTGCCTCAATAGATAAATGCTCATCTAATGTTTTAAATTCTCCCAAGACCATTTCAAATAAACTAAAGCTACCTTGATTGGGATTATGAAATCCCCGATTTGCTACCAACGTAGTTTCCAATTTCAAACCCGAGCTCTTGAGAAGCTGGCGCAATGCAAAAACATTTTTGGGGCATGAGACATCAGATAAAAGTAAAATCCCTAGTGCATCATGGGTACGTCCTGCAGTTTCCCCAGATGAATTTATGAGGGAACAGGCTGCAAAAGTAGGCTGAAACCAAAACACTACAATCAAGGAAAGCGGAGCTAAAAAATAATATAATCCTTTTTTCACAATGGTATTCCTAGGTTACTTTGCAAAAATTGTTAACAAATGAAAACTCCACTTTTATATTACTAGAGAAGAGGAAGTTGATTTTTGAACCAAGAACCATTTTGCAATTCATAGTTCATACGTGAACCTTTTAAGAAATCATTTTTATTAATTTTCAGAATTTGCCAGACATGTGGAATAACCTCCATGATTCCAAAAGATAAAGGGATTCCATCTGACGTTTCGGAGTTGCTTAAATAATAATTTCGCCAATATTCGTCCAAATAATTTTGCCAATATAAACTAGCTACTGGAAGATTGCTCTGACTTGTATCTAATCGCACGCTCCCCTCTACAATAATTTGGCCAAATTCCGGATTTACCAAACAAATGCTTACATTAGAACAATGATTTAAATGGCTCCATTTCGGTGAACGAGTATCGGTTAGAAAAATAAATGAACCCTTAGGAGTAAAATGATAAAGATCCATAGTTCTAACATAGGGTTTTTGGTTCATGACCGTAGTTACTTGAGCAAATACCCTATTTCTAGGAAAAGAAAACCACTGGCGTAAATAATGTTCAACGGTATGAATCAGTTCTGCTGAGTCGATAAGCATAAATTTCTTTTAATTCAAAATAAAAACACATCATAAAAACAAATACTCAATCAGTCAAAAATCCGCTTAACCCACTGAAAGATAATCAAAAACACAGTCAGGCCAAAATAAATGCACTTTTTACAAAAACTACTATACTTTTAAAACTTGGACGAACAGGAATTGAGTGATATGGATACCATTCAATTAGCACTAGATGTACGTTTTAAAAGGACTATTCAAAATTCGCACCGATTTTTTTTCAAACAACAGGACTTATTAGATGTAACCCACACCTTACTTTTTTCATATTCGGAGTGGCTCAGAAAAATTAATACAACTCTTAATAAAAGGGATGTAATACATCAAAATGAGCAAAAAAATAATGAGTTCAAATTTTTAATCAAATTCAACTTATTATTTTTTCTGACAGTTACAAGACAATTTAATGTCATTGAGCAATTATTTAAAACGCGATCCTTTACACAGAAGCAGTGTCATTCAATTGTTTTAGCTAAAAAAATAGACCGTAAAGCAAAACAAAAGAAAAGAAATCGCTTAACAGCATTATTTGCACCAAAGATTAGAACCTACAACCTGGAAAAAAAGAAACATGACGCTCATGATTTATCAGATATGAATCAGATAAAAATGTTTATGCAATTGTCACCTAAACTCAAGATAAAAAAAATAAAAACACCTGTAGAGGAGTTGGAACAATTGATGCCCGAGTACCATGAGGATGAATTGTGCATAGAAAAACCACATCTTTCATCAGCAGGACATACTAATTTAACTTTCTTTGCGAAATGTACAAAACAATCTATATATATAAAAAATCGTCCTTTTATGGCTCAGCGCCTTACTTTCTTCTCATCATCACCTCAATACAAACATAGAAGCACGAAGCAATGTTCACCAAGCTATAATTTAAACGAACAAAAAATAGAAAATAATATGAGGATTTGTAGTTAAAAGGGACTTACTTGTATGTTTGTTGCAGTTTTACTGCAACAAACCTATCTGTAGAACTAGAATGATTACAGCTTTAAACCGCACATTTAATGCACTCGATCCCACCCATATAGGGTCTTAAAGCCATTGGGATATGAATAGCTCCTTCTTTATCTTGATAATTTTCCATCAAAGCAACTAATGTTCTACCTACAGCAAGTCCAGAGCCATTTAGCGTATGAACCAACTCGATTTCGCGGGTTTGTTCATGTCTGTAACGCGCTTTCATGCGGCGTGCTTGAAACGATTCCATATTTGAACAAGAAGAGATTTCTCGATAGGTATTTTGACTGGGTAACCAAACTTCCAAATCATAAGTCTTTGCAGAGCTGGAACCCATATCCCCCGTACAAAGAGTCATCACTCGATAGGGTAGTTCTAAACGTTGCAAGATTGTTTCTGCATGATTAACCAATTGTTCCAAAGCGGCATAAGAATCTTCAGGTTTTGTAATCCAAACCAGCTCCACTTTTTCAAACTGATGCTGTCGGATCATTCCTTTAGTATCTTTACCATAAGAACCCGCTTCACTACGAAAACATGGCGAATGGCAGGCATATCGAATAGGCAAAACAGGTTCTTCCAAAAGAGCATCGCGAACTGTATTCGTTACAGGAATTTCTGATGTAGAAATCAAATAATATCCCTGATCCCCAGTTAATTTAAATAAATCTTCTTCGAATTTTGGTAATTGTCCTGTTCCCAACAAGCTATCTGCATTGACAATGTAGGGCACATAAATTTCTTGGTAACCATGTTGTTGCGTATGGATATCCAACATAAATTGGATCAATGCTCGATGTAACCTTGCCAATTGATTTTTCATAACTACAAAACGACTACCAGTCAATTTCGCAGCTAAGGAAAAGTCCATTTGGCCTAAACTATCACCCAATTCATCATGAGATTTAACCTGAAAATCAAAAGTTGGAATTTTACCCCAGCGTCTCACTTCCTGATTATGCTGCTCGTCTTCACCAACAGGAACAGATTCATGAGGTATATTAGGCAACCTTAAAGCAATTGCTTCAATTTGCTGTAACAAGCCATCCAACTCATTTTTCTTTTCATCTAACTCTTTAGCAAGACGATTCATATCTTCGCGCATTGGCTCAATATTCTCTCCGCGAGATTTAGCCTCACCAATAGCTTTAGAACGTGAATTACGTTCATTCTGCAATGCTTGTGTTGCAACTTGTAACGCCTTACGTTTTTCTTCTAAAGCAGTAAAAGATGAAACATCAAATTTAAAACCTCGCTTTAATAATTGCGTAGCGACAAATTGCGGATCATCGCGTAATAATTGAATGTCTAGCATAAAATATCACTCTACCTTATTAACCTACTCAGTTTACCTAACAATTCCACGGGTGGATTGATTTAAAGCATCGATCATCAGAACTACTTCAGGACATTCATTTTGCATCAACTCTAATTCAGCAACCGCTTGTTGTACTGTTAATCCCTTACGGAAAATTATTTTGTATGCACGTCGTAAGCCATCGATCGCTTCAGAAGAAAATCCTCGTCGACGTAATCCTACTGTATTAATACCACATGCAGATGTGGTATCTCCGGAAATCATGAGGTAAGGGAGCACATCTTTGGCTACATAAGAAGCTCTAGCAATAAAGGCATAGGAACCCACATGACAAAATTGATGTACTGCGGCATAACCTCCAATATTGGCATAATCACCAACCGTTACATGCCCTGACAACGCAGCATAGCTAACCAAAATAATTTGATTGCCAATCATACAATCATGACCTACATGGGAATAAGCCATAAAGAAGTTCTTGTTACCTATACGGGTAACTCCACCCCCTTTAACAGTTCCTCGGCTAATCATACAATATTCACGAATGATATTATCATCACCGATTTCTAATCGGGTTGGTTCACTTTTATAAGTAATGTCTTGTGGCGCATCGCCTACTGAAGCAAATTGGAAAATTTTATTATTTTTTCCAATTGTTGTTGGCCCCTCAATTACTACATAAGGACCAATCCAGGTGTTTTCACCGATTTCCACATCAGCCCCGATTACACTGCCAGGACCTACTGATACCCCTTTAGCTAATTTTGCAGTGGGGTGAATTATCGCTCGTTCATCTATCACTTTAGAATTTCCTTTGCAGCACTTAATAAATCCGCGGAACAGGCCAACTTATCACCCACATAAGCTTCGCCATGCACACGCCAAAATTCTCTTTTTCTGGCTAATATTTTTACTTCCAAGCGTAGCTGGTCACCCGGAGTAACTACATGTTTAAATTTTGCATTATCTATACCCGCAAAAAAATGCAAAATACCATAATTTTCTTCGGGTGTTTGAGATAATCCTGCTAAAAGTCCACTAGCTTGTGCCAACGCTTCCAGCATTAAAACTCCTGGCATAATTGGATTCTCTGGGAAATGACCAGAAAAATAATTCTCGTTAATTGTGACATTTTTTATAGCCGTCAAACAATCAAATGGGGTGTAATCTAATACCCTGTCTATCAAAATCATTGGATAGCGGTGGGGCAATATACTAAAAATCTGTTTTATATCTACAGGTTCACTCATACACAGTTTCTCGCTTAAATAAGTATGCTTAGCATGGTCCAAAAGTGAGGTCAAAAAAAAAACCATTATCCTAATTTAGAGGGTTCAAATCAATTGCTAATGTTAAAAACTTACTCTTCGTCCATTCTGCTTAACTTTTTCTCTAGGGCACCAAGCTTAACTATATAATCATCCAATCGTCGAAATCGTGCTGCATTACGACGCCAACGCCGGTGTTCATGTACTAAAGTTCCAGAGGAATAAATTCCAGATTTGGCAAGCGATTTACTTACTGTCGACATACCTGTGATTACTATGTCATCGGCCAAATGGACATGAGCCGCGATGCAACTAGCACCACCAATAATACAATCTGCACCAATTTGGGCATAAGCACCTACAGCAGCACATCCAGCAATGATTGTATTTTTACCAACCAATACGTCATGTGCAATCTGGACTAAATTATCAATACAGACCCCTTCTCCCAAATAAGTATCGCTTAAAGAACCTCGATCAATTACCGTATTAGATCCTACATGCACATCATTTGCAATAATTACAGCACCAACACTATATCCTTGTTGCCAGCGCCCTTGCTCCTTTAAATAATTGAAAGGAGAGGCACCAATGGCACAGCCAGAATTTATAACCACATAGTCACCTAACTGACAACCGGAATGGATTACCACTTCATGACCAATCTTACTGTACGCACCAATTCGGACTGAAGATTCAATAACAGCATTTGCTCCTATTGTAACTCCATCAGCAATTTGAGCATCTGCTCCAATTACACTGTACGCACCTATTGATACATCGTGACCTAATTGAACCGATGGATGAATTATAGCTGTAGAATCAATCCCAGATCTTGGAAACATGGGAGGAGATAAAAGCTGGGTAGCTTGTATCATCGCACGTAAAGGATGAGAAACGACGATACAATTTCCTCGATACAAATGCTGATGTTCGGCTCTGAGTAAGACCGCCCCAGCGGATGTAGTATCTAGAGCTTGACGCACTACAGAGTTATCGTAATAAGCAACATCCTGTAATGTAGCTCGGCTAAGGGAAGCAAAACAAAAAATGGCGTGATCCGCATTTCCATGCCACACGCCATCTAAATGATTTGCAAGTTCTACTAAAGTCAGCAAGTTGACATCGCCGAATTAGTTAATTGCTTTAACAACTTTATCAGTTACATCAAGAGTAGTTGCACTGAAAGGAGCCGCATCTTTTTGAACAATAAGATCGTACTTGTCATCTTTAGCAACTTTTGCAATAGCTGCACGAACTTTAGCGTACAATGCTTCCATTGCTTCGTTATTTGCTGTACTTAACTCTTGTTGATATTGTTGCCCATCACGCTCAAATTGTTGTTGTGCACTAACAATTTTCTTTTCCATTTCTTTCTTTTGAGTAGCGCTCAGGATCGCACTATCACGCTTGAACTTCTCCATATCCGCTTTAATGCCTGCTTCAACAGCTACAAGCTTGTCGCGACGCGGCTTAAATTCTTTCTCCAATTTCTTTTGGATTTCTTTGATTTGACTGGAAGTTTGCATGATCTTTTGTAGATCAACTACACCGATTTTTGCTGTATCAGCAAATGCGCCAGCCCCAAACACGCTGAAAACTAAGGCCATTATGACCAGACCTAACCGCTTCATAACTAATCTCCTAAATTAAAGAGCATGATGCTAGCATAATTCGAAATAGGTTGCGATATGTACAACATGATTTTCGATAATTTTGTAATAAATAAGAAATTTTCCTAACCTCACACTAAGCGTGAACGTGAGGTTAAGAAATTATTGATTAAAATCCTGAAGATAGAGCAAACTGGAAGACTTGTGTTTGATCGAATTGTTGAGGATTCAATGCCTTAGCCAAGCTAAATGCCAAAGGTCCAAAAGGAGAACGCCACTCAAGTGAAAGACCTGCTGAGTATCGCAAAGGACCTTCATATTTTCCGGTCAGGGTAGGTAAAGTATTCACCCCAAAGACGTTACCCGCATCAACAAAAACCGTTGTACGTACGTTATCTCGGCTCAGAGGATAAGGTAATATAATTCCCGCAGTTCCAGTAAGTAATAAGTTACCTCCCACTGAATTACGGTAGTTATCTAATGGACCTAAAGAGTAACTGTCATATCCGCGCACCTGACCAGGCTGTGCAGTACCCCCTGCATAATAATTCTCGAAAAATGGCAACCCATTATTGTTGAAGGAGTTTCCATAGCCTGCAAACCCTTGCACGGAGAAAATCCACCCTCGTGCTATAGGTTGATACAATCGCGCTTGATAAGAACCCTTGTAGTAGGATAACGAGTTCGAACTAGCAGGTAATGCAATTACGCCAGAAAGCTGTTGGTTAATGCCTCTTGTAGGATATGGGAATTGATCATAGCTGTTTCGGTTCCATCCTGTTGATAAACGAATTTCCTGGAAATGAGTTCCATAGATTTGCACGAAATTCTTAATAGGCACTACATTACCAACACTTTTGATTTCTACATCCTGATAGCCATAACCCAATTGCCATCTGCTTGTTTCACCAAGAGGTATACTATAATTCACGTCACCGCCATAACGGTTGGAGTTATATGTACTGACATTGAGGTTTCTGGGATCGACGCGTGCATAATAAAGATTAAGGCCACGTCCTATACCTGTCTCGGTATAAAAAGGATTATAGTAATTTACGGTGTAGTCTTGTCCCCATTTACTTGCAGTAAATGCAGCCCCCATGGAACGTCCTGTACCCATAAAGTTATGTTGATTTACTGAGGCATTCAATTGATAACCATTGGTACCATAACCAATAGAAGCACTCGCTTCAGCAGAAGGAGCTTCTTCTACTTGTACATCTAAATCAACCTGGTTGTTTGCTTCGGGTACTGGATTGGTTTTTACATCAACATTTTTTAAATACCCTAATAAGCGCAATTGGCGCTCAGACTCTTTAATATTATGAAGCGATAACAATCCCCCTTCGTCCTGACGAATTACGCTCCTCAATACATAATCACTAGTTTTGGTATTGCCATGGAATTTAATACGGCGAACGTATACATGCCGCCCTGGCTGCACAATAAAATTAATAAATACCGTTTTGTTCTCTTCATCGATTTGCGGTTCCGCATTAATTGCAGGAAAACCGTAACCAATATCTCCTAAAGCCAAACCAATAGCAGAAATTGAATCAGTCACCTTTTTACGTGAAAAAACAGCGCCTTTTTTGATTTGAATTAATGAATTAACTTTTTCAGGCGGCAATATCGGTTTTCCTACTACTTTATAGCCTGAAAAATGATATTGAGGTCCCTCTTCAATATGGACATTGATGTAAACGTCTTTTCTATCGGGTGATAACAATACCTGTGACGAGATAATTTTAAACTTTAAATAACCTCTATCCATGTAGAAGGAACGTAATGCTTCTAAAGATGCATCCATACCTGACTTGGAATATTGATCTTTTTTAGTAAAATAAGTAAAGATGCTAGATTTTGATAAAGCAAACTCTGGCAATAATTCATTAGTAGAGAAATCGTGATTTCCTATTATTTTGATTTGTTTAATCCGTGAAACACGTCCCTCAGAAATCGTGACGGTAATACCCACTCTATTGTCGGTTAAAGGACTAACTCGAGTTTCTATCCGCGCGTTATATTTCCCTCTAGCGTTATAGGCTTGCTTTAATTCTTTTTCCAAACGCTCTAAAGTGGATGTTTGAAATACACGTCCTTTCGCTAAGCCCATGTCCTTAAGGAATTCTTTCATTTTGTCGCTAGGAATTTCTTTATTTCCTACTACACTAATCGATCCTATGGTTGCTCTTTCAATCACATTGACAATTAAAGTGTTGCCTTGTCGCTCCAATGAAACAGACTGAAAGAAACCAGTATCATAAAGAGTTCGAATAATCTCAGCAGTTGATTCAGGACCTATCTCCTCTCCAACTTGAACAGGTATATAATTGAGTACTGTTCCAGTAGAAACACGTTGCAAACCGGTAACTTTAATACTTCGCACGACAAAAGTATCTGCTGCTATCGTTTGTGAAGACCAGGCTATGAGCGAGGAACAACAAACACCTAATATAAATTTACTACTGATTTTTTTCATTATTATTTTACGCCCAGTACTACGTGTACTTTTAATACTCAATCTCTGTACACCGAAAATTGAAACACTTTTTATAGGAAGTAGAAACTACTGTCAAGTTTTTGTTCCCTGACTTTGCCAATACTTTGCGATTGCGGTCTGATTAATCGTCCTAACTATCCAGCAAGTCTCGATAAATCATTCGTCAAAGCAATAAACATCAGCGCAGCTAATAGCAATAATCCCACATAGGCTCCTGCCGATTTTAAACTATCAGACAAGGGCTTACGTCGGACTGCTTCCAGTAGATAATAAAGCAAGTGCCCCCCATCAAGCATAGGAATGGGCAATAAATTTAATGCTCCTAAGCTTATGCTGACCAAAGCAAGGAAAAATAAATAGGAAGTTAATCCACTCCGTCCAGAATCACCTGCGCCCTGAGCAATACCAACTGGACCACTAATACTATTTAATCCTAAGCGGCCGGTAACCAACCTCCCCATCAAAGTAAATGTGGTACCGGTTAATTGTACTGTTTGTTTTAATGCGGTGCCTACAGCGGTTAAGGGATCTTGTCTTTCTAAACGTAACCAATGTGCTGGCCATTGGACCTTTTGTGAGCGCACACCTAAAAACCCTTCAATTTTATCTTTATTTTTTTGGCTTCCAGTGTGGACTATTATTTTTTGTATATTGCCTTTTCTATTAATAGATAAGGTTAATTGTTTATCTGGACGTGTCTGCACATAATCAACTAAAAATAGCCAATCATTAAAAGGTTTGCCATCCACGCTCAATATTTTATCGCCATTCTCTAATCCTGCTTTTGCTGCCGGAGTATTAGGAACGACTTCCCCAACTATTGGAGGGATTGAGGGGATAAAAGGTTCAATGCCTAGGCTTTGCAGGGCATCTGGTTTTTTACTATCTAATTTCCAATCAGTCAAAGGCAATGAAACCTGACGTTTATGCCCATCAGCCAAAGACTTCAATGTTAATTGAATTGTTTCCTGAGAACCAACAAGAGGCATGATTGCATACTGAAAATCGCGCCAGCTGTTTATTTTAGTATCATTCAGCGCGATGATTTCTTCTTTCGCTTTTAATCCAGATTGCGCCGCAATGCTATTAGGCTTTACCGATTCAATCATCGGTGCTAAAGATTGCATCCCGATAACTAATACCCACCATAAAGCGACAAACGCAAAAATAAAATTAAAAAAAGGACCAGCAAGAACAATTGCAGTTCTTTTCCAAAGAGATTGATTATTAAAGGCTAAATGACGCTCGTTCTCAGGAACATCTCCTTCGGATTCATCAAGCATTTTGACATAACCACCAAGAGGAAATAATGACCAGGCATATTCTGTTCCTTTTTTATCACACCAACGTGCCAAAATAGGGCCGAAACCAAAAGAAAAACGCAGTACTTTAACGCCGCACCAACGCGCCACTTGAAAATGGCCATATTCATGTACTGTAACTAGTAAGACTAAGGCCAAAAGAAAATACAGCAATGTTGAAAGCATAGTGGTATCCCAAATGAAGTAATACTCGAGAATTACTCTCTCAGAATTCTCCGGAACCTAGAAAGAAGTGCTTTTTACTATTGCACACTCGCGAAAAAACATCCTGTTTTATCGATTTATAAGCCCGGATGGTTTGAATAACCCTTGTGAGTAGTTACAAAGTTAGTCCGAAATAAAATAAAGGTAAAGCTGCAATTAAACTGTCTAAACGGTCTAAAATACCCCCATGACCAGGAATAATAGCGCCTGTATCTTTTAAATGACAACGACGCTTTAATATACTGATGAATAAATCACCAAAGATCGCAATAATTATAGTACATAAGGCTAAAATGAACCAATAAACACCGGAAACTGGATGAAAATAACTATAGCCAGCCCAAGCAATCAACATCGACAAGATAACCCCACCAGCGACCCCTTCCCAAGACTTTCCAGGACTAACTTGAGGAATTAACTTATGTTTCCCCATAAGTTTCCCACTAAGGTAAGCTCCTGTATCTGAGACCCAGATTAAAAACAACAAATACACCAGGGATGCCTTGCCATTAGATAAAGAATATAAATGAATAAGACTTTGAGCGAATAAGGGTAAGAGAATCAAGCATACAACTGCGACAATGCCAGGGTACCCCCAATATTTCTGTGAACCGGGAAAACTGAGGATGGCAAGAATATTCAAAGCCCAAACAATTAACCCAGCATATAACCAATATGAAAACAGATAACCACATGCCCATAAACACAAAAGCATCAACACAACAAATCCGGCTTGCAACTGCCAATTTTTTAAAGGGATCAATTGAAAACATTCTCTTACTGCAGCTAGAAAAATAACCAAAACGATACCAGCCAAAAGCCATTGATTACCATAAAAAATAAGCCATAAAACCAAGGGTACTAAAATGAGGGTTGTAATCAAGCGTTGTAAGAACATCTCTTGGTCCTTAAAGTTAGGATCAGTTCACATTTTACTAAAAATGTAATTAGACCCTAGAGTTAATTAGGAAATTTGCCCAAATCTTCTTTTTCTTTTATTAAAGGCAGCTAAGGCCAATTCAAGCTCATGCTCACCAAAATCTGGCCAATGCACTTCAGTAAAATAAAGCTCTGTATAGGCAAGCTGCCAAAGGAAAAAATTACTAATTCGTAACTCACCGCTGGTACGAATAAATAAATCAGGATCAGGCAATCCTACTGTGTCCAGATAACGAGCAAAACTAGTTTCATTTATATCATCTACTTTCAACTCACCATTCAATACCTCTTTGGTTATTTTTTTGGCAGCATTCACCAAATCCCACTTACCACCATAATTAACAACCACATTCAGAATTAATTGCTCATTTTTTGCGGTCAAAAGTTCTGCTTCTTGCATTTGTTTTTGCAATACAGGCGAGAGTAAACTTCGGTCCCCAGTAAATCGTAAGTGAATCCCGTGTTGATCCAATTCAGGAAGTTCCTTTCTTAATGACTCGAGAAACAATTCCATTAAAAAATTAACTTCTTCAGCAGGCCGAGACCAATTTTCTGAACTAAAAGCAAATAAGCTAAGACAAGGAATAGCTTTGGTCATACAACAACGAATCATTTTTTTTACTGATTCAACACCCGCTTTATGACCTTCTATACGCGGTAAACCTCGACTTTCAGCCCAACGACCGTTTCCATCCATAATAATGGCAACATGCTGAGGAATTTTTTGTTCCAAACTACTCATCCCAATATAATAAATGGTGCATAGTCTAACCTCTTTAATACAAAAATGTCACTACTGACAGCAGGAACAGTTGAGTAAGGAGACACTGCGTAAGACAGCAACCTATAGAGTTTGTTAAAGAAGCCACATATCAAAATGATAAATCGCTTCTTAAGAAAATTAGATGAGCACAAAGCATTATTTTGTGTGTTTAATATAAGGATACCGTTTTAAAGAGTAATTTAAGAGGCGATAGCTAAAGACATTATATGTTTAGATATGAAACTATGCCTCTTTAATTAAACTATCTCCTATTACCACCTGGGTGATATCACTTCCTCTTTACCTGTAATTGATTTTTCTGGTTCATCAGTTTTATCTTTAACTAACATTCGATAATTTTCTGGACTTTGAGAAAAGAAAACAAGCTGTCTGACCATATTCAGCGTGGGGTAAGCTCCAATAATTTTTTCATACGCTTTATCGGGCATAACTTCAGAATCTTTTGTAAATTTCTGTAACAACGACAATGCTTTTTCCTGATTTATAATTCCCCATTGCCTCAATATCTCATCAGCATTCTCAAATTGATAGCCAGGTTCAAAAAGAGGATTATTTTGTGGTGCAGCGCTGAGGTATAAATTACCAATAAAAAATAATGCAAGTAATCTCGTTTCCTTAAAATTATGCGCTTTAGCCCCAAGCACTGAAGGGATCATGAGTTTAAATATGAGGAAAATATTATCAATGTTACTAATAACAAATCGCGCATTCCAACTTATGTATAAATCTTGCCAAAATTTATCAACTTTGAACTGTGAAACTATCTTAGGAGCACCATTAATCTTCAAACCTGGAATCAATGGATAAGCCTTTGCATCCCCCATTTGCGCTTTAACATGCTCTGGTAAAATACATTCTTTATGCTTTGCGGCAGTAGGATAATTTAACTGTTCCATTAAACCAATTAAGCCTAATCCTGATTTTGAGTTTTCTTTTCCGCCACGCTCCTCGTGTCGCGGACTAACCACATCTGTACGACATGCTTCAATTATATTAATTGCCATGGGCGCAATTGATAAGGGTTGTTCATCAACGTTTGGAACAATAATAGAAGAGGCATTCCAACTGGATAAGTTATATTTCTCAATAAATTTTTTTACATCATCCTGAGTTATCTCATCTTTACCGCTCAATTCCCGTTGAAAAAGAATTTGCAAAAAACCAGGCTCAATAGAAATGAGTTTTAAACGTTCGAATAAAGATGCATCCCAGGGAGCCCCGAATAAAAAATTGGTCCAGGTATTACCTTTGTTAAACGGATTATTGCGATGGCTGAGAATATGTTTTAAGGCATCTTCAGCAAATTGACTACTATTCGTTAAAGTCACTACAAAAGCTTCAAGTATACACAATAAATGAAGCTGGAGCTCTATAGTACCTGCTGAATGTTCAATTTCTTCTTGGGAAATTAATTGATTGTCTTCGATGTAGGCTAAAAGAGAGCAGATTTCATCATTATTCAAGATAAATTCTTGAAATGCATTGATGAGCTGCGTCAAATCAAGTCGTGTTGTACTCAGTGTTTCAATAAAATCCGCAAACTCTTTGTCTTGAGTTTTTAAATCATTCAGTTTTAACAGTCCTAATAAATGCCTCATTAGTATAGGACTTGTTTTCACATCTAATTTCGAATACAACTTCACTTTATCTAAAAATTTCGCAGCCGATTGCTGCGTTACATTCAGATTGGTATGTTGAGATGAATCTGTATTTTCTTCTTTTGAGCTTGGTGTAAAAAACTTAAATGATGAGTTTTTAGTAAACATTAAAATCGCTCCTTTTCGTTCATATTGTTTATCGATTAAAAGAGTTTGCCGCATCACATCTGACTCAAAACAAGACAAACTGGGCATATTTTATAAACAAAACATTAAGAAATTATTAAATCGACATCAGAATTTAGGTCAAAAAGTAAATTAATAACTCAGGGCACATTTCATTCCTGCAAGAAACGTGACCGAAATCGAGAGAAGGCATTACGAAATACTTATTAAGTAAGGTATAATTCCCACCAAAAAATTTGGATTGTGTTCTGGAGAACTTCATGCAAAAAAAAGCAACATTGTTGCTCATGATCTTAGATGGCTGGGGATATAACGAAAATAATAAACATAATGCTATTGCCCAAGCCTACACACCCCAATGGGACGAGTGGTGGAAAAACTGCCCCCATATTCTTTTAGAAGCATCCGGGTTTGCTGTTGGTTTACCTGACGCGCAAATGGGTAACTCAGAAGTAGGACACATGCATATAGGCGCAGGCAGAGTAATCCAACAAGATTTCACGCGCATAAATGAGAGCATAAAGCATGGAGAGTTTGCCAATAATCCTGTGTTCCATGATGTAATTACCACATTGCAAAAAACCGGGAAATCATTACATCTCATGGGTTTATTTTCTCCAGGAGGAGTCCACAGCCACGAACATCATTTATTTTCTTTGCTTGACTTTTGTGCACAGCAAAAATTTACTTCAGTATATTTACATTTATTTTTAGATGGACGAGATACGCCACCACAAAGCGCATTACGAAGTTTAGAGCGCCTCAATGCAAAGTTAAAAACACATCCAGTAGCCCGAATTTGTTCGATTAGCGGACGCTATTATGCGATGGACAGAGACAACCGCTGGGAACGAGTAGAACCTGTCTATACTTTATTAACCCAAGGCGATAGCAAGCATCATTTTCAGGATGCAGAAACGGCAATAAAATCTTATTATCAACAAAATCTTTCTGATGAATTCATCCCACCTACCCTTATTGGTGAGAAGAAAGTCATCGAAGATGGAGATACTGTTTTATTTTTTAATTTTCGTGCAGACAGAGCCCGACAATTAACTACTGCTTTTATTGATCCATCGTTTAAAAAATTTAATCGAAGGGTGCAACCCCATTTATCCTATTTCGTCAGCATGACCCAATACGATAAAAACTTACCAACAACCCAAGCTTTTCCCCCTATTCCTTTAAATAATACCTTAGGAGAAGTGCTTTCAGTTCATGGCTTAAGTCAATTACGCATTGCAGAAACGGAAAAATATGCCCACGTAACTTTTTTCTTTAACGGAGGGAACGAGAATATTTTTACTAATGAAGAACGAATTTTAATTCCCTCTCCTAAAGTTGCCACCTATGACTTGCAACCTGAAATGAGCGCCCCTCAATTAACAGATCGTTTGGTCGAGGCAATTAATAGACAAGATTATGATGTCATTATTTGTAATTACGCCAATGCCGATATGGTAGGACATAGCGGAGACTTTAAAGCCACAATTCGTGCAATCGAATGTCTTGATCAATGCATGAGTAAAGTCTGGCATGCACTGGCAAGACAAGGTGGAAAATTACTCATTACTTCCGATCATGGCAATGCTGAAGAAATGTTTGACGAAACAACGCATCAAGCACATACTGCTCATACTAGTGAACCTGTCCCATTAGTATACGTTGGAGGTAATTGGCACTTTACCCAAAGCGAAGGAAGCTTGATTGATATCGCGCCAACGATGCTGGGCTTACTCGGAATTACTCCCCCGGCGGAAATGACAGGTCATCAATTGTTAGAAAAAAATACTCATGAATAAATGGAATGACACAGTTTCTTTTAATTTATGTCGCTCAGATGTTAAAAATTACTGCTTAGACAGCGCAATTACAATCGGACAGAAATTAGAATGCCAGGATTCGGACATCATATCAATGAAGAACTATTCTTCTGAAATAATGGCTCAAAAAAGACCTATTACTGAACATGGTACAACTTATTTTACTGGATTACTCTTTAGTATATTGCTTTGCTTCGGGGGGTATGCAGAATCTGCATCAACTGTAGTACAAACACAAAATAAATTAAAACAATTGGATGCGCAAATTAACAGCCTCCAAAAAACATTGAATACAGCGCACGATAAACAAGGTATTTTAAATAAGGAACTGTCAGAAACTGAAAAGCAAATCGGTACAGGAATTCATAAATTACGCTCCATTCAAGATGATATCAAGAATAAAGAAAGTAAAATTACCGACCTACAAGAACAAGTAAATCAATTAAATCAACAGTTGGTTACCCAACAACAATTATTAGCGAATCATGTACGTGCTCGTTATCAAATGGGTGAGTATCAACCACTTAAGTTGCTACTGAATCAGGATGATCCCAATAAAGTCAGTCGAACCTTAACTTATTATCAGTACATCGTTAAATCACGGCAACAGCTTATCGAGAAAATTGATAAAACTCGTGCGAACCTTAGTGATAGTAAAGAAAAACTCAGAACAGAACTCATTGCCAATAAACAATTAAAAAAAGAACTTACTCAACATCAGCAGCAACTGCAACAAAATAAAAGTTATCATACCGCTCTAATTCAATCACTGAATCATGAAATTCAAGACAAACAAAACACTTTACGCGAGGTACGAAAAAATAAAGAAAATCTAGCACGTTTACTCAAATCATTAGCAACACAACAAAGCATTACTCCTACGAGTACACCCTTTAGTCAGATGCGCAAAAAATTGCCGCTTCCAATCCACAGCCAGAGCCGCTCTCTACGAAAAATGAACCAAGGAGTGACATTTTTTGCCGAGGAAGGCGCAGTAGTCACTGCCGTTTATCCTGGGAAAGTAGTATTCAGTGACTGGCTTAAAGGCTATGGTTTACTGCTTATTATTGATCACGGACAAGGCTTTATGACCTTGTATGCTCATAATCAATCTCTCTTTAAGAGCAAGGGCCAGTATGTACGCCAAAATGAACAAATTGCAAGTGTTGGTCATAGCGGCGGAATTAAACAAAACGGTCTATACTTTGAAATAAGACTAAGGGGAAAGGCTATTCCACCACTTAACTGGTTGTCATAGATAACCCTGGCACCTTAATTGCATTTCAATAATTATAATAAAAGAAGATGGCTTATTTTGTGGCCTTGCATCTGAGGAGATCGCTATGTTGATAAGAAAACTATACCCAGGCAAGCTTGCGATAGTATACGCGTTTACTCTTATGTTACCTCTCACAAGCTTTGCTGAAGATGAGGCTAATACAGATACGTCTACAACCTCAAGCTCTACGACGAAAGCGGTTCCTTTAGAAGATGTTCAACGTTTTTCCAATGCTATTGGTGAAATTAAAAAATACTATGTAAAACCTGTTGATGATAAAGAACTCTTTGATAATGCCATTCGTGGTATGCTCAATGGACTGGATCCTCATTCCAGTTACTTGGATGAAGAAGAGTTTAAAGAACTACAAACTTCAACTAGTGGTGAATTTGGTGGTTTGGGGCTCGAAGTGACCATGGAAGATGGAGTGGTAAAAGTAGTGACTCCTCTCGTTGATACGCCAGCCTTTAAAGCAGGCATCAAATCTGGTGACTACATTATTAAATTGGGAAAAGAATCCGTTCAGGGTCTCTCACTTAAAGATGCAGTCAATTTGATGCGTGGTAAAGCTGGAAGTACTATTCAATTGACTATCTTACGTAAAGGGGTTAATAAAGCGCTTACTTTTGATTTGATGCGAGAAATTATCCTAATTAAAAGTGTACAAAGCAAAATAATCGCCCCCGGATATGGTTATATTCGTTTAACCCAATTCCAAGCATTAACTGGAAAAGATATGTTGCAAGCCATTGATAGGCTAAAACAACAATCTGGTGGAAATTTAAAAGGCCTGATCCTGGATTTACGTAACAACCCAGGGGGACTTCTTGATTCAGCAATTCAAGTTTCTGATGCCTTCCTTGGTAAAGATAAATCAGGAAAACCAGAAACAATTGTCTCAACTAAAGGACGTTTACCTGGTTCAGATTTTACCGCCTTATCCAAAGGAGTAGATGTCTTACACGATGCTCCAATGGTTGTATTAATTAATAACGGCTCTGCATCTGCAGCTGAAATTGTAGCTGGCGCTCTGAAAGATAACAAACGAGCTGTTATTCTTGGTACAACAAGCTTTGGTAAAGGCTCAGTACAAACTGTCTTGCCACTAGATGAAAAAACAGGGATCAAGTTAACTACTGCTTTGTATTACACCCCATCAGGAACTTCAATTCAAGCTCAAGGAATTGTGCCTGATATCGTAGTTAATGAAGTAGAAATTCCTAAAACTGCTGCGAAGCCTGCTGATCCTACAGGATACAGTGAAGCAAATCTTAATGGGCACATAATCAATAAAAGTAATCAAGAAGCTAAAGCTAAAAATTTCAAGGCACAAATGGATGAGCTAATGCACAATGATTATCAACTCTATGCTGCTTTGACGGTTTTGGAAGGTATGGCTTTAGCTAATAGATAATTTGTCTCTCATCAAAAAAAGGAGCCACTTAGGCTCCTTTTCTTTTTGAAGCTTGCTGCATTGGTAGATTAAAATTAGGCAGTAAGGGTCTGCTTCTTATAGGAAACCCCATTTTTGTTTAAATTAAATGCGCCCATGACCCCTGTTCCTGGCTCAAGAGCCAAGAGATGTGTTGCGATTGCTTGGCTGGAAAAATCAGAATGGGTTTGCATTGCAAGCAAAGCACTATTATGAATTAGATGGAATACATCAAAAGCATAACCGGCTTCACTGATAGGGTGGCTAAGATATTCTTGTTTAAATTGCGCGATAAACTCTGGCTTCATTGATTGTGTTAAAACAGCAGTTTGCTTGTGATTAGGGCTTTGTGCCTGAAAATTATTTTTTCCATCAGCAATTATTGAGTCATCCGTGAGACAAAAGTGTATGAGTTTATTTTTTTTTGCCAAAGGTGCAACTAAAGCCCCACTCTCTACTCCTTCAGTCATAATTACGTTAATGTGATGGGCATCTATAAATTTTTGCAAAGTATTTGCTGCATTAGCATTATTGGGCATTTTATCCAGCGTATAAAACTCATAATTAATTTCTGAGGACTTTAATTGATCCCGGGCAATTTCCATTGCTCCTAACATATTTCTACCAATAAAAGCAGATTTCTCAGAAAAGGGAGCATAAATAGCCACATTGATTGTCATTTTAGCTTTATTTGTAGAATCACTCAGATCTGATGTCGCATTACCAAAACTCGCTGTCATTAACGACAGAAAAAAAGTACCTAATACAGTATAAAATTTTGATAAAAAATGTTTCATGTTCATCATCCTAGTTGATTAGACTTTATAGGGTATTACATTCAAATGAGTGTTGCCCCCTTTCCTGCATGTCCAGTCCCTCACTTTATAGCCCCACTAATAGGTGAAATATAATTGTGACGAGAGCTTATATGACAGCCCCTAAGAACAATAAAATCATTTTGCTATGAATAGATCCTAAATACAATGGTTGGGATTTAATAATAATTGTGCGATAATTCCCACAAAACTGACATATTTTCGAATACAATGAACTATATTAAATCAATACCACTCCTTGCTGGTCTATTTTTTTCCTCTTTTTCACAAGCTAATGTCCAATCCCATTTCGACCAAATAAAAAATGATCCTAACGCATTATATGCATTTTTTAAGAGTATGCCTAAGGGTGGTGAATTACATTATCACTTAGCTGGGGGAGCTTACCCTGAGGTTATGCTGGAGCTAGCAGCCAAAGATAGCTATTGCTTAAATACAACCAATTGGAATGTTAGTAAAACTTCCTCTGTATGTAATGGAATTGATACAAAGGATCTGCTTAACCACCCTGAACTCTATGCAAATACTGTGAGAAGTTGGTCTATGAAAGAATTTGTACCAGGGAAAGAATCAGGGCATGATCACTTTTTCAACTCATTCGACAAGTTCATTCCTATAGTTGCAGATCATCAGCCTGAGTTAGTAGCAGCAGTATTGCAAACCGCAGCGCAACAAAATGAACAATATATGGAATTAATGATTTTACCTGATAACGCCCACTCTAGCAGTTTTGGGGATATGCTCAAAGATACCACTTCGTTTAATCAAAAAAGAAAGCGTTTATTAGCAAATCAAGATTTTCAAAATAATATTAACTACACTGTGGTAGAATCAAATCGAATTTTGCAACAAACACGCCGCGAATTGGGCTGTGAAACACATCCAGAAAAAAAAGCCTGCCAAATAAAAGTTAAATTTTTATATTATTCGCTTAGAGAGCAATCATTAGATAATCTCTTTGCACAAACACTTAATGCTTTTGAAGCCGTAACTCAATCCATAAAAAGCAACGGTGCGCTTGTTGGCGTTAATTTGGTGCAACCTGAGGACGGTATTATTTCTTTGCGCGATTTTCGTAAACAAATGCAAATGTACCAGTATCTTCATGAGCTCTACCCACAAGTCAACATCGCTTTACATGCTGGCGAATTAAGCCAAGAAATAGTTGCTCCCGAAGATTTGGATTATCACATCCATGATGCGCTTTTTACTGGTCAGGCGCAAAGAATCGGGCATGGAGTAGATATTGCTCATGAAAATAATGAGGA
Organism: Legionella stuttgartensis; assembly: GCF_977063405.2. Lineage (NCBI taxonomy): Bacteria > Pseudomonadati > Pseudomonadota > Gammaproteobacteria > Legionellales > Legionellaceae > Legionella > Legionella stuttgartensis. The sequence continues at coordinate 61,044 of NZ_CDRUHA020000110.1, forward strand.
AAAAACCTTAAACTTCATGGCGAAACATCATAAGGCAGTAGAAATTAATCTCATCAGCAATTTAAAAATATTAAAGATTTCAGGGCGCAACCACCCTCTGAATTTTTATCTCCAACATCATGTTCCAGTTGTTTTATCTACTGATGATGAAGGGATATTGCGGACCAATTTAACTCAGCAATATGTTGAAGCCGTATTAGAACATGGTCTGGATTATCAAACTTTAAAACAAATCAATAGAAATGCCCTAACCTACGCATTCGTACCAGGAAAGAGCATTTGGTCCGATTCAGGTAAAGCTCTCTTGACTCATGATTGCCAAGATTTAGAAAGTGAAAGCTGTCAGCAGTTTATAAAAGCAAATGAGAAAGCGCAATTACAATGGAATTTAGAGAAAAAACTACGCGCATTTGAGAATAAGTTTTAAATATCTATATCCTTGTGACTGAAACTCAGTGTTTTGACAATCCATCCCTCATTTATGTACCGCGACTTGTTCGCGGTATCCATTAAATACCGAAATTTCCAATATAGCAATTCAATGCAAAGAACTCTGAATCTTATCAAAACATTACAGATTAGCGATTGGTTTATTGGAGTAAAGAGCCTGAAACACACGAAGCAAGGTGTAAGCGAATATTAAATTGATTGAAGATTTACATCCAGATGATGTGATTTTTATGAAGAAGTCTGTTGCTGCTGATTAAACTACTAGATACCGCGAACAAGTCGCGGCACTTAGAAACAATGCCTGGCTTTTTGTATAGCCAAGGACAATTAAGCTTTAAATGGACTGCGTAAAATAATCGTCGAGTCACGTTCTGGACCTGTTGATAATATATCAATAGGAACTTTGAGAAGATTTTCTATTCTATTCAAATAAGCAATGGCATTGGCAGGCAAATCACTGATGTTCGTGATATCGGCCGTAGACTCTTCCCAACCGGGCATTTCTTCATAAACTGGCTCTAAACCTTGAAAATCAGCCGCTGATTGAGGTGGACGAGAAATTAAATTACCGTTTTCGTCCTTATATGCAACAGCGATGCGTAATACCTCTAAATTATCCAGAACATCCAGCTTAGTAATACACAATCCAGTAATACTATTCAATTCAATAGAATGTTTTAATAAAACCGCATCAAACCAGCCACAGCGTCTAGGTCTTCCGGTTACCGCCCCAAACTCCTGGCCACGCTCAGCGATTCGTTTACCTACGTCATCGAAAAGCTCGGTCGGAAATGGACCACCACCAACACGTGTAGTATACGCTTTTGTAATGCCTAAAACATAATCAAGGTATTTAGGACCAAATCCTGCACCATTAATTACTGAGCCCACACACGTGTTTGAAGAAGTAACAAAAGGATAAGTACCATGGTCAATATCAAGATAGACCCCTTGGGCTCCTTCAAATAAAATATTATCCCCATTTTCTCTATGTTCATGCAAACAAGCAGAAACATCACATACCATGGGACGTAATTCCTCAGCCCAATGCAAAGCAGAATCTAATATGGGTTGCATCGCTACAGCAGGCTGTTTGAAATATTGTGTCAAAACAAAATTGTAGTAATCTAAAAGGTCTGCTAATTTTTTTTCGAACCGCTCAGGGTGAAATAAATCACTAACCTTTAGAGCGCGACGAGCTACCTTGTCTTCGTACGCTGGTCCTATACCACGGCCAGTAGTACCAATCGCAGCATTCCCCATATGTGCTTCGCGTGCTTTATCCATAGCCACATGACATGGGAGGATTAAAGGACATGCCATGCTAATCCGTAAGCGAGAACGAACATCAACTCCACTGTTTTCAAGTTCTTTAATTTCACTCAAAAGTGCATCAGGCGCCAGAACCACTCCATTTGCAATGTAACACATTACATTGGGTCGCAGCATACCGGAAGGAATGAGACGTAGAACCGTTTTCACCCCATTAATTTTTAAGGTATGGCCTGCATTATGACCGCCTTGATAACGAACAACAACCTGCGCATCTTGAGTTAATAAATCGACAATTTTACCTTTGCCTTCATCGCCCCACTGCGTTCCTAAAACAACAACGTTTTTACCCATGATCTACTCTTAATTTGCAAAATGCTATTCGCCGCTCTAAATTGAGAACACACTTGGACTCAATTTCAACAAAATTTGTAACTACTCCTCCCCCAGGCTGATTCCACATTGGAGGCATCTTAAATAAAAAACATTCTGAAAATACTCACAAGGTCATTGTGCTTTTTCAGAATGTTTTTATTCAACCTGTACTCATATGTGGATGTTATCCACAATTTTGCTCTAGGATGAATAGTTACCAAAACTCAACATTATAGTTACTTTTTAGCAGGTACACCATCATTTTTTGGTATGGCTTCCTTAAAATAATCGAAAAATGCATTACTTTGATCCAATACCAAAATATCCCTTTTGCTATTAAAACTCCCTTCATATGCAAGTAAGCTACGATATAAAGAGAAAAAATCTTTATTTTTATTGTATGCATCCGCATAGATTGATGCAGCTTGTGCTTGTCCAATTGCTCTTATTTTCTGCGCATTACTGCGAGTCTTCGCCAATAAGACCATAACATTAGCGTCTGCTTTAGCTTTTATTTCCTCAGCAGCTGCTTGACCATCAGCGCGATGCCTATTCGCTATTTTTTGCATATCAGCACGCATGCGTTGATAAATCGCATTGCTGGTATTGGCCGGTAGCTCTATTCCTTTAATGCGGACATCCACCACAATTATGCCTAGCCCGCCAGCTTGTTTTTGAGCCGCTTTACGCAACAATTCCATTAAATCGTCACGACCACCCGAAACTACTTCTGGAATGGTACGTTTACCAAACTGAGCACGTAATAATGTATTTAATTGTTGCTCCAATAATGTTTCCGCTTTAAATTCACTGCCACCGGTTGACTTAAAGTATTGGGCCAAATCAGTAATCTGCCATTTAACATAATAATCAACCATTACATCCTTTTTTTCCTTGGTGACAATACGAGTCGATTTGATATCCATAGTTTGAATACGCGTATCAAAAATGCGTACATTTTCGATAAATGGTATTTTAAAATGCAATCCAGGATTCAATACTTTAACTTTATTAGTCAACTTATCATCGACCAGACGACCTAAACGCAAAAGAATACCTTGCTGTCCTTCGGTGATAGTAAATACGCTGGTCAATAAAAATAACAAGAGTACGAAGATCAAGATGCCAAGGGTTCTAGCAGTAGTTTTCATTGTTAATCTCTCCCTTGTCGATAAACAGGTCTAGTAAACTCACGATCATCGATTAAATTCTCTGTCTCACCGATGTCATCTCGCTCCGTTTTACCATTTTTGGCGGAGACATTTCGAAAACCGGCAGGCTTTTCAAATAATTTATCTAAAGGTAGATACAATAAATTACTGGATTTGCTATCAACAATGATCTTACTGCTCTTGCTTAATACTTTTTGCATTGTCTCTAAATACATACGTTCCGCCGTAATATTAGGGGCCGCGGTATATTGAGGGAGCAAAGCTAAGAACTCAGAAACCTCTCCCTGGGCATTCAATACAACCTGTTTGGAATAAGCTTCGGCTTCTTGCAGGATACGGCTTGCCCTCCCTTCAGCAATCGGTACTACTTTAGCTGCATAGGCATAGGCTTGTTCTTTAAAACGTTTTTCATCTTCTTGTGCTTTAATCGCGTCATCGAACGCATCTTGAACACTCTCAGGTGCACGTGCGGGCTGAGGTGATACGTTCACGATCGAAATACCCGTTTTATAAAGATCCAATGTTTTTGCCAAAGTATCTTGAACTTGATTGCCCCAAACTTCACGACCTTCCGTAATCATTTGATCTAATGTAGTTGTTCCCACTACTTGCCTTAGAGCACTTGAGGTCGCTTGCTGCAAACTTTCTTCGGGATTGGCAACATTAAATAAGTAATCCTCCAGATCACCAATACGGTATTGCACGGCTAAAGACACGGAAACCAAATTTTCATCTCGAGTAAGCATTTGCCCAGAATAGGAATAATCCAACACCCTATCCACATTCATAATGATTTTAGAAGAAATAATTCTTGGTATCCAATGAGGTCCGGACCCCACAGTTTCTACATATTTACCAAAACGAAGAATAACCGCTTGCTCAGCAGGATCAACGATAAAAATGCCAGAAAGTACCCAGAGAATAAACGCAATCGAGACAACGATTAAAGTCACTAGCCCGCTATTTGATTTTTTGGAAGGCTCATTGTTCATTTTAGCAGCTCCTCCGAATAGAATCTTCTTCAATTTGTCATGAACACGTTTAAGAGCTTCATCTAAATCTGGAGGCTGATTTTTACCCTTCCAGGGATCTTTGCCTTTATCTGGCTCATTCCACCCCATGTACTACTCTCCTGGCCAATTCTAAGAAAACTAGAATTCTATGGGGTATATGAAGTTTAAGCAAGTTTTCACGATGGAATTAGCTCAATCTGAATTCTTTATTGTTCAGATACTATGCCTTTTCATGCGACAAAGTCTAATTAAGGTAGTTAATGTATCGCTTTGGTTCTATTACAAAAATCGTTCAAGTTTTTGAGAAACTACTGACATTTTCCTCTAAGATCAATATTCCAAATATCAACTACAATATCATGTTCAGTAATAAAAAATTGATCAAATAAATTAATTGTGGGATCGCAATGAGGGACCACCAGTTCTAAAACGTCACCATATGGGGGTAATTGAGTGCCATTTACAGCGGTAATCTTTCCATGTTCATCACCAAATCCCCCCCAATCATATTCCAAACCCTGATGACTAATAATTTTAGGTTTGTATTGATCGACATAAATGGATTTCGTCCCTGCATCGACGGTAACATGCTCAGTTCTGTTATTGCTGATGACTGTAGTCAAAAGTGTCAGTGCCGGTTTGAATGTATTAAATTGCTCCGGGTTGCTTTGAGAACCAATAGAAGTATATTGAACATCCATAACCGTATAAGAACCCGGTTGAACCTCAGTTACTTCTGTTGCCTCAACATCAATATCATAAGTTCCTGTTCCACTTCCTGTTAATATTGGGCAATTAAGACCATTTTTTCTAAAACGTTTTACAAGGTCACTTGCCATTTGCATTGTTTGCAATGATTTAATTTTGCGTTCATTAAAGGAAGATATATGCTGTAAATTACCTGCATAACATTGAATTCCCATCAAGTTTAACCAAGGAAATTGCTTCATTTCTAACGCAAAATTTAAGGCATATTCTGGTTTAACCCCGGTACGTCCTATTCCTGGATCGACATCCACGAGTACATGAATCATCTTCTTACTGCGTGCACCAGCTTCATTTAAAGCGGCAAGATTTTCCTTATTATCTACAACTATTAAAGTAGAAGGAGCGTGTTCCAAACAGGAGATAAGCCTAGAAATCTTATTGCTCGTGACTATTGGAGACGTGATCAGTACGTTGGATATTCCATTCCGAATAAGAACTTCCGCTTCAGAAATTTTTGCAACACTGACACCTATTGCTCCGTATTCAATTTGTAACTGAGCTAATTTGGAACACTTATGAGTTTTACAATGCGGTCGGACATTAACTTTATTCTCAATAGAATGTGTTCTCATGGTTGCTAAATTGGATTGTAGAATATTTTTATCAATTACTAAGCAAGGGGTATCCAACTCTGTTTTTTTTAAACCTAATGCTGTTTTCAACATTGTATTCCTCATAAAACAACTAATCCGCGCTCAACATCACTCGAATTCCTATATAAACCAATAAACCACCAAACAAACGACTCAAAACAGCTTGAAAATTAGCAAATACCACTCGAACTTTATTAGATTGCAGAAATAAAACTAATAAAGGCCAATAAAAAGCAGACTCAGTAACAAATACTCCAGCGACTAAAGCCTTATCACCCATTGATGCATTAATTGAGACAAATTGGGTAAACAAGCTCAGGAGAAAAACTGCAAGTTTTGGATTTAAAGCATTACACAAAACACCTTCAATATAAGCTTTTGAAATCGTTATATTTTTTATGGAAGCCTGCTCTTGAGATATTGTTGCAGAATGTTTGGATTTTAGACCTTTTAATCCAAGATAAATTAAATAACATGCGCCGATATATTTTATAGTGGTATAAAGGACAATACTTTGAGTGATAATAAATGCCAATCCCAAAATACAATAAGTTGCATGAAAAAGACATCCAGTGACAATACCAAAGGCCGTTGCCAAAGCCTGTCGTTTGGGGTAAAAAAAAGCGTTTTTTGTGACAAGTATAAAATCTGGCCCTGGACTAATCATACCAATAAAACAAATCATCATTAAAAGTAATAAACTAATATTCATAATGACTACACCCCAAAAATATATTAAGACTACGATTAACTACTAATTTTAATTCAATGCATACATGACATCCATTTATTATTTAATTAGAGAGATAGTCTCCTCTAAACTCTTATTGTGGTTCCTATCTCTACAGAGAAAATATGCAACTGTAATTAAAATTGGTTTATTACTTAACTTCAATAGAGCTAAGCCTGTTTTCAACGTCTACAACTGAACTCTCAATTTGTTCATGCATCTCCATTTTCGGCAAGGTCTTAAACATATCATCATAAATAATCTGCGTTCTAGTTCCTTTATGGGTACGAGCATATTCTTTTACGGTCTCCCAATTACATTTTCCCTCAGCAATCATCCAACGCATGGTACTCCAAGGATTGGGAATTTTTTGATTCTCATAAGCTTCGTTATAACGTCGTACAAATTCCGCATAAAGTTTAAATGGAGGCTCATTTTCTTTTAATGGTACTGCCGCGACTGTTGGCAATATAGAGGCTGCTATACTCCCTTCCGGTCGACGGCTGTATTTGCGAGTAACTAACCGCTCTATAACAAAGGCTGCCTCACTTGGCCTACCGAAAAGCTGGCGTAAAGTACTTCCCCAAGAATGATCCACATAAATTATTTTATACAATGCACTGTCATTTAAATGGCATCGGTTCACAAAAGGATCCACTAATTCGGGGCGAGTATCCAGATAGCGATCGATCTCTTTGAGCAACTCACTACGTTTATCGGCTAATAATTGACAGAGTGCTTCACTTCGTGGTGGTTCAGCACCACGACAAAGCAACATTGCAACCCCCCGCAGTAAATCTTTGTTGTGCCGATTATGATTCAACTGCTTACAAAGAGCTTCAATTGCATTCTCACCTGTTTTCTTATCTTCAGAACATTTATTATTTTCCGCCTCAAGCTTCAGTTTTTCTACTGGGGCCTCTTCTAATAAGGCTTCAAGCGCCTTAATCTTGCCTTGCCGTGCAGCCAATTGCAGTGGAGTTTCTTTCATCGTGCCTAAAGGATTTGTCACATCTGCACCGCTTCTTACTAAATTTATTACTCCTGAAGTAAAATCAAGTGCTATGGCTTGATGCAAGGGTTGAGAGGGAATACGACCTTCTGTAAGTCGTGTTGGCGCATTAACATCAGGTTTAGCGACTAAGATTTTTTCCAATAATTGACGGTTTTTAGTAGGCAATGCCAAAGACAAGAGCGTGCGTCCCTCTTCATCACGTTGATTGATATCAAAATTATGAGACTCCAAAAGATGAAGAGCTAACCGCACCTTACCTAAAGCAATTGCTTGGTGCAAAGGCTGGCCAATATTTTTATTCTGAATCTTGCCAAGGACCAGATCAATAAATTCAGTGAGATCAGAAGGTCGCTTCTCATCAACAGAATCTCTTTTTTTTCTCTGGTGTAGTTGAATCAAATAATTCAAAACGGTTACTTGAGCACCTTCTGCCATCCAAAATGGATGCTCAAGATAATTGGTGTCTACTTGCAGCTTTTGCTCAATGAACTCGTTAAATCCTTTCAACCCTGATTTTATAGCTGCATTTATTTCAGTGATAAATTCCATATTACGTCCTTTGTAATGTTCCATCCGGATTCATATTACACATTGGACAATAGAAGATCAAAAGGATAGTTAAAATTTCTACAAATTCATCAATTTTTCAAAAAAAAGCTTTGTGAATTTAAGCAAGGGTCCTCATCCAATTTTAGTAAAAATTAAATCCCAAACCCCATGCCCCAAGCGTTCGCCACGAAGCTCAAATTTTGTAAGTGGGCGCGATAAAGGCCTAGGTGAATATCCTCCTTCTTTTTGAGTATTCTGCAAAGAAGGCTCTGTGGATAAAACATCTAACATATGTTCCGCATAATCTTGCCAATCCGTTGCACAATGGATAAACCCTCCAGGCTTTATTTTTGTTGTTAATAATTGAATAAATTCGTTCTGAATTAAACGTCTTTTATGATGGCGTTTTTTATGCCATGGATCTGGGAAAAAAATTTGTACACCTGCAATTGAATTGTCCAACAATTGTGTGCGAAATACTTCAACAGCATCATGAGCAACGATACGTACATTAGATAATTGAGATTCATGCAAATCAGCAGCCAAACTACCGACGCCAGCCTGATGCACCTCTATTCCTATATAATTAATTTCCGGATTATTTTGAGCCATAGTTAACAATGAGGCACCCATGCCAAAACCTATTTCAACAACTGTATCTGCAACACGGTGAAACTCTTCTGCCAAATTCCATGGACTTCCACCCACAGTAAGCTCATAATTTTTAAACCAAAGATCTAATCCTTGACGTTGCCGATTGCTCACCCTACCAGCCCTTAAGACATAACTTTTTATCTTGCGTTGCATAAATTGCACTCATATTTTGTCAAAGCCTGAATTATATGTTTTTACAAAAATCTTGCAACTAATGCATTTTTTTGATATAAAACCGCTCTTGTATTTCACATCCGGCTATTTGCCCAGAATTTTACAAAGACAAGCAAATTAAAACCTATTTTGGAGTAACACAATGTCTAGAGTATGTCAGGTAACTGGCAAGCGACCCATGACTGGTCATAAAGTGTCGCACGCTAACAACAAAACTAAAAGACGCTTTCTGCCGAATATTCAGAATCATAGTTTCTGGGTTGAAGAAGAAAAACGATTTGTCACATTAAAACTTAGCACCAAAGGTATGCGTATTGTAGACAAGTTAGGTATTAAAGCAGTTCTGGATAAACTCAGAGCTGAAGGCGAAAAAGTATAACTAAGGGGATAAACCATGGCAGCCGTCACTATCAAAGTGAAAATGGAATCCACAGCAGGAACTGGATACTATAAAACTACAACTAAAAACCCAAGAAACCATCCTGAAAAGATGGAGCTTATGATGTACGATCCTAAAGTACGTAAGCATGTTCTTTTTAAAGAGAAAAAAGTAAAATAATGATTTAAGCCCCATAGCTTATGGGGCTTTTATTTATTTTAGGCAACGCCAATTCTCCACCATCATAGCAATTCATTTATTTCAGTATGTTTGCTCAAGCAAACAGTACCTGAGACCCAAGCTTTGTATTTTATTACTGCAACCCAGTTATTAAGTGCCGTTTTTTCATCGGTTATTTTCTAAATTAACGTAGTAGATACTGGATAATCCTTACGAATCGTTTAAACTGATAGTAAATAGCAATGAATACAAAGAGGATTTGCATGAAACCATCATTGCAACTAAGCATTGGCCAGCATTTAACACTAACCCCACAGTTACAACAAGCAATAAGACTGTTACAACTCTCAACATTCGATTTACAGCAAGAAATCCAACTCATTGTTGAATCAAATCCAATGCTTGAAGCCACTCCCAGCGAAGATAAAGAGGGATTTGAAACGGCGGAAGTAAAACAACAAGATAATGATGAGTCATATGACTTTCAATGGTCAGAACTTTACCAAAGCTCAAATAAACGCTCTGCTTTTGAAGAAAATGACTATAATTTTGATAACTTACATTGCACAACGACCAACTTACAAGACCATCTAAGATGGCAACTGGAACTTTCGCCTATGAGTGATGTGGATAGGGCGATCGCAACAGCTATCATTGATGCAGTAAATAGCGATGGCTTTCTAACAATGAGCCTTACGGAGTTGCATACAAGTCTTACCAGCGAGGAACATCCACTGGATTTAGATGAAATAGAAGCAGTACGTCATCGTTTGCAATTATTTGACCCTGTGGGTTGTGCCTCTGTAAATCTCGCAGAAACACTACTTGTGCAGCTAGAACAACTTCCATTGGATGGTGAATATTTAGCTCTAACCAAAAAAATTATTACAGAAAACATCGAGTTGCTAGCCCAGCACAATTATAAGCAATTAATGAAAAATCATCAGATTACTGAAAAAACGGTTGATGAAGTATTAAAGACCATTCAAGGATTAAACCCTAAGCCTGGTAATTTGATTCATGAAGACATTACTGAATACATTATTCCGGACTTAACTGTTAAAAAAGTTAACCATAAATGGAAGGTTCAACTCAACCAAAGCGTGCTTCCTAATTTAAGTATTAATAACCAATATGCCTCTTTGATTCAACGCGCTGATAATAGTGCAGACAATCAGTTCTTGAAAAATAACCTACAAGAAGCACGTTGGTTTTTAAAAAGTATCCAAAGCCGTCAGGAAACGCTCCTTAAAGTAGCCAAATGTATTATGGAATATCAGCAAGGATTTCTCGAATATGGTGAAGAAGCAATGAAACCATTGATTCTCAATGACATTGCTTCTGCTCTGGATATGCATGAATCGACAATCTCTCGTGTCACTACACAAAAATTTATCCATACACCCCGAGGAGTATTTGAACTTAAATACTTTTTCTCAAGCCATGTCAACACAAATGCAGGAGATGAATGCTCCTCTACTGCAATACGTGCTGTGATAAAAAAATTAATTTCCGCGGAGAATAGAAAAAAACCATTAAGTGACAGTAAAATTACCCAATTATTGGAAGAACAGGGTATCAAAGTAGCAAGACGAACCGTAGCAAAATATCGTGAAGCAATGGGAATTGCTCCATCTAATGAACGAAAAATTATTTGTAATTAATTAAGGATCATGATTTCATCATGATTCTATGTAACTCGGAGATTTTTTTATGTTAATTAACATCACTGGACATCATATTGATGTTACTCCCGCCCTCAGAGCATTTACCGAAGAAAAATTCGATAAGCTTGAGCGTCACTTTGATCAAATCAAATCCATTAATGTAGTATTCAATGTAGAAAAACTACGCCAAATTGCTGAAGCAACGGTTCACGTAAACAAAGTTGAACTGCATGCAACTTCAGAATCTGAAGATTTATATGCTGCAATTGATGCTTTAATTGATAAACTGGAACGTCAACTGCTCAAACATAAAGAAAAAAGTCAGAAACACCATGATTAAGAAATAAAGGCCGTTTGCATTTGCTAGCTTGAGCCAAAGTGGACTAATTGAAAAATAAGGACAATTTGGCCAAGCTAGTCAAATGTAATCAGTCCCTAATCGAAGTATGCTTGAGAACAGAGAGGTGTCTCCTTATTCTTCTAGACTCCACTTGACGGCACTCAGCTACACTTATTACTTAATTCGTGGTACATTGTGGGCGCTATGATTAAAACTAAGATTAAAATAATTAATAAGTTGGGCTTACATGCACGCGCTTCGGCAAAATTTGTTTCTACCGCAGCAAAATACCAAAGCCAAATTGATGTAACCAGCAACTCACAAACCGTTAATGGAAAAAGCATTATGGGGGTCATGATGCTTGCAGCCAATAAAGGGAGTGAACTCATTATGGAAATAGAAGGCCCCGATGAAGTACAAATGAATGAGGCCTTAACGCATCTAATTAATAATTATTTTGGCGAAGGTGAGTAAACAGGATTGAAATAATGATCCTTTCTGAAAATCAATCCTAAAAATATTCATTGAATTTTTTTGTAAGTTTATTTTGAATTGCTTTATTTCTCCGAGTTCTTCCTTTGCTTTCTCATTTTTTGCAACGCCAGTAAAGTCATAAGCAAGCCAGATAATGCATAAATGGTAAAACCAACAAATAAAACCAACGAAGGATTTGCTGCAATGGCTACAAACAAAATAATCATCACTAAGACGTAAAGAAATGGAACTTTTCCCTTAAAATCCACTTCTTTAAAACTGTAATAGCGAAAGTTGGACACCATTAAGCCTGAAACAACTAATGATAAAATGGCTGTTAATAGAGAAACAAACATATTCTGCCATTCATTTTGATAGCATAACCAAGCAAAGGAAGCCATCACAGCAGCGGCTGGTGGACAAGGTAATCCCTGGAAGTATCGTTTATCTGCTGTCTCAAGCTGGGTATTAAAACGCGCTAATCGTAAAGCAACAGCGGCTGTATATACGAACGCAACAAGCCAGCCTACTTTTCCCAACTGACTTAAAATTAAATTATATACCAATAATGAAGGCGCAACGCCAAATGTCACCATATCGGATAAACTGTCATATTCAGCACCAAATTCAGTCTGTGTATGAGTTAAGCGAGCAATTCGCCCATCCAAACCATCGGCAATCATACCAATAAATATAGCAATGATAGAGGCTTCAAATTGCCCTTTCATTGATGCAACAAGGGAATAAAATGCTGCAAATAAGCTGGCCGTTGTAAACAAATTAGGCAACAAATAAATACCAGAATGACTATCTTTTTCCATTCTTAATAACCTTCAAAAAAATGCCAAATAGAATATGTTGACATAATAGGGATAAAAATTACTTTTGAAAACCAAATTTAACACAAATTTATTTCTGTAAAAAATGAATAAATTACGGTACAGCATCTAGCATATGATGGTATACTTATCACACTGTATTTATATTGCATAAAAAGCTATGGCTACACCGAAAAATAAGACCATTATTATAGAGGGAATAACTGACCAAGGAAAAACTTTTCGACCCAGCGACTGGGCTGAGCGAATGAGTGGTTCGCTAGCAAGCTTTAAAAACAGCCGCATTCATTATTCACCCCTATTACGACCCAGTGTAAATAGTGAGGGATATCAATGCGTTTTACTTGATCCCAAACTTAAAGAATCAAGTCCTTTGTTGTATCAATCCATTATTGATTTTGCCAAAGCTAACAACCTTAGAATCTGTGGGGAAGAAAGTTAGAAACGATTAATATCCTTGACTGGCTGTGATTGCCATAGTCCAACGAGCCATAGAACTCACTACGTAATTTAGCATGGCGATGGTATTATCGAAATTCATTGCCAATACCCCAGCAATTATAAATACCAAGCCTTTAGGCCCATGCTGGGTCCCTGGTTGACTGGACTGTGCAACCAATACACTCCCACGAACAAACCATAATACCCCTGCTGTTTGAATCAATAAGCCCATAGAACTGAATATATTTAAGGGACTATAGGAAGTATAAGTTAAAATATTACCAACGCCAAAGGTTGTATTGGCCATAACATCTAAGGCAGTAGGTAAATACAGGAGTGCCGCGCCAAATACTAAGTACATCATAGGGGTATACATCTTTTCCTGCGATGATGATTGTGCTCGGTGATCTCCGATTTTTTTAAGTTTGGAAATAGCAGTCCAAAAAAATAAAATGCCCAGTATGTACGCAAGTCCACTGATTAAATGCTGCACCGGGTACAAAGAACGGCTGAAATTGCCTATAATTGTAATCAGATCTGGTGTATTCATAATATAATTATATGCCGTTAAAACTTGTAATGCATAATTTTTTGCTTATATTAACTTTAGTTCAGAGTTATAATCTCTAGTTTTACAGTAAAGTTGATATTCGTCATGCAAATAAATACATTCCCCATCACTTTAAAAGAGTCATTTATGATCTCTCCTAAAGTAAAACACTTCATTTTTAATTGTGAAGTGGCACCCAATTTTAATTATTTACCTGGACAATTTATAACCATTCACTTTGAACATCAAGGAAAATCGTTAAAACGTAGTTATAGTATAGCTAATGCGCCAAAACAAGATAATAAAATTGAAATCGCAGCCGGTTATTTTGAAAATGGACCTGGCACTGAATTCCTTTATAATTTAAAACCTGGAGACACTATTCAGATCAGTGGTCCATATGGGCGCTTAATTATCAAAGAGGATATACCCAATCGATTTATCTTAGTTGCCACCAGTACAGGAGTAACACCCTATCGAGCAATGTTGCAAGAACTAAGTGTACTCATGGAACAACATTCTGAACTCGAAGTAGTAATTCTGCAAGGAGTACAACGACGGGAAGAAATTCTCTACGCCAACGAATTTTATGCGTTTGCTCAAAAATACCCTAAAGTCACATTTAGACCCTATCTAAGCAGACAGGCAACGCATGAGTTGAATGAAAACGAATACAGTGGCTACGTACAACATGCTTTTCCTACATTAAACCTCGACCCTCAGCGTGATGTTATTTATTTATGTGGAAATCCCAGCATGATTGACGAAGCTTTTAACTCGTTAAAAGAACAAGGTTTTGCCATGCAACAAATTATTCGTGAAAAATATATATCTAGATAATAAACAATCAGGAGCAAACACAATATGAATTATGAAGAACTATCTAATACAATGGAGCAAATACTGCAAGAGGGAAAAGGAATATTAGCTGCAGATGAAAGCAATTCAACTATAGGCAAGCGTTTTGTCTCAATTGGTATTGAGAATACCGAAGAAAATCGCAGAGACTATAGGCTACTGCTCGCCACTACATCTGATTTGGAACAATATGTTAACGGGGTTATTTTATTTGAAGAAACTTTTAGCCAAACAGACGAGCATGGAACTCCTATTCCTAAACTATTTGCCGATAAAGGTATTGTTCCTGGCATTAAAGTAGATAAAGGATTAATTGCTTTAGCTAATACTGAAAATGAGCAAGTCACTCAAGGTTTAGATGGATTAGCTGAACGTTTACAACATTTTAAAAAGTTAGGTGCAAAATTCGCTAAATGGCGAAATGTTTATTCAATTTCTGAATTTACCCCCAGTTTAACTGCAGTAAAAACAGGGGCAGAAAATCTGGCTCGTTATGCGGCAGCCTGTCAAGAAGCAGGGATTGTTCCTATCGTTGAGCCTGAAGTACTTATGGATGGCGATCACAGCATTGAACATTGTGCAGAAGTATGTGAAATTGTCCTGCATGAGTTATTCCACGCATTATTTA
This sequence comes from Legionella stuttgartensis, assembly GCF_977063405.2. NCBI lineage: Bacteria > Pseudomonadati > Pseudomonadota > Gammaproteobacteria > Legionellales > Legionellaceae > Legionella > Legionella stuttgartensis. The sequence goes on from NZ_CDRUHA020000110.1 coordinate 76,165, forward strand.
TTCACCAGGTTGAATTAGAACATATTATCTTAAAACCTAGCATGGTAACCTGTGGTAAAGCACATAGCCCTTTCAGTGAGCCTGATGAAATTGCTGATTACACAATCGGCGTATTCCGTAATAATGTACCTGCTTCAGTACCAACAATTAATTTCCTATCTGGTGGACAAACACCACAACAAGCTACAGCAAATTTAAATGCGATTAATAGCATCGACCATCAACCTTGGTTGCTCAGTTTCTCTTTCGGTAGAGCATTACAAGAAGATTGTTTAGCGGCCTGGGGCGGAAATAAAGATAATATTGCTAAAGCACAAGAAGCTTTATTGAAGCGTGCTCGCTTAAATAGCCTTGCATGTGTTGGGGAATACAACAACAAAATGGAATAATCTTTGTAAAAGAACATTGCCAGGATGAAGCAAAGGTAGCTACTTTAGCTTCATCTAGGGCTTAATTACTTCAAAACGTGCATAAAGCGGTAAATGATCAGACAGCATTCGCCAAGGCTTGCCATGTAAACAAGCTACTTCTTGTACTTTCATACCCCTAAAATAGACGCGATCAATGCAAAGCGCTGGTCTAATCGCAGGAAAAGAACGCGCGTGCTGCCCCTCTACCGAAACAAAAGCTTCTTCTATATTTAATTCCTCAGCCAAAGGCTTAGAAATAATAGTACGCCAATCATTGAAATCTCCTGCCATCAACAGAGGTTCGTCTTGTGGAACAACGTCCTTTATACGTTGCATTAAAGCATTACATTGTACCATTCGCTCCGCCTTAAAAAGGCCTAAGTGCACACATAACAAATGAATAGTAACGTTATCCAGTTTTAGTTGAGCGTGTAATATTCCCCTCGAAGCCCTGCGAATGTTTGCAAGATTAATATTTTCAAATCGTTCAAAAGCATATTTACTTAAAATTGCATTTCCATGATGTCCTGATTCATATACGGCATTTTTGGCATAAAGATAGTGAGGCCATATATTTTCAGCAATATACTCAAATTGTGGCGAGTCAGGCCAAGAATTAATTCGCTTTTGTCGTTTTATATGTTCACCTTGAACTTCTTGCAAGAAAACAAAATCAGGTTGTAAGCTTGTAATGGCGTCACGCATTTTAGGAAGCAAAAAACGTACAGCCCCTACACCAAACCCTTTATGGATATTGTAAGTAATTAATGAAACGCTTTGTGTTTCTTGTTGCATAGTTAACTCTGTTCAAGTTCCTGGATTAAGCATAACATTAAATGGATAAAAAAAATTGTACTCCATACGTCTTAAATCACATGCAACAGTTGTTTGTGGCAAGTGATTGTAATATGTAAAACGACGCGGTAAAAAATTCTTATTCATCTATAATGGATTATAGCTCTCCTATTTGCAGTAGAGATATAATCATTGCTTATAATAATCAAAAAATATTAAATAAAATGAACACATTAAATCTTACAATTCCAGGTTTTTCTATAGCCTGCAGGACCTGGGGAAGCCCAGATAAGCCAACCATCCTAGCTCTACATGGTTGGTTAGATAATGCAAACAGTTTTGCTCCCCTTGCCTCCTATTTAGCTAATGATTTTCACTTTATTGCAGTAGATTTACCTGGACATGGTTATTCGTCACATCTTCCTGAAGGATGTCACTATCATTTTTTTGATGGCATTTTTGTGGTTATTGAACTAATTAATGCGCTAAAACTTGATAAGCTCCATCTGTTAGGACACTCAATGGGGGCTTGTCTCGCAAGTCTGGTTGGCGGTGTAATCCCCGAACGATTTTTATCACTAAGCCTCATTGAGGGTTTAGGACCATTTTCTCATCCTGCAGAGACGGCATGTCAGCAATTAAGAGACTATTCCTATTTTCTTACTCAAAAAAGCAAAAAATCTAAAGGATATGACAGTTTAAATAGTGCCGCTCTTGCACGTGCCTTTAAAGGATATGTTTCTTTAGAGATTGCAAAAATTCTTTGTGAACGAAGTTTAATAGAAAAAAAAGGTAAATTTTATTGGCGACACGATCAACGTTTATTGGTACGTTCCCCTTTGCGTATGACAGAACCCCAAATCCTTTCTTGTTTACAAGAAATTACTGCAAAAACCTATTTAGTGTTATCGAGCAGAGGATTTTCTTTTGATACTGAAATCATCAATAATAGAATTAAAGCGGTAAAAAATCTTACACTAAAAAAAATGGATGGCGGGCATCATATTCATATGGAACAGCCAGAAGTTATAAGCAAACTTCTGGCTGATTTTATTACCAAGCGGATTAATTAGCGCAATCACTCATATTAGTGGTGATTTTAACTTCATTTAATGACTTTTTAACATCACAAAGAGCAGTTGAAGGATATCTCTCATGATTTGGATCAGCAGCTACCAGATCAGAGATTGCGCTTACTATGCCCTCACCACCTTCATCAAAGTTTGAATAAGGGGTCCAGTAATCCATGTTGGCTTTAACCATAACATCAAAGGCTAATCGGGTATTCCAATTAGGTTGATTGGCTAATATGTAGAATAAATGGTTGTATACCCCACTGGAGTAATGAACATCCAAACCACCATAATATTCATCAGCAGTGTCAATCGACTCACCATCACGACTTGGTTTATCCATATAACGCAATGCATCCCAGCCGCTGTCTTCTTTCATGATTTCGCCGCCAATTTGCCAAGTGCTTTTATTTACAGAATAATACTCGGCTGCTTGGGCTGCCATGTCAGAAAACGCCTCATTCATGCCGCCTGATTGCCCATAATATTCAAGGTTAGAATGTTGTTCTGTAAAACCATGGCTGATTTCATGTGCACCTACTCCCAGAGACACCAAAGGATACATCATGGTATCACCATCACCAAAGGTCATCTGTTGGCCATCCCAATATGCATTCTCATAGCCTTCGCCATAGTGAACTCGCATCACTAATTGCATTGGAGAACCATCAGAATTACTCAGCGCATTCGCGTTATACCATTCTTTATACATATGGTTAATCACATGACCGGCATACAATGCATCATTCGTTGGAGAAGCGGCTCCGTTTTGTTTGTCGTAACCATCTCCTCTATAACCAGTGAGGTAAATATTAGAGTCATTGGTTGGACAATTGAATTTCATTGCTCTACGTTTTGAACTGTATCGGTGATCCATGTCAATTACTTTGACATCGGTATTCTCCATAAAGCAGGATTCAGTACCTGAATCACGAGTTAGATCTAAATAAGGTAAGTCAGCACCATATCGGTAGAAACCTGTTTTATTATTTCCACCAAAACCTGCTCCATTAACCGCACTTTTGCCAGTTTTGATATCATTCCATTGGACAAAAGGTTTGTTAGTTTCTGCATCAATTATTGCAGTTGGGCGCTCTGGAATTTGATCTTTATGAACAACAAGAACACTCACTTTATAAGCCCAATGTGCTTTATGCTGAGCATCTATATAAACCATAGGAGTGACTTTTTCCTCACTCACATCTTTACCTGCATACTTCGCTTTAAACTGTTGTAGCGCTGAATCCGCATTTTTTACAAAAGAAGCATCAGGTTGTCCTAATTCGGATTGTAGGCCTTGATAAATAACGCCATTCATTGCCACGTTGGACTGTGCTTTAGTTAATGATTGCGCTGTATACATGCTATGCATAATTGCATAACCACCATAAACAGGAAATCCTACATATTGTTGTTGCATACGAACATGAGTTACTTTATTACTGTCAGTATGTTCGCTTACAAAACCTAAACTGTCTTTAGCAACCGCGACACCTTGTGTCGTCAAAGCAAATTTTTGCTTTACTTGCTCAAGAGACGCCTTCTGTAAAGGCATAGGCTCTGCGGCTCTCGCAGAGGATGCTATCCCTAAAGCCAGAGCAACAGCTAAGGGAGATAAATAGTAATTATGATGCATGGAAACCCACTCCTTCTTTGCAACTTAATCTAAATTGAAAGCAACTCATCTCCTGCCAAACCAATAATCCTTAAAATCAAGTCATAAAAAACCTGATTGGTTTCAACAGTGAGTTACACCTTTGAACACAACCAATAACTCTAAAAACTTATCCAAGCTAGCATAGTTTTAGAATTTTTGAAATTATTATTTGATGCTTCGCGACATACCTATATGAAAATACTGGTGTGATGAAAAAAATCTTATCGCCAAAGAATTCCTAAAATGGTGTGGTTTTCAAGAACGTGAATTTATTTTATTGAGTTATTGTTTCTTGATAATACCATGCAGCCAAAGCACTTATACCAAGAACAAGTAATATTGCAGCTAAAGAAAATTGACCTTGTATCTTGGTTATTGCAATAATACCACTGGTCAATGCAGAAGTTAAATCCTGCATGCTGACATACAAAGCAGCTACAGTTCCTGCAATTTGTGGAAATGGATGAAAAACTCCAGCAAACGCATTAATGAAAGTAAAACCTGCCCCCATACTAAACAAAGCAATAGGAATCATGATTGTCAGCACATTCATTATTCCTGCAAGAGCAAAGCTAAGCATGATCCCGCCCCCACTAATCATCAACAAGATACCAATGAACAACATGTAGGAAACACCTTTAGACATAACCAATTGGCTATTAATTAGTCCGCTAAGACAAATAGCACCCGCAATAAAAATTGAAAGTTGCCCGTATTCCAAAGGACTTAGTCCTAATCCATTTTGAAATAAAAAAGGAGCTATAGTCAGGTAAGCAACCAAACCCGAACATGCAAAACACGCACATAAGGTATAACCTAAAAAAACTTTAGATTTTAATAAAGCATAATAATTTTGCTGTATCACCCTTATCTTCGTTGCATTAGGATTAAGATTTTTATTGGTTTCCGGCAGAACCAGAAGAATAAAAAACCAAAAACCCAAACCAACAACAAGGATAAATAAAAAATTGGCCCTCCATCCAAAATGTTCCTGAATAAATCCACCCCAAATTGGGGAAGCAACTAAAAGAAGCGTACTTGCCACGCCAACATAGGAACCAATTTTCGACAAATACCGGTCATTAAAAAGATCGCGTATTAAAGAGCGCCCCACTGAACTGCACGCGCCAATGCCAAATCCTTGTAAGAAGCGACCTAAGGTTAACACCCAGACAGAAGGTGCCAATAAACAACAAAGGCATCCTATAATACTTATACCAATACCATAAATTAGAGGGCGTCTACGCCCAACTTTATCGGACCAAGGTCCAAAAAATATATGAGAAATTCCCAATCCAAACATAAAAAGAAATATGGTGAATTGAATGGATGATTCGTTACTATTAAGGGATTTAGTAATGGCTGGTAATGACGGAACATATTGGTCAATGGAAATTTGCACCAATATCATCATCATAAAAATCACAAAATATATTACAGGTCTTACTTTTTGTACCTTCTGTTGTTGGTCGAGCGTTGCTTGCATCAAAAATTCCTTTCTCCAGAAGGATTGAATAAAATCCCATTTTAATCCTTAAAATAATTCAATCCTTACCTAATCTAATAGTCTAGGTTACTGTATGAAAGTGAGCAAATTTTTACCCAGATATCAGGGGCACACAAAAAATATAAAAAAAGTGGGGATCATGTGGATATCTTCGGAGATATATGGACAATTTCAGGAAGATCAGGCAAAATCTGCAAAAATCGCTCGATACTAACTAAAATATGAAAAAAATTCTGGTTTTACATGGACCAAATTTAAACCTCTTGGGAACTCGAGAACCTTCAATTTATGGAGCTACGACGTTAGATCATATCAATACTCGTTTAATCAAAGAAGCAACAAAAGCAGGATTTGCATTAAAATGTCATCAAAGTAATTCTGAAGCAGATTTAATTCAAGTAATTCACCAAGCAAGTATCGACAAAATAGATTATATAATTTTTAATCCCGCTGGATTTACCCATACCAGCGTCGCTTTGAGGGATGCCTTATGTGCTGTTGCAATCCCCTTTATTGAAGTACACATCAGTAACATTTATTCCCGCGAACCTTTTCGCCACCATTCCTATTTCTCTGATATAGCGAAAGGTACTATCAGTGGATTGGGTGCGCAAGGATATTCATTAGCATTAACATCAATTATTGAAAGAGAATCAAATAATGGACATTCGTAAAATAAGAAAATTAATTGAATTGCTGGAAGAAACTGGCATTTCTGAAATTGAAATTAAAGAAGGTGAAGAGTCGCTGAGACTAAGTCGGCATAGCAGCGCACCGGCGGTAGAACATCCCCAGGTCCACTATGTTACATCACCTGCCCCACGTCAGGAATCACATCCTGCTGTAAATAATGTACCTGCTTCTGTAATACCTTCACACCATGAAAGTAAACCTGTACCTACAGCCTCAGGACACAAAATTCGTTCGCCTATGGTTGGTACAATGTATACATCTCCATCACCAGAAAGTCCTGCCTTTGTGACTCTTGGCCAATCAGTCAAAGCAGGTGATGTTTTATGTATTGTTGAAGCAATGAAAATGTTTAATGAAATTGAAGCGGATCGCGCCGGTAAAATTGTAGAAATACTCGTCGCTAATGGTGAACCTGTTGAATACGATCAGGTCCTGTTTGTCATAGAATAGAGGTGCATCAATGCTCAGTAAAATTGTTATTGCCAACAGAGGTGAAATTGCTCTTCGCATTTTGCGTGCGTGTAAAGAACTTGGCATTCAGACTGTAGCCGTACATTCAGATGTAGATAAAGATTTATTGCATGTCCGTCTCGCGGATGAAACCGTATGCATAGGCCCTGCTCCAGCACAAAAAAGTTATCTCAACATTCCAGCAATCATTTCTGCTGCTGAAATTACTGATGCTGTAGCAATTCATCCTGGTTATGGATTTCTTTCTGAAAATGCTGATTTCGCAGAAGTAGTAGAACAGAGTGGATTTCGTTTTATCGGTCCGCGAGGTGATACCATTCGCCTCATGGGAGACAAAGTGTCTGCGATTAACGCCATGAAAGCTGCCGGGGTCCCCTGTGTGCCTGGATCGGACGGTCCATTATCTGATGATGATCAACTAAATCTAGAAATTGCTCGAAAAATTGGTTATCCCGTGATCATTAAAGCAGCGGGAGGGGGCGGTGGGCGCGGTATGCGTGTTGTGCATAGTGAAGCGAATCTACTTAATTCTATAGCCCTTACCCGTAGCGAAGCCAAAGCTGCATTTAATAATCCCGTTGTTTACATGGAAAAATTCCTGGAAAATCCACGCCATATTGAATTCCAAGTGCTTGGAGATGGTAAAGGTAAAGCCATACATCTAGGTGAGCGTGATTGCTCGATGCAAAGACGCCATCAAAAAGTAGTAGAGGAAGCACCTGCTCCCGGAATAAGTGTTGAACTGAGAACTAAAATTGGCGCTTCTGTAGTCAAAGCGTGTCAAGACTTGCAATATCGAGGTGCGGGAACATTTGAATTCCTATATCAAGATGGATGTTTTTATTTTATTGAAATGAATACCCGAATTCAGGTTGAGCATCCAGTAACTGAAATGATCACGGGAGTTGATTTGATTAAAGAACAAATCAAAATTGCAAGTGATATACCAATGACGCTCACCCAGGAAGACATAAAAATACATGGTCATTCTATTGAATGCCGAATTAATGCGGAAGATGCAAGAACCTTTATGCCTTCGCCAGGAACAATAAAATTATTACATCAACCAGGAGGACCTGGTATTCGCTTTGATTCTCATATTTACAGTAGCTATACCGTTCCGCCTAATTATGACTCCATGATAGGCAAGCTGATTAGTTACGGCGAAACTCGTGCGGAAGCCATTGCAAGAATGCGAAATGCGCTGGATGAAATCATCATTGATGGTATAAAAACCAATATTGAACTACATCAACGTATTTTCCATGATCAATCTTTTATAGCAGGTGGTACTAATATTCACTATCTGGAAAAAATGCTGAAGGATTAATGCTGTGTGGTTTCAATTAAAAATAGAACATTGTCCAAGCCAAGAAATAGAACTGCTTAGCGAGGAGTTAGAAGAATTCGGTGCGTTGTCCATTATGCTCACCGATAAAAATGACAATCCTGTTCTTGAGCCTGAACCCGGAACAACGCCATTATGGCCTGAAGTTGTTATTCAGGCTTTATTTGCGGAAGTGTTCCAAGCGCAATACACCCGAGAGCACTTGCTGCACACTTATCCCAAACTTACCTGTGCTCTAGAAGTTCTTGAGGACAAGGATTGGGAAAGGGCTTGGATGGATGATTTCAAACCACAACGTTTTGGTCAACGCCTATGGATCTGCCCTACTTGGTCTACTCCACCAGAATCCGATGCAGTTAACCTAATGTTAGACCCTGGTTTGGCATTTGGTACCGGAACGCACCCTACGACTGCTTTATGTTTAACCTGGCTGGAGCAGGCTGATTTAAAAAATAAATCAGTTATTGATTACGGTTGTGGATCAGGAATACTTTCTTTGGCCGCTTTAAAGTTAGGCGCGGCAAAAGTGCATGCAGTCGATATCGATCAACAAGCCCTGCAAGCGACTCAAAACAATGCATTAGCAAACCAAATTGATGAACAAAAGTTGTTTATTAGCAAGCCCGATATATTAGACGAGCCTGTAGATTTGATTATTGCAAACATATTGTTGGCACCATTAATTACCCTGAAAGAGCGATTTCAACAATTGCTAAGCCCTCAAGGGATGCTTATTGTATCAGGAATATTAGAAGAACAAGCGCTTAAACTCATTGAAACGTATGCTTCAATATTTACTCCGATTCATCAGGAAAATCTTAATGGATGGTCATTATTGGCTTTTACCCATAAAGCAGATTAACTTGTCGAACTCGTTGTTTGGTAGTGCAAGAATAAAACCTGAGATAATACTCTAAATTTTCCAGGTTCCGCAGCACCTCACTCAGGCTACACTTAGTTAAGGAAATTATAATGGCCCAAGAACATGCTTTCTCTGCCTTTAAACCCAAAAGAGCTCTGCTTAGTGTTTCAGATAAACGAGGCATAGTGGACTTGGGTAAAGTACTTCACCAAATGGGCGTGGAGCTTATTGCAACGGGAAATACTGCTGCATTACTCAAAGAACATAAATTGCCAGTCATCGAGGTTAGTGACTGTACAGGCTTTCCTGAAATGCTGGATGGCCGAGTCAAAACCTTGCACCCAGCCATTCATGCAGGTTTACTCGCACGCGGGAAAAAAGATGAAAAAACACTTAAAGAGCACTCAATCAAACCGATCGATTTGCTGGTAATTAATTTATATCCATTTGAACAAACCATCAGTCGCCCTGACTGTAATTTCAATGAGGCTATAGAAAATATTGATATTGGCGGCCCCGCCATGATTCGCTCAGCAGCGAAAAATCATGCACATACGTTGGTAGTGGTAAAACCAGAAGATTACGCCGAACTTATTCAGCACCTAAAAAGCCAAAAAATTCCGTCAGATTGGGGATTCACCCTCGCTAAAAAAGCCTTTGCTCACACGGCTGCTTATGATGCAGCAATTACTAACTATCTCACTACTTTAGATGCACAATACACCCCTTGTGGTTTCCCAGATGTACTCACATGTCAATTTAATAAAATAACTGATCTACGTTATGGAGAAAATCCACACCAACAAGCCGCTTTTTATGTTGATAAAAAAGTTTCATCCGGCTCCTTAGGTTCTGCCCAATTAATTCAAGGTAAACAATTATCCTATAACAATATTCTTGATGCCGATGCGGCGTTGGATTGTGCTAAATCCTTTTCTTGCGAAAAACCCGTTTGTGTGATTATCAAGCATGCAAACCCTTGTGGAATTGCTATAAGCGACTCCCCTCTTAACGCCTATCTCAAGGCTTTTCAATGTGATCCAACATCAGCCTACGGCGGCATCATCGCTTTTAACCAAAAATTGGATGGTACTACCGCGAAAACCATTCTTGAAAAACAATTTGTAGAAGTCATCTTAGCCCCTGAAATCAGTGATGAAGCCAAAGAAATTTTTGCCAGCAAAGAAAATATTCGCGTCTTATCAACTGGAGCTTGGAAACACGATGATGCATTTCGCTTGAACATGAAAAAAGTAGATGGCGGCTTGCTGGTACAAGAACATGACTCTCTTTCATTAGGCAGTTATGAATTTAAAGTCATGACTCAAAACAACCCCTCAGCACAACAAATGAATGATTTAATGTTTGCCTGGCTTGGAGTAAAACATGTCAAATCCAATGCGATTGTTTATGCGAAAGATGCAGCAACAATAGGCATTGGAGGTGGTCAAACCAGCCGGGTTATGAGTGCTCGTATTGGCCTTTGGCAGGCAGCACAAATGGGATTTGACCCCCATGGTTCAGTTATGGCTTCTGACGCATTTATCCCTTTTCCAGATACAGTAGAAATTGCTGCAGAGGCTGGGATTGCGGCGATTATTCAACCAGGTGGTTCAATCAGAGACGCACAAATTATTGCTTGCGCTGAAGAACATGGAATAATTATGGTATTTACCGGAATCCGTCACTTTAAACATTGATAGGTAGAAACAAAAAACCTTATCCCTATGTCCCGCGAACACATCGTAGTGACGTAGGCAAACCCAAAGTTCTTAACTTAATGAAGTTACCGAAGTAGTTTTATGGAGAAAACAACTGTGAATACTCTTGTAATTACAGGAATTAGTCGAGGAATAGGATTAGAAACAGCCAAAATATTTTTATTGCATGGTTGGTTCGTTATTGGAACTTCTACACAAGGTGATACTCCCCTAAAACACAAGAATTTAAAAGTTCATCCACTTAATTTGTTGGATTCAGAACAAATTAATCATTTCGCGGAACAGTTACCCAAATTTGATGTATTAATTAATAATGCAGCCATCCTCCTAGAGGATTGGGGTGAAATGAACATAAACATGAGTCAGCTAAGAAAAACATTTGCTGTTAATGTGTTCGGAACTATTGAATTAACTGAACAGTGCATTCCAAAGTTAAATCCTAATGCCCAAATAATTAATATCTCTTCAGGATGGGGCGCTTTTAGTTCAAATGACTCTGCGTCAGTACCCCATTACAAAATGTCAAAATCATGCCTAAATATGTATACTCTCCTTTTGGCCAAAAGGCTCCCTGGAGTTACTATCTCCAGTTTTGACCCAGGTTGGGTAAGAACGGATATGGGAAAAAATAACGCCCCCAAGCTGCCTTCGGATACGGCATACGAACTTTTTGAATTGATTAACAAGAAGAAAGAGAGCGGTTATTTTTGGCATGAAGGGAAAACAAGGAATTGGTAAATCATAAACTTTCCAAGCACTCAGCTCTTGATCCATAACGATAAACCAACCAAAATAGGAAACAAAATTATTTGTCCACAGGAGTTAGGATGACCCATGACAAAGAGCTTGGCGAGTTATTGCAAGCTATAGCTGCAAAAAGTTTGCAAATCATTTCTGATATTAAAGAAACTCCTTTACAAGTACCCGTGATAATCAATCAATATATTGAGCTAACGGAACATTTCCAAAATGTAATGAGTATTCTTCTGCAGAATCCTGAAAAAATCTGGGAAATGCAACTCGCATACTGGCAAGATGCATTTAATTTAGCCCAAACCCAATTACAATATTGGTTAAATGGGACGCCCATGCCCATAAATGATCCACGCTTTCATGAAGAAGATTGGATAAATAATCCTTTTTTTAATGTGTTAACTCAGCATTACCTTTTAGCCAGTCAGCATATGAATACTTTATTTGAAAGGATAGAATACCCTGATACAAATACCGCAAAGCGGCTCCAATTTTTTACCAAGCAATATTTAGATGCATTATCGCCAGCTAATTTCCTTCATACGAATCCTCAGATCATGGATGAAACATTGAAAAGTCATGGTAAAAATTTATTGCATGGACTTCATAATTTACTTTCTGATCTAGAAATAGGTTCTCCTCGTCTCATGATTAAAATGACAGATACGGAGGCATTTCGGCTCGGTGAAAACATTGCTATTACTCCGGGAAAAGTAGTCTTTCGTAATAACCTGATGGAGCTTATTCAATATACGCCACAAACCACTAAGGTAAAGTCTATTCCCCTTCTTATTATTCCCCCCTGGATAAACAAATATTATATTCTGGATTTAAGCCCACATAATTCTCTTGTTGGGTGGTTAGTAAAACAAGGAATTACTGTATTTATCATTTCATGGGTTAATCCAGACTCAAATTTTTCTCATAAAAGTCTATATGATTATTTAAACGAAGGACCATTAACCGCGATTAGTATGATTCAAAAGCAACTACGTATAAAGCAGGTTAATACTATGGGCTTTTGTATAGGTGGAACACTTCAATCAATGTTACTTGCTTATAATAAAGCACGGCAAGACAACTCCATTCGCAGTGCAACCTTTTTAGCCTCCATGATTGATTTTAGTGATCCAGGTGATATCGCTGTTTTTATTGATGAACAGCAAATCGCAAAACTAGAAGATGAAATGAAGTCTAAAGGTTATCTTGCTGGAAAATTCATGGCCTCAAGTTTTAACTCTCTTAGGGCAAATGACTTAATTTGGTCTTTCTTTATTAAAAATTATCTGCGCGGTAAAAATCCGGTTCCTTTTGATATATTGTATTGGAACTCAGATTCCACCAACATGCCAGCAACAATGCATTCCCAATATTTAAGATGGATGTATTTGCATAACGATCTGGTAAAACCGGGTAAAATCCATCTTAATCATACCCCAATTAACATCAGTGCCATTGACATACCAACCTTTTTCCTTTCCACCGAAAAAGATCATATTGCTCCCTGGAAAACTACTTACCTGGGCTTTAAACTTATGAACGGTCCCAAACGCTTTGTACTTGGTGGATCCGGACATATAGCTGGGATTATCAATGCCCCTGAAACAAAAAAATATGGCTACAAGGTCAATAATCATTGTCCTACCCAGGCAGAGCAATGGCTAGAGCAAGCAACAGAATATTCAGGTTCTTGGTGGCCAGAGTGGCTAAAATGGCTAAAAACACATTCAGGAAAACTCATACCCGCGCCAGATTTTAACCAATTGCCATTAAAATCAGTAATGGATGCCCCAGGTAGTTATGTTTTAAAAAAATAAATATAATAAAATCCAGGATCCTCCCCAGGATTTGTCCCATGCCCGGTTGCTTGCAACCGGGATTAATCCCTTAGATGAAGCACAATCCTGAAATGCCAACAGACCACTTCTTTATTTGCCGAGTTTGTAAAAGTGAAGTCTTATACGCGAATTAAATAACTTCTAATTAGCTTAGCATCCACTAGTAGTTACAACCACCACTGGAGGGTTTGATGCACTGGTTGCTTGAGTATATACCACTCTGCAATTCGTTTTTAGTGTATATGTTGTTGTAGATCCTGACGTAGAAGATGAAAAGGCGCTTGATACATTCACTGCATTTACAATACCTGAGGCAGATGGATATCCAAAAACTAATCCAACTGTAGAACCTTCCATAGTAATTGAGCCAGTAGCTCCAGTTTGGCCTGTCGCTAAAGCCGCACCATGGGCGGTTACATTAGCTGAATTTAGCGCTCCAGCTAAACCATTGAGATCCGCTATATTCGCTTGTGTACTAAAGCTATAAAACTTAGGAATTGCGTAAGCAGCCAAAATTCCCAATATAACCATAACTACAACAAGCTCAATTAATGTAAAACCCTTTCCCTTATCCATTTCAAACCTTGAATCGTTTTTGCATTAGAGGTCTATTCACTATAGACGAACGGATCGCAGATATACCAACTGTATAGGTTATAGTAAATGTAGCCCAGATACATCTTCATCACTTATCCAGGCTACTGTATAAAACTCAAAAATTAACATCCAGAAGTAGTCACAGCCACCGTTGGAGGATTTGATGCACTGGTTGCTTGGGTATATACCACGGTACAATTGGTTTTGAGTGTATAAGTTGTTGCTGATCCTGAAGTAGAGGCTGAGAAGGCACTTGATACATTCACTGCATTCACAATACCTGCAGCGGATGGATAGCCAAAAACTAATCCAACTGTAGCACCTTCCATCGTTATGGAACCAGTAGCTCCAGTCTGACCTGTCGCTAAAGCCGCACCATGAGCAGTTACATTGGCGGAATTTAACGCTCCTGCCAAACCATTGAGATCTGCAATATTAGCCTGGGAACTAAAATCATAAAACTTGGGAATTGCATAAGCAGCCAGAATTCCTAATATGACCATTACAACAACTAATTCAATTAAAGTGAAACCTTTTTGCGTCTTCATTTGCATATCCTTATGTTAAGAGATTTTATTCCTACATAACAAAAATAAATCATTTACCATGAATCAACATCCCCAGATTTTTTTATCATGGCATTGAAATAGGTTTAGCTTAAAAATGATTATTACCCTTTGTAAAGTATAGATCAATAATCATCTGGTAAGAAAATTTTGATTTAAAATACTCTTTATTACGTACTGAATTTTTTCATATCCATCATTGTTGTTTCACCAAAGATGCTAAGTTCCATGTCGGCAGAAATACTCCCAATGCAAGAATCAATACCATCCCACCAATAATCACCAGTAAAATAGGCTCAATGGTGTCACTTAAACGCACAATGTCGTAATCAATTTCCCGCTGGTAATAGTCTGCCACCTCGTCAAGAAGACGATCAATGGTACCACTCTCCTCCCCAAGTACAATCATCTGAATAATTAGAGGCGGGAAAAGATGGGTTCTATCTATAGCTGCTGAAATTGTATTTCCTTTAGCAATTAATTCGGTAACACCTTGTATCTGCAAAGCCATATAAGCATTATTAGTTGATGCTCCTACCATTTGAATGCCATCAACTGCAGTGATACCCGCACGTAATACCAGAGAAAGAAGTCTGGCAAATCGAGTTAGTAATATGCGGTGGATAAGCCATCCCACAATTGGAATTTTAAGTTGTATTCTCCCCCACTGAATTGCTCCTCTAGGCGAATGGATATAGGCTCTAATAACCCATGTACCTACTACTATGATCCCGATCAATAAATACCAATAATGAATGATGAAATTGGAGGTAGCTAAGAGAATGCGTGTCGGCAAGGGTAAAATTCCATGCATATTGGCATAGAGTTTCGCAAATGCAGGAATGACAAACACATTAATGATGAGCAAAGCTATAATAATTGCTCCTATCACCATTATGGGATACCGTAAAGCAGATTTTACTTTTTTTGTAATATCTACTTCCATCTCAAGATATTCAGCAAGATGGAGAAAAATATTATCTAAGTTACCTGTATTTTCTCCAATCACAATCAAATTAAGAAAAAAATCAGAGAAAATATCAGGGAATTGTCTCATCGCAATATTAAGTGAACTGCCTTTGTTTAAAGAAACAACTACTTTTTGCAGCGCCTCAGCTAAGGTTTTATTGCGTGTCGTCTCGGCAAGACGTGTTATCGCAGAAGCAACGGGAATTCCAGCATGAATTAGAGAGTACATCTGGTGACAAAATATATGCAAATCATTTAAAGTGACTTTAGGTACAAACCAATCCTTTTTGGGATTTGGAGTACTAGAAGCACTAGATTTCTTACCAGCGCTAACCGAAATATCTAGCGGTATAAGACCCTCACTGATCAATTGATTAGCGAGATCTTCCGCACTAAGCGCGTTTCGTTGTCCACTTAGTGCTTTACCCTGTTGATCACGGGCATTGAAGTAATATTCTGGCATCCCTAATAGTCCCTTATCAAAATAATACTCTACTCGTAATACTAAAGATTGTAGCGAAAAAAGATAAAGCTTTAATCTAAAACGCTTACTCAAATAGGATTGGTTTAATGCGCGTTCAGATTACACGTTTTTAAAGAGTGTGCTTTTCCTTCATACAATTTATCGCCTCATAAACTCTTCATCTAATTGTCCCACGACACGAATAGCTTCAGAAACCGAAGTGATGCCTCGCTTCACTAAATCGAGCACTGATTCAGATAATGGTCGATAGGTTTCGCATGCCAATGCTGCTTTGACAAAGCTGCTTGAATCGTTATGTCTTAACGCCATAAGCATGTCTTTATTTAACTCTAACAGTTCGTAAACCCCTGTACGTCCCAAATATCCACGATAATTACAAGCAGAACATCCTTTACCTTTTTTAAATGGGAGCGTTAAATCAACCTTCATTGACTCAAGCCACAGGCTTTCATGCGGCTCAAGATCCTCAACACTTGAGCAATTATCACACAAATTACGAACTAATCGTTGGCCAATAATTCCTTTAACAGCAGCTGCAACCATATAACCTTCTGAACCCATATCAATTAAACGCATGGCGGAAGTCATGGCATCATTCGTATGTAATGTTGCTAATACCAAATGCCCTGTAATTGCTGCCCGCATGGCTATTTGTGCTGTTTCAGAATCACGAATTTCTCCAACCATAATGACATCAGGGTCCTGACGTAGCATGGCACGAAGAACGCGTGCAAAAGTAAGATCTATTTTGGGGTTCACTTGGACTTGATTAACTCGCTCAATCCTATATTCAATAGGATCTTCGACAGTTAAGATTTTACGTTCTGGAGAATTAATACGCTGGAGTACACTATATAATGTAGTTGTTTTACCGCTTCCTGTGGGACCAGTAACAAGGAGCATTCCGTAGGGTTTCGAATAAATATTCTCTAAACGTTTAACAATTTTAGGGTCAATACCTAACTGACTTAAGTCAGTAATCTGGGATGATTGATCTAATAAACGCATGACTACTGCTTCTCCATTCGCTGTGGGTAGCGTTGATACGCGTACATCAAATGATTTTCCTTTAATTTTAAAATTAAACCGTCCATCTTGAGGAATACGTTTTTCAGCAATATCTAAATGAGCACGGAGTTTTAAACGTTGGACCAAAGCACCTAGGATACGTTTATCGTCTAAAATATTTTCATTTAGAATTCCATCCACTCGAAAGCGAATTCGTAGCGATTTTTCACCTGGTTCAATATGAATATCTGAAGCACGTGCTTGAACTGCATCACGAAATAAAGAATTTAAAAGTTTAACAACCGGGGCTTGCTCTTCACTTTCTTGTGCTTCATCAAATAAATCATCTTGTTGTTCTTTAAATTCTTCTAAAATCTCATGGGAAAGCTCTTCAGCAAAGTTGGTGATTTCTTGTGTACGACGATAAACTCTATCGAACACTTTCAGTAGTGCCAATTCGCTCACTACAGCCATTTTAATAGGCCGTTTCAAGATTTTTGAGATTGCGTCAAAGGCGTTAATATCCTGAGGGTCAGACATCCCGACTATTAATACACCATCTTCCTCTTCAATGATAAGAGCTCTATAGCGACGAGCATAAATTTCAGGGAGAAGATGCGTGAGATTTTTATCTATTTCATGATGATTTAAATTGATAAAAGGTATCTTAAGCTGATTGGCAATGAAGTTTAAAACTTCTTCTTCAGAAATTACCCCCATATCAACTAATATATGCCCTAATTTACCTCCGGACTTTATTTGTAACTCAATTGCTTTATCCAAGCTTTCTTGAGTAATTAACTTCTCCTTAAACAATAATTCGCCGAGTCGAAGCCGTTTCATCATTATCCCTGTAAGACTTTCAATCGATTTTCGGCATAATCGCGTACGGTTGGATCACTATCCGGATTTTGGCTCGCACGAAGATATGCTTCAATGGCTTGATTCACTTTATTACTATGTTCTAACGCAATCGCATAACCCAACCAATAGCGACCATCATTAGGATCAATTTGTATTAAAGATCGATAAAGACTCCCTGCTTCAAGAGTCCGACCCTCAGATTGCAGCGCTGCTGCTAAAGTGCCATAAAAATCAGGATAAGACATTATAGAAGGGCGGTATTTTGATAAAAGGTTAATAGCCTCTTTGGCTTTTCCTTGATCAAGAAATAATCGTGCTTTAATCGTAATAAGAGCCGTATCTGCGGGTGCATATTGAAGCCCTTCATTTACAATTTCAGAGGCTTGGGCAAAATCTCCATAGGTCAAATACAATGAGGCTAAATTTTCTCGAACATCAGATGCATTAGGTACTCGAATCAAGATTTCTCGTAATAGGGTTATCGCCTCTTGATCAAAGCCTTTGTCTATGGCCTCCAGTGCTTTATTTAACTGAGCATCATGCCATTCCTCAAGAGTTTGGGGTGTATAGACCTTATTAACTGCAGCTATAGTTACAGGTGGTTCACCTTGATTATCTACCCGAGTGCTCAATGTATCTGGTGCAATCGGAGCTTGGATAGCAACGTGCTGTGATGCGGCGGAGGCAAAGGGCTCAAGATAACTTTCCAGGATGACTGATTCTGGAACTGCACTAACGGCAGCTTGAATTATGGGTTCAGGGTTTATGGTTACGTCAGCATTATTGATTTTAGTTTCAGGAACACTTGGGGGTGTTGTAAGGTTGATTTTTGATGAATGTTTATGAAGCAAAAAAAGGAACAAAGTGAAGGCGACCAATGCAAGACATAATAAAATTTTCTTGCTTGCTCCTTTATTTCTAAGAGGTACAGGCATATATAAAGGTGTGACTGGCCTTGTCTGCTTTTGCTTCGCAAGGTCATGTAACATTTCATTAAGCAAACTCATAGATATAGTCCATAGGTCCAATACATCATAAAAATAACGCTAAGCCCCAGTACTCCGATTCCAGAGTAGATTAATAATGAATAAATCCATTCTAAGCGTGTAGAACTTAATGTATCAATTATGGCTCGCCTTACGGCGTACCCATCAACTTGACTCTTTCCTTGTCCATAAGCCACTAAAAGTGATTTATGACACAAAATATTTAACAATCTTGGTAATCCTTGGCTTGCACGATATAAACGTTTTTGCGCCTTTTGAGTAAAGGCCGAACCATAGGTATATCCAGCTCGGGCCATCCTATGATTCAAATATTTGTCCAGTTCGTGACGCGCCAAGGGCTGTAAATGATACGAAAAAGTAATGCGTTGTTTTAATTGACGCAATCCAGATTGCTCAAGCTTAGTATTTAATTCTGGTTGTCCAAAAAGAACTACTTGCAGTAATTTATGTTCTTCAGTTTCTAAATTAGTCAAAAGTCGAACTGCTTCTAAACATTCGTCAGATAAAAACTGAGCCTCATCAATAATCAATACTGTTTTTTTGCCTGCTCGATGCAATTCTAATAAACATTGATTTATTGCTTCCAGCAATTGATATTGTGTCCAACTTTCATCGGGTTGCATCCCTAACTCGCGGGCAAGAGAAAGTCGTAACCCTTCAGCGGTTTGATCCGGATTAGGAATATAGGCAGTGACGTACTCCTCAGTTAAGTAGTTAAGCAATAACCTGCATAACAAAGTTTTTCCTGTTCCTACCTCACCGATAATTTTGATAAAGCCCTCACCTTGAGCCAAACTAAGCAAAAGGACATTCAATGCTTCTTTATGGGTTGGGAGTTCACAAAAAAACTCCGTATTAGGTGTGAGCGTAAATGGCGCTTTTTGTAATTTAAAATGTTCTAAATACATTGCTTCTCCCTTTTAGCGCGTACCTAAGTTCTCAGTAGTTTTTGGACCTAACATAATAGGTACCTCTCCCTGAGTACCATAAATATCAGGTCTACCACCAATATGGAAACCACGTTTGAGACTAGAAACGCGCCGCGCAGTTACCGTAATGTCTTTATTAGTAGTTCTTCCATTCACAATAGTTGGTCTTAATAAAATGACAAGCTCCGTTTTTTGAGAGTCTTGTTTTGTCGCGCGCACTAAAGTGCCTAAAAACGGGATATTACCAAACCAAGGCAACTGCCCTATTCCTTCCGTAGTTGTATCTTGCATCAAACCACCAATAACCACTACTTGGCCATTTTTAGCATGTACCATAGTATCTGATTCACGAATGGTGCTATTGGCTAAAGGTAAATCCAATATCCCACCTTGAGTTCCTAAATCAATGACTTTGCGTTGGTCTTTCACCAAGCTTACGGTAGGATGTATATGTAAAGTAACTTGACCATTTGCATCAATTTGTGGTGTAACATCCAACGTAATACCCGAGAAAAACGGAGTCAAGTTAACATTTAACATCGGTTGAGTCACAAGACTCGAAGTGACAATATTTTGATTTTGGGATACGTTAGTTACAAAAAATTCGTCAAATCCTACTTTTATTGCTGCGCTTTGATTATTCATGGCAGTAACGCGTGGGCTTGAAAGAACCTGAACGTTTCCTTGAGTTTCTAATGCTTGAATCACCGAGGTAAAATCTTGAGGATTCCAGTGAATGTCGATATCAAACGCTTTAGGGAAACTCGATTGAGAAATATCAACTTCTGGGAAATTACTTAATGCGTTGAGCCTTGCTCCAAAAATTTTCCAATCAATTCCCATTTGGAATTGATTGGTCAAATTGACCTCCAGGATTTTAGCTTCCAGAATCACTTGTCGGTCCATACTGTTTTGCACCATGTCCAAATAACGTTCGACGTGTTTGAGCTCTCGAGGTGCAGCATGGACAACAACTAAGCCAGCCATTTTATTGACCGTTACAGTGCGACCATCCTCTTTACCTACCATCTTTTTGACGGTATTTTCAAGTGACTTCCAAAAATCGATATTACTTTTGGTTTCCACATCACCAACGACAGCACTATAGTTTTGATTTCCATTACTTAGTACCCCAGAAATATTTCCACCAGAAACTGAGGTTCCTGTGCCACCTGGGCCTCCAGGAGAGCCCGCATTGGTCACTTCACCCGAACTTACCGTCATGCTTGAACGACTTTTTCGTTCTAATTCAAGATAATTTACTTTAAAAATCTGGGTTCTTAACGTGTTAGGTAAAATTTCATATCCACCCGGAATAGCATTAAAGGAATAACCATATGCATCCTCTAATGCTTGGAGGACTTGCTCTACAGTAACCCGTTTCATGCTTAAGGTAATATTGCCTTTAATTTCAGGACTCACCACCATATTGGTTGAAGTATCCGCGACCAATCCCATATAAAAGGCTTGGGCGGGCACATTTTTAACCGCTATATCAAAACGTTGGGGACCACCTCGGGATCGTGCATCACGGATTTTTAAGCTTGGAAGTAATGCTCTGACCGGGCTTCCTCGCCCCTTAGTATGATCTTTTCTCATGATTATTTTATTATTAGCAACGCCTTGTTGCATCACTTTATTCATCTCATCAATAGCAGTTCCCTTTATGGGAGCATGAGTGTTGCAGGCAGTAAGAAATAAAGAAACTGCTACTATGATCCCTCTTCTCATCAATGAGTCTTCCACAAGCGTTTGCCAAATAAATATAGAATCTTTCTATGTCCAGCGTAGAACAATACCACATGATTTTTATCAATAGCAAGAACACGAGCGCCCTGAATGCTACTGCCTGTTCCTACAATTTGACCATTAATCATAGCCAATCGCCGCATTGGCCCAATCAAAATACTTTGCAAATTAAAATCATCCTCATCTATTGATGATTCATGAACTAATGGGCTTATAATCGGTTTTGTTGGATCATATAATGCAGCATAACCGATATTCATTAAGTTAAAACAACAAAAGTAAAAGATAATGAATTGTTTTTTTATGCTCATTGATTTTGCCCTCTTTTTATTATCAGTTGAGCACTTTGGGGTTTTAAAGTATAAAAATCGACCGTTACCAATCCTTCCGGATATTTTGTTACCGTATAATCAAATTTGTCCCAATAGAGTTGCCATGGTAATTGTTCCAGACGTTGCAAATACCTCATCACAGGGAAATAAGTGCCCCGCATAACTAGGCGATAATGATTCGCTTGTATGGTTGATGGAAGTGCTGGCGTTTTAACTAGAGGCGTTTTAGATGGTGCTGCATCACTTGTTTGTTGGTTCACAGGAGGAGGAGGTGCTGGTGGTAGCGCAACCGTAGCAAAACTCTCAATAGTTACCCCCATTGTTTGTTTCAACATATCATGCAGTAGCTTTGCTAAATCACGTCCCGCAATATAACGCTTATTATAATGGATGAGTTTTTTATCGAGACTCGTAATCTCAGTAGATAAGTCTCTAATATGAGTAATAACTTTTACTGTTTCCGGGTTGCTGATCAAAATTTCAACGATCTTCTTTTTCTGTGTCAATATAGTAAGCTGTTCGTTTATCTTTTGGATTTGTTGTTCTTTGTGATGTTTTGAATTTATTATTGGCTTTACAACAGCAAAAAACCATAAAATAATAAAAACGATTATGGTAATGAAGAGTAACAAGATTCTATCGCGCTCACTCAGATGATCAATTTTTTGTTTTACTAAATATAATTGCTTTGAATAAAAGAACTTTAAATCCATTCACTTTACTCCCTGGGCATTTTTAGCTTGATCAGTTTGTTCAGTAATTGCTTCCTCCTGGGGACCGAGCGCATGGGTAGCAATAGAAAATTTCAAATAAGGATGATTTTTAATCGTTTTTACAAAAAATAAATTGAAGATGACATTTTTAAAAGAATTGGTCGTTAATAATTGACTCATCAGTTCCGATACTGAATCAGGACGAATGGCATACCCATTTAAGGTAATACTATTAGCATCATGATCAATTTGAATTTGATTTAGCCATAAAGTATTTGATGTTGTTTGAGCTAAATCAAACATATATTCAGAAAATCCGCGCCGAACAACAAGATGCTCCAAGGAGTTAAGTTCAATTTTCTTAGCTTGCAGTTTTTTCTCAAGGGTTTTAACGCGGGCTACAAAAGGAATATCGCTGACGAGCAACGGATAGGTCTTCGCCAATTTATTGTACTCGGCTTGTGCGTGCATTAAGCTCTTTTGAGTCCTCCTAAAGGATTTATAAGTTTGGAAATTAATTAACGCAAGAACTATTGAGATAATAGCTAAAGTAACCAAGGTAATAAGGACAATCCACCCCATTAATGAGGCAGTTAATCGACTGGTACTTTTAGGAAGACCCTTGAGAAAATTTATCGATTGACTCATGATCTACTTTCCCTATCTAGAAGCATTAGGGCACCACCAATAGCATAGAAAACCTTTTCCAGAGTTTCGGGAGCAATGGGTTTAGACGAAAAAAACGAATTAATATCTAATAACCTTACATCCTTATTAAGTTCTTCTTGTAAATAGGCAAATAAATCTGCTGCCTTATAAAAACTGGGCGTGAAGAAAATTTGTTTTGGCTCAGGAAGTTTCAGTTCCATTAAACAATAATCAATACTACGTTGAATTTCCAATAACATATCCTGATTTTTAGAATTATTGGGTTGTATAATGGTTTTACTCATAGGTAAGGTACGAAACAGATACAAGTCTCCCATGTAATATACATGGTGTTGACAGTTCTCATCATCATAACTAATGACGATGAGTGGCGCTGTGGTCGATACTGGCTCAAGAGATAAGATTTTGCTTAAAGCCAACTCACTAATACTCACTCCAGTAACATTTAATAGACAACTTTCCATCATCGATATGTGACTGAGTAATGCAGACTGTAATGTCACCGCAACAAAAGCTTTTTTTCTTTTGCTGCCCGCACCATGTGGGGGTACCGTAAAAACATCTACAACGATATCATTTAAGGGATAATCGACTAAACCTTTAAGTTGCCAACGTAATGCTTTTGCGAGTTCATTTTCAGGAACTTCGGGGGTATCTATTAATAGCAGCTGGTATAAGCTTGGGGAAAGAATTACTTGGCATGGGCGTCCAACTAAATGATGTTTATTAACATCGTCTTCTAAGCATTTAGCAATATAAACAGGAGATGGTTCAGAAGAATAATGCTCTTCACAAAAAAGGATGTGCTGATTATCAGTTAAGCCCACAAGTGAATATCCGAACTCACTAAGAAAGCAAGATAGAGGTTGAGGCGATTTAAATTTACCCAATCCAAACATGGATCATCCTGATCATTGTTCATGAATGGCAGTATAAACTGAGCTACATACGATTGTCGATTGAAAAAAATTGATAATTTAAGGTCGGAAAATTGTTTATGACATATTACTTAAGTACACTGTATTGATCATAGGAACGCTTTCATTACCATTGCTTAAAGTCATATCGATTGTTACAGCACGAACCGCCGTCAATGTTGTCGTTAAGGTAAAATTGGATTGATAATAAGTGAGAGAAAAGCGAGTCACTTGGTTATTGAGTGTCTGAGCTGAAGCACCTGTTCTTAACAAAATCGGACTGGACCAACTATAAGATATAGTTGAACCATCGGTGGTGGTAAATGTCATATTGGTTGGGTTAATTGTTGAAAAACGATTTGCCTGTTGTAACTCTTTAGTCATGCGTGCCATAGCCATCGTTGCCTGATTGGTCAACGCAGTAACTTTTACTCCTGTAAAATAGTTAGTAAACCCCGCACTTAACATAAGAGATACTGCAGACAAAACCACACCTGTGATAATCATCACAATCAACATTTCAATGAGAGTAAATCCTTTAGTTGTTCGCATAATTATAGACCCTTGCATTAATGGTAGCGCTCCCGGAACCCGTTACATTCAGGGTAATTACTTTGGGATTGGAGCCTAAAATAGTAGGATCACTGACAACAAAATCGTTTTCTAATGCATAATTCGATAATGCCATACAGATATCAAGACTTGGTGTACTAGTACATGGATCGTCTAGGCCTGTATAACCATTTATATCACGGTTCATTAATATTATTTGCATACGTGCATTGGCTAAAAAACTTGCTTGAGGTGTTCCTCTAGGTATACCGCTGTAACGTTGTGCTTGATTTATCCCAATCAACAATCCGCTTACAATAATCCCTATAGTTACTATAAAAACTATCAGCTCAATGATAGAGAAACCGCTCTGTTTCTGCTTTGACATACCGTTCCCTCATTGGTTAAGCAATACAGTAGGGACTACTCCCGCCCCAGTTCCCGAGCCTAACCCACTGACAGAATTAAGAGTAAAACTCGTAGGAAGTGAAATAGCAGTCCAAGCCCCGCCTGTATAGCGGTACGCGACAGCACCCGCACCTACAGCTAAACAGTCGTTTGCGGCATTACAATGCACTCCCAATAAATTCAGTGTTCCAGGAGATGTTTGAGCTACGCATGATGCATTAGAGGTAATAGGAATACTGCAATTAAAAATGACTCCATTATTTCCTACCACCATACAGTTACCCGTGCTCGGGCAGTGCACTTCATTAAGCGACTGGCTACTAATATTAAACGCATTACTCCATGCAACGCCATTAAAATAATGTACCGCGCCAATGCTGCGTACAAGTACACAACTATTCGATTGGACACAGTCAATGTCATTTAAAGTACCTCCTATATTAGTCCGATTGCCAAATGGGTTAGTAGAATTTATCGGAAACATATAAACATCATTAGGAAGAGTGGCCATGCAAATATCATTAGCACAACTCACACTTGAGACTGGGACACTCCCCATACCATTCGTGCTATAAGGTAGACCAATCCCCGTATAATACATCAGTGGCCACTGTGGGCTTTTGCCTTGTCCTACTATCCAACAAAGAGTTGGATATTTAGGGGCATCACAAGAAACTGCGATAAAATTTGCATTGATAACCGTTCCTAATAAAGCCCACGAGCTTCCATTAAATCGAAAGATATAGCCCAAGTTAATAACCGAAGAACCTACAGCCAGGCCATAATTAGTGCTAATTTCTACCCCTCTAAGGGTAACACCAGGGGCTGTCAGTACTGTTGACCACGAAGTGCCATCATATTTGAGAATAACACCGTTTGAACCTTGAGTCCCCACAGCATAATAAGCTCCTCCTTGAGACAATAATACTGCTTGATAGAGCGTTACCTTGCCATTAGGCGCATCTAGAGAAGGGGCACCAGCTTGACTGCTAATTATATATTGTGACTGACTGGCAGTTGCGCCAGAAAGATGGGCTGCCGCGGTTGTACCATTTTGTCCTCGTCGCAAATTGAGCAAGGTATTTCCGCTTATCCCATCATAGAAAATAATTTCTGAATCAATAGCTATGGCTCCAAAACCACCTAAATTGGCAACAGAAGCAAGTTGCATTGATGAAGAAGTAGCCGTCAGCGTACTAGTAATCGTTGTGGTGGCTTGGTTTTGACTGCAACTGTATTGGTATTCCCCTTGCCCCGTAACAGTGACAATCGAGCTCCATGTATTATTGCACGCTCCAAGTGATAATTGGTAACTGCCATTTTCAATACCAGCTTTAGCCAAATCAAAAGCATTATTTGCAGATATAGTACTTATGGTTGAATTAGTGCCACTTACAATCATCGAAACAAAGGCTGTAGCAAGCCCACCCACTACAACAAGTAAGACAGCAATAACCATCATTAAAAAACCAGATTGCTTACCCATTCACGAACCCCGTTTCTGCAGAAACTGTCAGTGTGTTGGTACCGACTCCAGATGCTGTAATTGTGATTGAAGCGCCTGATGCGGGCGCCCCCATTGAATTAAAGGTAATGCTCACCGAAGATAGTGTAATCCCTGTAGGCATGCTCACAGAGTATGCGCCATTGGGAGGATTGGGAGCAATCGTATAGCTATTTGTTGAAAGAATAATACTATAGTTTGTATTTAAACTAGTCGCCAAAGTTTGAGTATAACGTATATCACGTCTTAATTGTTCTGTTATGGAAGACAAACTGTAAAGTGATACTGATGGAGTTTTTATCCCAAAAAATAGTGCCACAAGGGTAATAATCAAAATCATCACAATGAGTTCGATAAGGGTAAAGCCAGATGTTCGTCGCATCACAAATACCTGTAATTAAAATACTCCTAGCTTTTAAAAAATATAGTACCGCTGACTTTATTTAATTGCTATGTATCTGTTTAAAAACAAAAATTATCAGTAATAAAAAATGGAAAACGTCTTGCCCATGGTCTAGCATAAAATCATAGAGGGTACAAATGATCAAGTGAGGCAGAGAAAAATGAAAAAAATAATAGTTGCCTTAATCATCGCGGGCTCATCTATTCTATTAAGTAATTGTGATACGAAGTGTTGTGACGATGGCCTAGGACATTGCATTCAAACAGGGACTAGCACATGCCCTAAGACTGATTATAATGCCTGGTGGTATTAAACACTTTTAAAACCGTATTACTCATCAATTAATTCATTTTGAATGGTTACATAATCAATTTTTCCTGAAGGTAATACTGGAATTTTACTTCCTGGAACAATTTTATGTGGAACAAGTAATTCCGAATAACTCAGTTCCTTTATTCGCTTAACAAAGCTGGTTTTATCTGCACTTTCAGCCTCACTATATAATATAATTTGCTCTCCTTTTTTTGGACTTTTCTTGCTTACTGCAGCATGCAATAACTCAGGCCAAATTGAGGCAGCAACACCCTCTACAGCAGTAAGCGAAACCATTTCCCCGGCAATCTTCGCAAAACGTTTTGCTCGGCCCGCAATAGTAATAAAACCTTCTTCATTCATAGTCACGATATCACCCGTATCATGCCAGCCCTCTTCAGGAGTAACAATCGCTCCCGACTTTTCGGAAGAGAGATAACCTTTCATGATATTAGGGCCACGCAACATTAACCGGCCTCCTTCAGCGATGCCATCTACAGGCTGAATCCGACTTTCCATAGAAGGTAGCAACATCCCCACACTACCTGGGATAGAAGCTAAAGGACAATTCATAGAAATCACTGGCGAAGCCTCTGTTGCACCATACCCTTCATAAACTTTTACTCCAAAAGTGTCTATCCAATGTCGAATTGTTTCCGGCTTCACTTTTTCTGCTCCAGCAAAAATATAACGTACACTACTAAAATCATGTCGTTCTGCGGCTCGAGCATAACCTGTTAAAAAGGTATCGGTTCCAAGCATAATGCTAGCACCGGTTTGATAAATTAATCCCGGAATTATTTTATAATGCAAAGGAGAGGGATAAAAAAAGCAACTAATTCCATGTATTAGTGGCAGAATTGCGCCCGTTGTTAATCCAAAACAATGAAATATAGGTAAGGAATCGAAAAATTTATCACGAGAAGAAAAATCCACTCGAGAAGTTAATTGGCAACAATTTGCCAGTAAATTAGCATGCGTTAAAACAACTCCCTTCGGAAGTCCTTCTGAACCCGAAGTAAATAATATAACTCCTGGATCCTCTGCAGAAACCGGGTTACCAATTAATCGATATGCTCGAGAAGGAAAGATCCCCTTGAATATCCCGGAAAGCTTATTGGCTAATGTTATGGAAGACTTAAAATCTTCAAGGAAATAAATCTTTATCCCTGCATTCTGTAATCCTTTGACCAAGTCGTCCAGTTTAGCTGTATCAATGAATTGTCTTGCCGTATAAATTGTTTTTACTTCTGCAACATCACAAGTAGCTAATAAATTATGAAGTCCCAAGCTAAAATTCAGCATGGCTGGAATACGTCGATATGCATGTAAAGCAAAAAAGGTGACCATTCCCGCAATCGTGGTAGGAAGCATGACACCGACATGTTCTCCTACTTGAGTTTGGTCCTTGATTTGTCGGCCTAAAATAAAACAACGTGCAAGAAATTGTTTGGCAGTTAATGGCGCACGATTAGAGTCTTCAATTTTTGCTTTATTCTTTGTCCCTAATACGACTCCTTGAATGAGTGCTTCAAACATTGGCATTGGTTGATAGCTATTTTCAAAAGTAAGCTCGCTAATTAATTGAAACAAACGAGTACTCATCGCATTTCGATCAAGAGGCGCATTATCCTCCTGAATATAGGATTGTGTTGGTAATACATGCAAAATAACTTTGGGAAATAAACGAATACGATGTTTATCTTTACTTATAGAAAAAATACTGTGTTGTGCTCCATCGATACGAATCGGAATCACTGAGGCTCCCGCTTTTTGGAGTACCATTCCTGGAGCATCAAAAACCTTCAAGCTCTCTTCTTGCAATCCTATTCCCTGAGGAAAAATAACACAACGCTTCCCTTCTCGTATGGCTTTGATTAAAGCTCTTGCTGCAAAAGCGTTGGTGGAGTCAATGACAATGACATCCGCAAAAAGCATCATCATCTTCATCCAAAGTTTACCCGCTGAGCGTGGAGGGAACGCTACAGTCAATTGCTCAGGTAAAAAAGCAGCAAGCAAAAGTAAATCAATTTTCGAAGTTCTATTGGCAATAATGACTGAGTTAGATTCCGGCTGATAATTTCCTCGCAGCTCCACTTTAAACCAGTAGGCTAAAATTGCTCTAATCCATCTACGAGCACGCTGCTTTTGTCGTTCCTTCCACATAACTTGTTCCATGTTTTTGTTTCTCTTATGAAAATCCGCTCTTGGTTATACCCAATCAATCATCATTTTTCAAGATTGCAACCGATAACCAGGTGTAATAGACTTTCATTATTAACGAACTGTTAAGGACTGTACGATTACAGACACAGATTTATCTCATACAAAAATAACGTCTATGAAATATCGAGTCACTCATCCTATTAAGACAATTTTCATTGTTTTAGCTTTGATATCGCTCATTTCGACTGCCTTTTTTTTTCATAAATATTCAACTGAAATAATTAATTGGATTGAGCATCTTGGCTGGATTGCCCCCATTCTCTTTTTGGTGGTATATTGCCTTGCAACCATCCTGTTCTTGCCAACTATGGTGATCACATTGGCTGGAGGTGCGCTTTTCGGTCCATTGTTTGGCACCCTACTCAACTTATTGGGCGCAACAAGTGGCGCCGCGTTCTCTTTCTTAATTACCCGACACTTGATTTATAATTGGTTTTCCCAAAGAAAAGGAGAAAGGTTAAGCAAACTCATTTCAGCCGTCGAGCAAAAAGGATGGGTAATTGTTGCTTTTCTGCGCTTAGTTCCCATAATCCCGTTTAATATAGTTAATTATGGCTTAGGGATCACCACGATAAAATTCCGACCTTATCTGTTCACTACTTTTATTTTTCTTATTCCAGCTGAGATTGTTTATACCTATTTAGGCTATGCTGGAATGGGAGTTTTAAAACAAGAAGTATTTTATAAAAATAATGTAGTTCTAATAGCAGGCCTAGTTCTCTTGCTATTGTGTGTTATCAAGTTGTTGCATTTTAATCACTACCGTTTTCAAAATGTAGAGAAGAAGATAATTGATTAAGTAATGGATGGTCCACTGCAAAAACAGTTTCATCCAGAGAGCATACAGGACGAATACCCTGTAAGGAATTAGTTACAAAAAGGGCTTCCGCTTCCTTTAACATTGTTTTGGTCACAGAAACCTCCATACAATTTATATCTTGTTGCTTGGAATGCTGGAGAACTCTTGAGCGAGTAATACCAGGAAGCACACCATCTGTTATAGGAGGAGTTAGCAAACAATTATCGTGGATCACAAATAAGTTAGCACATGTAGTATCTGTCGCATGATGCTGCAAGTTAAAAAACAAAGCATCATCCGCAACTGCCGCAATTGCTTGACGACGAGCAAGTATCGCCTCTAAATAATTGACTGATTTAACTTGATATATAGGATTGGCCCCATCTCTTAGCCATGACGCACTAACCAATCGTTGTGGATGGGTTTCTATAGAATAATTAAAAGCTTGAAATGCAAGCTGGCTTACCTGGCCTCGTGCAGCTAAACCTCTAGGTGCAGAACCACCACTTAAAATCGCTTTAATACCACCTTGATACAAATTATCTTGCTTAATTTTATTGAGCAGATGTTCTAACCAATGCTCAAAGGAAAGATCGAAGGGGATATCCAATTTTCGCGCCGAATCAGTTAACCGCTGCCAATGCAAATAAGCACAACATGGCTTGGCTTCCTCTACTCTGAGCGTTTCAAACAACCCCTCGCCCAAAAAGATGCGATCATCTATTGGAAATGCAAAATTACATTCCCCTTCTGTGAGTACTCGTGTTCGTATCATAAACGGTGCTTAACCCTAATTTGTCAGTTGATTCACTACGAAATGATTACTGACGAATTGGGTTTAATAGTCTCCAAAATCGTCCAGTTCATCCCGTAAACGTTTTTCGTCCAACATATTTTCCAATCGCCTACGTGCATCCAAACCACGAGGAACATTTTCCGTAACTTCTGCTTCAACATCCAATTCGCTATCAACATCACCGAAGTCTTCTCCGACTTCTACAACAGCATCTTCATCATCTTCAAACAAATCACTCATACCATTCTCTCAATGAGTTATACTGTACCTAGAACCATCCAAAAGGATCTAAAAACCAGGACGGCTTATATACCTTATTTTTTTTGTCTTGACTAGTTTTTTTTTTAAAAATAGCAATTCCCTGTGATTTTGAGAGTGACAAATTTTTTCCAAGATTTCAATACCTTGAATTTTTACAATAAAGAATCGATAATTTAATAAGCACAATACATTGATAACTTATGACAGATTACGTCAAGAAGGCATTAAGAGATACAATGAAACAAATACGCTCCAAGATATCTGTTTCGTATCGCGCCACAGCTTCAACTCAAGTTTGTACCCGCATCCGCTTGCTGGAGCAATATCGCCATGCCAAGCAAATAGCACTTTATTTTGCGATAAACGGCGAAATTGACTTAGATGAGCTATGGAAAAATGCGCTTTTACAAGGGAAAATTTGTTATTTCCCTGTCCTCAATGAGGATTTAACCCTTTCTTTTTTACCTGCTACAGCGGATACCCCTTTTCAAAAAAATCGCTATGGGATTTCTGAGCCCGATGTTAGTCCTGATTTAGCAATCCCAGTAGAGGAACTGGATTTGGTCTTTGTTCCGTTAGTTGCTTTTGATGTACGCTGTAATCGTGTTGGTATGGGTGCTGGTTATTACGATCGTACCTTTAAAGGCAAAGAAAACTGTCCTTTGCTTGGCGTAGCGTACCAATTCCAACGTGTCGATGAGTACCTCGAACCAGAACCTTGGGATATTCAGCTTAACGCCGTAATAACCCAACGCGCCATTTATTGGTATGGTGGATAATTCTAGTTTTTAGGTTAAAGCATCTGCATTGATTTCCCCAGTACGCACGCGAACCACTTGTTGTAATTCGTAAACAAAAATTTTGCCATCCCCAATCTTACCGGTATATGCTGACTTGCAAATTGCTTCAATCGCAGCTTCCACCATATCATCTGGTAACGCTAATTCAATTTTAATTTTAGGAAGAAAATCCACCACATATTCAGCCCCACGATACAATTCAGTATGACCTTTTTGTCGTCCGAAACCACGCGTTTCAGAAATGGTTATTCCCGGTACTCCAATTTCCATTAATGCCTCATGAACATCATCTAATTTAAAAGGCTTAATAATTGCCATAATCATTTTCATAATATATTCCGCTGTGTTTATACTTTTGTTAGACTCTTTGCAAAAACAAACATGGAGTGATTATGTTCGACCCCAAGCAATTTGATGATTTAGCAAAAAAACTTTTTTCAGCTCTTCCCCCCAGTCTACAAAACATTGAAAAAGACATCCAACAAAAATTTAAAGAAGTGCTTCAAGCTGCCTTTTCTCACATGGAACTTATTACTCGTGAAGAATTTGATGTACAAACCAAAGTTCTGACACGAACTCGCGAAAAAGTAGAACAACTTCAAAAGCAAGTCGATATATTAATGACCCAGCTTAATAAAGATCAAAAATAATTACAAAATAGTTTAAGCGGCGAATAGGAAATTTTGTCGCTCAATTAGTCCAACATCACAGGAATAAGCAATGAATCTTGCATTTACTAAAACACGTAGTACTGTTGGGATATTGGCACAACCCGTGTCAGTAGAAGTTCATTTATCAAATGGTTTGCCTGGATTTACAATAGTAGGCCTTGCCGAAACCGCAGTAAAGGAAAGTAAGGATCGAGTTCGTTCTGCGATTATTAATAGTCAATTTGAATTTCCCTGCCGCAGAATCACTGTGAACTTGGGACCTGCCGATTTACCCAAAACAGGAAGTGGTTTTGATTTGCCAATCGCTCTTGGAATTCTTGCTGCATCAAATCAAATTCCCCAAAATCAATTAGCCAATCACGAATTTATAGCAGAACTTGCCTTAAGTGGAGAACTTCGAGGCATTTCCGCTATTATTCCTGCAGTCTTAGCAGCGCATAAAAGCCAAAGTTTACTTATTATTGCCAGCGCCAATGCTCATGAAGCATCATTAACCGGCTATCAAAACATCTATAGTGCCAACAATTTGAGAGAAATATGCAGCTACCTTTGCCAAGGAACATCATTACACGCTCTCCCACCCAAGCCTGAATCATGTACCACACAATACACTATGGATTGGTCTGATATCAAAGGACAATTTCATGCGAAAAAAGCAATGGAAATTGCAGCATGTGGTGGTCACAGTATTTTGCTAAGTGGGGCCCCTGGAAGCGGCAAAACGATGTTAGCAAAGCGATTTAATACCTTATTACCTCAATTATCTGAAACAGAGGCATTGGAATGTGTGGTCATCAATTCCATACGTGGTAAATTACCTGATTTTAGCAATTGGCGCTCACCCCCCTTTCGCGCCCCACATCACACCGCATCACCTGTCTCTTTAGTTGGCGGAGGAAACCCGCCTAAGCCGGGAGAAATCTCTCTGGCACATCATGGGGTTTTGTTTCTTGATGAGTTACCTGAATTTAACCGGCAAGTTCTAGAAACGCTTAGACAACCGCTTGAATCAGGAACCGTATGCATTTCAAGAGCCGCGGCACAAACAGAATTTCCCGCTCAATTTCAGTTCATCGCTGCAATGAATCCTTGCCCATGTGGACAATGGGGTAATCCTCAAGCAAACTGTTTATGCAGCCCTGATCGTATTAAACGTTATCATGCGAAGATTTCTGCTCCTTTGATGGATCGTATTGATATGCATATCTCGGTCCAAGCGCTAACCCAGGAAGAATTAGTTGCTCCTAATGTTAATCCCATGAAACAAAGTGAATTAATCCGAGAAAAAGTTATCAAAGTCCGATCAATACAAGTGGAGCGACAAAATTGCTTGAATGCCTATTTAAGCGCTAATACTTGTGAAAAGATTTGTGAATTAGGTTCTCAAGAACAGGATTTTTTACGTCAATCGATGCTGCAATTTAAACTTTCTGCTCGAGGGTATCATCGCTTATTGAAAGTTGCACGAACTATAGCGGACATAAATGAAAGCAGCCAGGTTTCTAAAATTCATCTACAACAAGCATTGTCCTTTAGACATACTTTATCGACTCCAGGAAATTTATAATCCAGGATGGATTGCGCTTGAATTTAGGGTAATCCTAAATTCAAATGCAAATTTAACAAACGCGTAAGATAATATATTATCGGGACAAACACGCCGAATATAAAAATAATAATTATCACTGATATCGAATAATGCTTTACTCCATCACCGATTATTTCATTATGACCATAAATTTTTTTTCTTTTAACTAAAAGATAAATTAAAAATAATAAACCATAAAAAAAAGTAGAGAAAAAGCTGATTCGTACCAGTAAATGATCCATCTCTTTGCTATTTACATAATCAACAGGAAAATTGATAAGAAAAAGACATAGAAGCCAAATAATCATTGTTTTTATAGAGATATTTTGGTTCTCTAGGGCTGCTTCAAACCAAAGAAGGGTCATTGGCAAAATTAATAAAGGAAAATAATAAACCCAACCAAAAGGACTTAGAAGTAGCATCATAGCCAAAGTCAAACAAAAAGGTTGGTGGTTTATCGGAGCATTCTCTGTTGGTCCAAGGTTGCGCCAATACCATAAAATTAAAATGACAAAAATAACACTATAAACCAAATTAACCGGTATTAAATACGACATATTAGGGAGTATTTCGCCACCAAAGAATAATCGAAACATAAAACCATAAATTGAAGCATTCCACTCATCACCATACCAAAATACATTATGCATCATTTTAAAATATTGATGGTAAACCTCTGAACCATATACCAGCACTGGAATAAATACAGCAATCAAGAATGTAACAAGCATACTCAGAAAAACACGAAGACGACCTTGTTTTACAACATAGAAAAATAACAGTGCAGGAAACAATTTAATCGCAATGATAATACCCCAAAATATACCTGCAAGATAATCCCGGCGATTTAGATAAAAATAATAACCCAACATAATGAGGAACAATAAAACGCAACCAAATTGCTGAGTAACAAAATTCATTAGTGTTGGAAAAAATGCGAAATAAAGGAGGTATAGATTTACATAGTTTTTATGAAAAAATCGTTTAGAAAAAGCATAATAAAATGTTATGGTAACCCCAATTATTCCCAGAACAAAAGAAAAACAAAACCAAAAAAGTAATGCATTCGAATAATTAAAATATGCTAAAAAACTAAAACTCCACAAAACAAATGGAGGATTCAAATTGGCAGGTAATATTTTTGTAGAAGATAAGTAGGTAGTAAAAAAATTTCTATAAGGATTTTCACCCTGTAAAAAAGCCTGAGAGGAGAAATAAAAAGAAGAAAAATCAATACGTTGATAATGATTAAAAATAAAATAGGTCAGTAAGCAATAAAAGCTCAGTAGCAGAAGAATGCCTATTTTCTGGTAGCAACGACTCATCCATTTATCCTTAACTCTTTCCGTATTAAATTGCACTTCCACTGTAGCTTCTCAAAATAATTAGCTTTGCTTACATAACGCATCAAAAATTGCCATACGTACGAAAACACCATTAGCAACTTGATTTAGTATAAAGGAATTTGGCCCATCGGCCACATTACTGTCTATTTCAACACCACGATTTATAGGTCCCGGGTGCATCACCATCACATCCGATTTAGTATACGCTAGATTTTCTTTGGTTAATGCAAAATCACGTCGATAAGAATCGAGATCCAAATGATCAGACTCTAATAAACGCTCGTGCTGAACCCGCAAACAAATCACGACGTCAGCATCAGATAATCCATCGTGTAAGTCTTGAGTTGCCCGTCCATAATGCAAGGTCTTTGGTTGCCACAGTTCCGGCGCAACTAAAACAAGCTCACCTACACCGAGTTGTGCACAAATGCATTGAAATGAATTAGCAACACGTGAGTGTCTAATATTTCCCAAAATTGCTATTTTTAATTGATCCAATTGTGGTTTTTGTTCAAGGATCGTCATCATATCAAGCAAACCCTGACTTGGATGAGCATGAGTGCCGTCACCAGCATTTATTATGTGAACACTATCACCGACTTGACTTGCTAAACTTTGTTGCAAACCATCTTGCGAATGACGAATTACAAAATATTTAATTCCCATTGCAGCCAGGGTACGGATGGTGTCCTCAATAATCTCACCCTTAGTTTCAGAAGAGCTCTGTAAATCCAGATTGATTACTGGCATAGATAAACGATTGGCAGCCAACTCAAAACTCACCCGGGTGCGGGTACTATTTTCATAAAATAAATTCGCAACCGTATGTTGTGCATATGAAGGATATTGGGATTGGCCATGGTTTTTGAAATAAACCGCGCGGTGCAATAAAGACTCAATCTGTTGTCGTGATAATTGACTAATTTCTAAAAAATGATTCATAAAACCCTTATCTCTTTTAACTTCACTCCCAAAAATCCAGGGTTTCTTTTCCATTTCGTTAGATTGAGCTCAAGATAATAGAAATAGAAAAAGCCCTATTCAGGATGTTGCAGCCATTGCTCAAGTATAACACAAGCCGCTATACTATCTACCTCAGATTGTTTGATTTTACGATATCCACCTTGTGCAAACAATTGCTCCCTCGCCTCAACTGTTGAGAGTCGTTCATCGACTAAATGAACCGGCAAAGAAAATCGCTTGCGTAATTCTTTGGCAAACCGACGCGCAGCAGAAGTTGTATATAATTCACTGCCATCAATACACGTGGGAATACCAACAATTAATCCTTGAGGGGACCATTCCGCAATAACTTTAGCGACTGCATTCCAATCAGGAACACCCACACGCGCATTAAGAGTAGCAAGAGGAGAAGCACTACACGTTAGTTGTTGACCTACGGCAACACCAATGCGTTTATAACCAAAATCAAAACCTATGAAAACAGGACTAGGCATGGCCGATATTTGAACTAAGTTGACTCATTTTGATCCCTAAAGTGGATCCTGCATAATCCCAACGATCTTCGAAGGGCACCTCATACAGAATTTCGGAGCGATATGGGCAAACTAACCATGTATTCTCAAGGATCTCTTTTTCTAATTGTTGCTCAACCCATCCAGCATAACCTAAAGTAATTAAAACATCTTTAGGTCCTTTATCCTCTGCAATGGCGCGAATAATATCATTTGATGTCGTAACCGTCACCTCATCTTGCAAAAACAAACTAGAACGCCACCCCCCTAATTGTTTATGAATAACAAATCCTCTTTCCGGCTGTACGGGTCCGCCAAACATTAATGGTAAATGGCTTTGCTCTATACGAACCGGTTCAATATGTAATTGTTCAAAAACAATTGACAAGGGAAATTGCATGGGGCGATTTATAATCAAACCGACCGAACCTTGCTCATGGTGTTCACAGATATAAATTACAGTTCGTTCAAAATTAGGATCATTGAGGGAAGGCATCGCAATGAGCAAGTGATTAGCCAAGGAGCTTATAATTGCCATGAGCCCTCCATAAAAGGTCGGTTTATTTAGCTGCTTCTATTTTAATTATACACCAGTTGTTCGTTTTTTATTCAACTATTTTAATGATTACCTACCACCGTAACCTTTACATAAAGCGTTGCTTGTTGGGAAAATGGTCTTCCTGCTGTATATGAAACCGAGGTGGAATCCGTATCCTGTGTTCCCTCTGGACTTCCCAAAGAAACCCACTTATTTAATGGTACCATCAATGTTGTGTCTATATTTTGATCATCAAATTGTTGGCCGCCAGCAGGATTTTGTTGTTCACGCACCCGACGCAGCTTCAATTCAACCTGTGATCCACGCATGACGGGCTGTACTAATAAACCATTTTTAATTTGATGTTGTTGATACTCGATTCCTGTAAAAAAACCCGCACCTACAGCAGTAATAATGGGTACCTCTTGATCAGTCGAAACGAAAGCAGATTCTCCATTCATCACTTTAACCGATTGGGAACGTTTCACTTCAGCCGGAGAGTTTGTGCTATAAGTTACCGAATTTTCATTTTGTGCACTAAGCCAATTTGGGTCACCTTGATAAATAGAAATATTAAATGTTACTGGTGGTACATCGATTTGATGTAATACGGTTCTAATTTGGGTTAATGTTTCAGGAGAAACCTGAACGACTAAGGTTTGATCGGAGCCACTTATTTTTTCTCCAGTTTGCAGCAAAGGTTGTACCAATTGGATAACTTTTTCGACAGGAACATAATGCAATTCAATTACCTTAGTAATCGTTTGGGAAAATACGTTATGTGCTAACAACAATAAACTTATTAGCCAAAATCGCTTCATCCTGAGCTCCTTGTTCCGATTTCATCGATCTGAGTAAAACAATGTATTGTGGAAAACCCTAATATTTTCAATTGTAGACCAATATAAAAAATCATTGCAGCAAATTGAAAATATTTTTATTTTTCACCCTAAAAATCCAATAATAAAGCGAAAAAATTAGTTAACTGCAATTCAATAGTTTTGTTCCGGAAAAAGTTTGGGTATACTTCTCAAAAATTTGCCTAAGAGATGCGAACATCATGGGTAGCATATTTAATATGTTTGGTCCTTCACCAATTAGACCGATAGAACAACACATGCGAAAAGTGCACCAATGTGCCAAACAGCTCTACCCATTTTTTGAAGCGGTTCTAAAAAAAGACTGGACGACGGCCAATAAAATAAAAGAAAAAATAATTTCTCTTGAAAAGGAAGCAGATTTAATCAAGCGAGATCTACGTCTTCATTTGCCTACTGGACTTTTCCTTCCTGTTTCTCGTACTGATTTGCTTGAGTTGCTTAGTGCTCAAGACTTCATCGCGAATAAGACAGAAGATATTGCGATACTTATTATTAGTAGACAAATGACCGTCCCCGCAGCAATAGTTCCCATTTTTATGCCTTTTTTAAGTCGTTGTCTTGACGCATCAAAACAGGCTTGCAAAGCAATTAATGAGTTAGATGAATTACTAGAGACTGGTTTCAGGGGCTCTGAAGTCAAGATTGTTGAGGAAATGATCTTAACCCTTTATGAGATTGAACATGACAGTGATGAACGCCTTGCAGATATTCGACATCGTATTTTTGAAATCGAAAAAGACTTGTCTGCAATTGATGCAATTTTTCTCTACAAATTGGTCCAATGGATTGATGATTTAGCCGATGGCGCTCAACATGTGGGCAGTCGTCTTCAAATTCTAATAGCCCGGTAGTCAACTTCTATGGATTATTCAATTATATATCTTCTTGTAGCAGTCATTTTGTGTTTTTTGATGACTTGGGGTGTCGGTGCCAATGATTTAGCTAATGTCATGAGCACTACAATGGGCTCAAAAGCCGTTACCGTCAAGCAAGCAATGCTAATCGCCATAATTTTTGAATTTGCAGGTGCATTTTTAGGTGGAACTGGTGTTACCGAAACAATGCGTGATGGAATTATTAACTCCAGTGAACTCTCTGGACAACCCTTGATCCTTATAGAGGGAATGTTGGGGGTTTTATTAGCATGTACAATCTGGATGAATCTTGCGAGCTATCTTGGAGTTCCTGTTTCTATTACTAATGCCTTAGTTGGTTCGATGGTAGGTTTTGGGACCATAGTACTAGGCCCCCAAGCAATTCATTGGAATCAAGTAAGTCGTATTGCTGTAAGTTGGATTACCTCTCCAATGATTTCCGGAATCACTGCTTTCATATTGTTTACCAGCATTCAACAAACTATTTTTGTTAAAAGTAACCCACTTACCAAAGCTAAATTATATATCCCTATTTATCTGTTCCTTATTGGCTCTATTTTGTCATTTATCACCGTATTTAAAGGGCTCAATCATTTTCATATTCACCTGAATTTCAAGCAAAATCTAGCTGTTACTTTAGCAACGAGCATTATTATTACAATTATTGGAATGGTCATCATTAAACGCATCCCAGAACACCCTAGAATAAGACGTAGAGAGCGATTTATCCAAGTTGAAAAATATTTTGCCGTGCTTATGGCTATGACTGCTTGTGCGATGGCTTTTGCACATGGCTCCAATGACGTGGCCTTAGCAGTAGGTCCACTTTCAATCATCTATAGCTTGATCATGAGTTCGCATCAAGTTTTTGATGCTAATAATTACCCCGCATGGATTATCTTATTAGGTTGTGTTGGTGTCGTTACGGGCCTTCTTATGTACGGTAGAAAAGTCATTGAAACCGTAGGTAGCGCGATCACCGCTTTGACACCCAGCCGTGCCTTTGCAGCAACGCTTTCCGCTGCAACAACCGTAGTGGTAGCAACAAGTACAGGTATTCCAGTTTCAGCAACGCAAACATTAGTTGGTGCTGTTCTTGGAGTGGGCTTGGCACGAGGTATTGGTGCGTTAAATCTGATTGTAATTCGTAACATCTTCATGTCATGGGTTTTAACATTACCCGCTGCTTCTATTTTGACTATCCTGGCTTACAAAGCATTACATTTCTTTTTGGGCTAAATAAAATCATCCATGTTTCGCAAGATTGTTTTTGTAATGTATAAGCGATCACAAGATGCATTTTGTCAAACACTACGTGTAGCCCGGATGCAGCGAAGCGGAGTCCGGGTTTTTCTGATAAAGATTTCCCCATGTTAAGGCTTGCGCCTTCACCCAGGCTACGATGGCTTTTAAATAAATGTTCACAAGCGTAGAAGGATCTCAGTAAATGAGATGGCATTATCAGTAAATAGAATGCAAAATAAGGACATCCTTCGTCATAGACTCCTTTGAGGGAGAAATGCTAACGATCACTGTCCTGGAGGATGAACGCCTGGAAACAATCTAATGTAAAGTTCGGATTGCTTTTACCGAGGCTATGCGAAGATTAAAATTCTTCCCAGATTTCACCCTTTTCATTTCCATAATCTTTATTATCACGCATCATAAAAATACGCTTGTGCTTGTTAATTTCTTTTATTTGCGATGCAGATTTATTATGAGTTGCATCAAATTCAAAGAAAAATTTATCATAAGGACTAACATAAGCTTTATCTATATCATCGGAGTTCATAACCAATCCAAATAACTATAATTTAAATCGGGTATTTTATAGCTTTTTTATCTAAGTTACCATTACTCTAACTTTTAAAGAAATTAGGAGCAAAGGATGAGTTTAAAGAAAGCGGAGTTACATGTCCATTTGGAAGGTACCATCACTCCTGGATTAGCCGCAAAGCTGGCTGCACGTAATAAATTAGTTCTCCCTGAAGGCCTTGTTGCACCTGATGGAAAAAGTTATTTATCCAAAGACTTTCTCGACTTCTTAAAGGTTTATGACACACTGGCATCCGTAATTCGTTATCCTCAGGATTATTATGATATCACCTTTGACTATTTACGATCTCGTGCTCAAGAAGATGCGATTTATGTAGAGATGATGTACTCACCCGATCATGCAGAGCTCTCCAGTAAAATCCCTTCCGCTGAACATTTAGCTGCAATTCAACAAGCAATTGATGATGCTAAAGAACAGTTCAATATCATAGGACGTATTTTAATTACCGCCGTTCGTCATTTTGGTGTGGAAGCAGTAGAGCATGTAGCGCAACAAGCTCATAAAGATAAATTTCCTTGCGTCACAGGCTTTGGTTTGGGCGGTGATGAGGCAAAATTCCCTCCTAAATTATTCAGTAAAGCCTACCATATTGCGGCGGATGCTGGTCTACAATGCACAGTCCATGCAGGAGAGTTTGCTCCTGCAAGCGGGATGGTCGAGGCGATGGAAAATCTACCAATCCAACGTATAGGACATGGAGTTAATTCAATTTATTCACCAGATACCATGGCAATGGTAAAAGAAAGAAATATTACTTTAGAAATTTGTCCTACAAGTAATATCTTTTTGGGCCTGTTTAAAGATATGAATGAGCATCCCTTACCTAAATTTTATAATGCAGGGATTAAAATTAGCATCAATTCAGATGATCCACCTTTTATGAGTACTACCCTGGGTCAGGAATATCAACGTGTACAAAAGTCATACCACTATAGTGATGAGACAATGAATGCAATAACACGGATGGCCATTGAAGCCGCTTTTGTTGATGAGAAAACAAGAGCAGAGCTTCTATCAAGAATTTAATTTCGCTGTATTAACTAAGAATCGATAGTGTTCGATTGTAACCTGGGTGAAAGCTTAAGCCTGAACCCAGGAGCCTGGGCTAAGCAACAGACTCCTTTGTAGGTTAAGCGACAAAAAACCTAGGGTTAATCATTACGATGTAATTCACCCATCAGCTGTTCAATATAGCGTCTGCACGTCAGAGGGTTATGCAAAAAATTAATAATACGACGAGTACCACCTGTACCTGTGATGCTTATCATCCCATAACTCAAAAGACTGCCCATAATGGATTGACGAATGTCTATCGCTTCAATTTTACTTAGTGGAATATCAATCGTTTGTCTCACGACGACTCCAGTGCGAATAATCACATGATTTTTCTTGATTGTGAGAGAAGAAAAATAATACGTCATCCAGGTTATGCCAATCCATATCAAGGCTAGCGCTGCAAAACCGTACCCAAGTTTATGTAAGAAATCGATTTCCACATAATTAACGATTATTAGAGCAGCGCATAACGATACAACTGGCCAAAAAAATATAATCCAATGCATGCGGGTAAAATAAATAACATTACTGTCGTAGGGCTTTTCAAACATTGATTCACCTATAATCATGAAAGTCTACAAAAAATTATAATATTGCATTTAGCTCGAATTTACTATTCTATACTTCATACGAAGTATATACTAACTCTCTTACATTTTTATTTATTTAGAATCGAAAAATGCGCTCTATTAGTCGTTGCCTTAATAAACAACTTGCTGACCTCTGCCAACGCTCTGTTCAATTAGAAGAGCTTGCAAATAAAATTAAGCTGATGCTTCCTGATGTTTTAGCAAATCAATGTCAGGTTGGCAGTTTTAATAAAGGATGTTTGCTATTAACAACTTCTGACGCTGCCTGGGCCACTCAATTACGTTATGCGATTCCTGAGTTGCGCGATAAATTACGCAAAGAAGCTGGAATGTATCAACTTTCTTCAATTAAAGTGGTTGTTATTGAGCCAACAGCACAATATAACAAATCAGTGCTACCCCAAAAGCATGAGTTATCTGAAAAAGCAAAATCGATCATTATTAGTGAAAGCCAAAATTGTACCTATGAACCCTTACAAAAAGCACTATTGCATTTGGCTGACGGAGAGAATTAAAGGAAATGTATACGGAGCAGTCAAGATGTTTGTCTGTCTTCATGAACTAACATTGACTTAATTCATTGTAGCCTCATTGCCCTCGTCAAAATCAGGAGATCCTTCGTCGTGAATCATCAAGAACGTTATTTAAAAGCCAACAACCTTTTAATAAAAACTTAGCTTGCTTTTAAAGACAGTGTCTACAATAGTACAGAATTAGGAATGTGTTTCAGTTAGTGCTGTTGCAAAACGACGAGCTACCCATTCCGAGCCCAGATAAGCAAAACAATCTTGCAGATATTCAGTCAGTTCTTCTTCTTCTATTATATGTTCTTGACCACTTGGCTCAACATCATGATGAAAATAGGTATCAAAATGGCGTATTGAAAAATCGAGATAATCACGTGTATGGAGAATAAAGGTGTGCCACATCTCATCAAGAATAAGTAATGGCCCAAAAAGGTAGGTTTTCTTACCTTGTTTTGCCCTTTGCGCATTTAGCCACATCCAAGCTAATAAATCCGCAAATAAAACCTGACCTTCTTGTTCAGAAAAGTCAGGATGATAAGAGCAAAAATGATTGACTACAGTTTTATTTTTGTAATCAAGTAGGT
Source organism: Legionella stuttgartensis (assembly GCF_977063405.2). NCBI lineage: Bacteria > Pseudomonadati > Pseudomonadota > Gammaproteobacteria > Legionellales > Legionellaceae > Legionella > Legionella stuttgartensis. The sequence goes on from NZ_CDRUHA020000110.1 coordinate 120,126, forward strand.
CAGATAAATTAATCATCCACAACACGCTTTTTTGGTGCTTGGTTTTTGGGTTACATAACGTACGATACGACAAATCATTTCTTCTTTAGTCATCATTATCTCCACAATTAATTGATACAGTGCAGAAAGTCTAACCAATGTTCAGAATGGATGCAATTTAATTATTTTTATTTTCACTGCATACGGCAACATCCTCCCGAATATTCAGGAGGAGCCGAGTAATTACCAAATCACACAGCGGTTTTTATTCACCATGGGACTGTCACTAGGAATATGGAACGCTTCCTGAAATTGAGGAATGTTCGCTAAACTTCCGTTCACTCTGTATTGGGCAGGAGGGTGAGGATCGGTAGTGACCTGATTACGTAATTGTTGTGGTCGAATGTTCATCGCCCAAACATGTGCTGTGGCGATAAAAAATTGTTGATCCGGAGTAAAACCGCCAATTGTAGGTGCATTTTTATAGGCATCAGAATGCTTAAATGCTCTATAGGCTAGGGTAATACCCCCTAAATCTGCAGCAGCTTCTCCTACAACTAATTTGCCTTGTACATGCAAATTATCATCTACAACATACTGAGAGAACTGATTCACAATGCACTGTGTTGCTGCCTGGAACTTTTCCAAATCACTGGGAGTCCACCAATTCTTTAAATTTCCATGACCATCAAATTGTGCACCTTGATCATCAAATCCATGGGTCATTTCATGTCCCATTACGAAACCAATGGCTCCATAATTTACGGCAGCAGGTGCTTTGGGATCAAAAAACGGCGATTGAAGAATCCCTGCTGGAATATTCAAATTATTCATTGAAGGATCATAATATGCATTGATGGTTTGTGGTGTCATAACCCATTCGGTTCTATCTATAGGCTTACCGATTTTATTAAGATCACGATTCGTTAAAAATTCATTAGCTCGAATTACGTTTAATACGTATGGACCTCTATTAACTACCAATTTGGAATAATCTCTCCACTTGGAGGGGTAACCTACTCGCTCTTCCATCATTGAAAGTTTTTTTAATGCAGCCTCACGAGTAGCAGGAGTCATCCAGGATAGAGTACTAATGTCTTCCTGTAAAACGGTGCGAATATTTTTGAGTATATCCAAAGCTTGTTTCTTATCTTCAGGAGAAAAATAGCGGTCCACATACATTTTACCTATAGCAAAACCCAAAGCCCCATTTTCCGTAGCAACAACCCGTTTCCATCGTGGGAGTATTTTCTCAGCACCCGTCAAAACCGAAACCATTTTAAAATTTTGAGCGACAAAAGGAGCAGACAAATACGAGGCAAAGGCATCAATTAAATGCCAACGTAAATATATTTTCCAATCGTCTAAAGATACCGTTTTCAATTGATTGTTCATGTCCTTAAAAAAACCAGGCATTGCTAAATTAATACTTTTTATTTGATCAAGTCCCATTGCCGAAAAATAGGCTGGCCAAGAAAAATCTGGAGTGACTTGAGCAAGTTGCGCCCTATCCATAATATGATATACCGCATGAGGGTCACGTTGTTCTATCTGTGACATAGAAGCCTTTGCCATTTGTGTTTCTAACTTCATCACTGTCTTGGCTTCAACAGCTGCTTTCTCGGGGGAATCACCTAATAGCTCAAACATTTTGGCTATATGATTTATATAAGCTTCTCGAATTTGTTTAAATTTAGCATCATCTTTTAAATAATAATCACGATCGGGCAATCCCAATCCGCTCTGAATGGCCGCCGCAATCATATCCTCACTGTTTTTAAAATCTTGCATACTGCCAAAATTAAAAAAAACATCAACTCCAATTTGGTGTAAATGAGCTATTTCTTTTTGTAAATCAGTTAAACTTTTCAAATGATTAATTCGATCAAATTCTTGCTGCAGCGGTTTAATACCCAGTTGATTAATGCTCGCCTCATCCATACCACTATAATAAAAATCACCCACTTTTTGTTCTATACTGCCTGGCTTTGCATTTGTATTTTTAGCTGCATCGATTAACATTTGATGAATAATATTTTGGACTTTCTCACTAATTAGATTAAAGCTTCCCCAACTTGAATAATCTGGAGGAATGGGATTATTTTTTTGCCAATTACCCACTGCATAGGCATAAAAATCTTTGCTTGGGGAGATATTGGTATCCAACCAATTCATATGGAGTGCTTGTTCAGCATTTGTTTCGGGTGTTTTTTGAGTACTTGCAGAATATATTGAGGTACTGCATAACAAAGCAAAAGTAAAAAGGCTAATATTTAGTTTCATGCCACAAGGCTCCCTTGCCAATCATTTATTTTCAAAATAAACGTAGCCAGGTGGAGGCAAATCATAACCAGAGACATGCGGTTCTGTTTTCCTGGGTTACGACGTTATCTTCACCCAGGCTACATTCCTACGCTTCGACAGGATAAAATTCAGTGTGCATTGTAGGAAGATATTCTTCTTTATCAAAATAAGTATATTCCCAAGCGTCTTGTCTTACCATTAACTCACGCAACAATCTATTATTCAGTTCATGACCTGATTTGTACCCTTCAAATGCACCAATCAAACTCGAACCCAACAGGTATAGGTCACCAATTGCATCCAATACCTTATGAGAAACAAACTCTGATTCAAAACGAAGTCCATCATCGTTGAGAACACGATAATCATCAACTACTATAGCATTATCCAAGCTTCCGCCTTTTGCCAAATCACATTCTCTTAGTTTTTCATAATCGGAAAGGAATCCAAACGTACGTGCTCTGCATACTTCTTTCACATAAGAAGTCGTTGAAAAATCAAAACTTACAGTTTGTGGCTTATCATTAAAAGCAGGGTGATCAAAGTCAATGGTGAAGGCAATTTTATACCCATCATAAGGATAAAATTGAACGTATTTTCCATTGTCTTCCACCCGAATAGGCTTAAGAATACGAATGTATTTTTTAGGCGCGTTTTGTTCACGTATTCCAGCTGATTGGATCAAGAAAACAAAAGGAGCGGCACTGCCATCCATAATGGGTAACTCTGGAGCATTCACATCAATATAGGCATTATCAATCCCTAATCCTGCTAGGGCAGATAGTAAATGTTCCACGGTGGCAATTTTAACTGGTCCATGGTGTAATGTGGTACATAACATCGTATCGCCCACATTTTCGTATGATGCGGGTATTTCTACTACGGGCGAAAGGTCCACTCTTCTAAAAACTATACCTGTATTAACAGGAGCAGGTCTCAAGGTTAAAAGCACTTTTTCACCGGAATGCAATCCTACACCAGTTGCCTGGATCACCTTTTTAGGAGTTCTTTGTTTTGTCATTCAGTGCTCACCTTGTTCCTCATAATATCATTTTTTAAAATTTTTTATTTTGCACGCAAAACCTAGTGATCGTATCAATATTTTAATATTTAGTCTAATTATTTTTTTATCAAAAATTAAACTTCCCTTCATCCACACTAAGCAAATGAAGGGTCTAATATATTTTTACACCTCTTCTTGCCGGCGTAAAAATGCTGGAATATCAAGATAATCTACATCTGGAATGCTATCCCCTTGTTTTGCGCCAGAGGACACGCCTGATTGAGCTTGTTTACGAACAACTGCTGGTCTCTCTAATTGTTGATAATCAAAAGAACCATCACTTCGCGTTGTTTCAAGCAAACGAGCCCGATGAGATTGGGGTTGTGCCTGTTGGTGGCGCTGTCTTGCATCACCTAAACCAGTCACAATCACTGTAACGCGCATTTCATCCGTCATGTCTGGATCAATTACTGTTCCGACCACCACTGTTGCATCATCAGAAATGAATTCTTTAACTACATCACCAACCTCTTCAAACTCACCAATTGACATGTCAAGACCAGCAGTAATATTAACTAATATTCCTCGTGCGCCTGAAAAGTTTACATCCTCTAATAATGGAGATGCAATGGCTGCTTCTGCAGCTTGTCGTGCTCTTTGTTCACCCACGGCACTACCAGTACCCATCATAGCCATACCCATTTCTGACATGACTGTGCGTACGTCTGCAAAATCAACGTTAATCAAACCAGGGCGTGTAATTAAATCAGAAATCCCTTTTACTGCACCAAGTAAGACATTATTTGCAGCCTTAAATGCATTTAGAAGGCTGATGTTCTTTCCTAAAACACTGAGTAATTTATTATTAGGAATCGTGATCAATGAATCAACATGTTCTGCTAAGCGACGGATTCCGTCTTCTGCGGCTAACGCACGTTGCTTACCTTCAAATGAAAACGGTTTGGTAACAACTGCTACAGTTAAAATACCCAATTCCTTAGCAATCTCTGCGAAAACCGGCGCGGCGCCTGTTCCAGTTCCACCACCCATTCCGGCGGTAATGAATACCATATCTGCACCACTTAAGATTTCCCGGATATGGTCTCTATCTTCTTCGGCTGCTTCGCGACCTATTTGTGGATTTGCACCTGCACCTAAGCCTTTAGTCAGCTCATCACCTAGTTGAATATGTATTTTTGCATTTGAGCCTCTCAGTGCTTGAGCATCAGTGTTAGCACAAATAAACTCAACTCCATCAATATTTTCTGCAACCATATGTTGGACGGCATTACCACCACCACCGCCAACACCTACTACCTTGATAACAGCATTATTACTTTGGTGTTGGCCTTCCATTAATTCAAACATAACCTGCTCCCCTCATATGTTTAATCTTTCAACAAATCTCGGCAGTAAACCCTTAAATGGAATCATCACCGACTTAGTTATATACGTTAGTTGTAACCTAAAAATTACCCTGAAACCATTCTTTCATACGGGCCCATATACTTTGGGTATTCTCATTCATTGTAGGAACCTTGTAGTTTGATACATACTGTTGTTGGTATCCTTGCAACAACAAGCCTACCCCTGTTGCAAATGAAGGATTTTCTGTTGCTTCAGCCAATCCAGAAACATAATGAGCACAACCTTTTCGTACTGGCATTTCAAAGCAAAGTTCTGCAAGTTCAATACCTCCTCGAACATTAGCAGCACCGCCTGTTAAAACAATGCCTGCAGCCATTCTATCTTCAAAACCACTACGTCGTAATTCATTACGTACTAAAGTAAACAGCTCCTCATAACGCGCCGCGACTACATCAGATAGGGTTTTTGCTGATATCTTTCTTCCTGGTCTGTCATTAACGCTAGTCACTTCCAACATGAGATCTGAGTTTGCTAGTTCAGTTAAAGCACACGCATGATTCAGTTTAATGGACTCGGCTGCTTTTGTGGGTGTGCGCAACGCCATAGCGATATCATTGGTTACTTGATCTCCCGCAATGGGAATTACGGCTGTATGCTGAATCGCACCTTCGCAAAATATCGCAATATCGGTAGTACCACCACCAATATCAATCAAGCACACACCAAGATCTTTTTCATCTTCGGTTAAAACTGCATGGCTTGAAGCCAATTGCTCCAGAATAATATCATTGACCTCTAAACCACAACGACGGACGCACTTGACTATATTCTGGGCAGCACTTACTGAGCCCGTAACAATATGTACACGGGATTCAAGCCGTACTCCGGACATGCCGATGGGCTCGCGAATACTGCCTTGTTGATCGATGATAAATTCCTGCGGTAAAACGTGTAGAATTTTTTGATCGGCAGGAATTGCTACAGCTTTTGCGGCATCGATCACACGCTCTACATCGGCTTGTGATACTTCTTTATCGCGAATCGCAACAATGCCATGTGAATTTAAACTACGAATATGACTGCCCGCAATACCTGCATAAACAGTTCGCACCTCACATCCAGCCATAAGCTCAGCTTCCTGAACCGCTCGCTGAATGGAGTTCACAGTAGCCTCTATATCAACCACAACACCACGTTTTAAACCACGAGAGGGATGACGACCTATTCCGATAATTTCTATTGCACCATCAGCTGTAACTTCTCCAATTAATGCAATTACTTTTGAAGTTCCAATATCCAATCCAGTGATAATATCTTTTTCTATTTTTTTTGCCATTATCGTTCCGTTTGTTGTTTCCACTGCACCGCCATACCACGTGGATAACGCAGGTCCACGCTAGACAATTGCTCAATTTTTTCAGCAAACACTGCTGGATATGCTTTACAAAAACGCTGCAATCGTTCCTCTAACTCTTTCTTTCCTAAATATATTTTTATATCATTGCCTAAAAGTAATACCCAGGATTGGTTTTCTCTTAGATGCAGTCCAGTGGCGTTTAAACCATACATTGACAATATCTTACTCAATTTTTCGTAAACTTGTAAGACTTCTTCTTGTTGAGATAGTGGTCCTTTTAATTTTGGTAAGCTTAGCCCTTCTGGAACAGCACCTTCATTGAATAATCTTCCGTCCTCAGTCATGAGGGCATTATCCCAAATGGCAACGGGTTTTTTTTCAACAAGCCTTATTTTCAATGTATCTGGCCAAACACGCTCCACAGATGCAGTATCGATCCATCCAAGCTCATTCAACTCATTCTGTAACGCATTGATTGATAAAGTAAAAAAGCTGTTACTCAAGTGTTTTGATAATACCCCTTCCAGCTCTTTATGCGTCACATGTTCGTAATTTGCAGCGACTTTGATTGTGGTAATTGGAAAGCGCTCTGCATCGGATAGATAATAGTAGCCTAAGCGACAAGTTAAGAATATTGCACTTAAACTTAGTACCAACAACCAACAGATATATCGCAAATTACTGGAATCAACATCCCTATTTTTATTCATGGTGCTCACAAATAGTTAGTTACCAAGTGTTGGCGGCAATTCTGATGCACCATCGCAATACGAATCAATTCATCCAATAAATCAGGATAAGATAAGCCACTCGCCTGCCATAATTTTGGATACATACTAATTGAAGTAAATCCAGGTAAGGTGTTTACTTCATTAAAATAGATTGTTTCTGTTTTATCATTAACAAAAAAATCCACACGCGCCATCCCTTTACATTTTAAGCGGATAAAAATATCTGCAGCAGCCTTTCTTAATTGCTCGTATAAATTCTGACTCAAAGGAGCCGGTACAATCAGATCGGTTTGTGCACTTTCCAAGTATTTTGCGGAATAAGAATAAAAACCATCGGGATGATGTACACGTATTTCACCAGCAATACTAACTCTTGGCTCACCCGAAGGTACAGTACTCTCCAGAACAGATAACTCAATTTCTCGTCCAGAAATAAAGGACTCTACTAAAATCTCTTCGTCATAGCGCAAAGCATCATCAACTGCGACTAACAATTCAGCCATATTTTTTGCTTTATGTATGCCTACGCTGGAACCCATTGAGCAAGGTTTAACAAATAAAGGCCAACCAAACTCCTCTGCAACCTCATGACAAAAGTGTTGTCTTTCAGATGCTGAGGTATGCCATGATAAGAGTTTATAATTTGCTGATTTTAAACCATCAACGCAAACAATGCGTCTGGCCATATCTTTATCCATTCCAATGGATGAAGAAAGTACATCACAACCGACATAAGCAACACCAGCTAATTCAAGCATTCCTTGCAAGCATCCATCTTCATATAAAGGTCCATGCACTACAGGAAAAACGACATCAGCATCAACCGATAAACGTCCATTAATGAACAAGCCAACCAAAGGTTTTGAGTGTTCGGTTACTACAGGAAGCTTTTCTTTATAAGCAAGTAAATCCTGATATTGATGAAGATGAAATAATCCCTCTTTATCCATTGCTACTGGAATAATATTATATTTTTCAGCATCCAAATGGGTAAGCACAGATGCCGCTGAAATTAATGAGATTTCATGTTCTCCAGATTTTCCACCATAAAGCAGAACTAAATTGAGAAGCTTGGACATTTAACGGTCTCCGATTATATGAACTTCGCGCACCAACTCAATTGTTGTCTGCTCACGAACTTTAGTTTGTACTAAATTTATCAATGCTTCAATATCAGCTGCAGTAGCTGTACCTTGATGATTGATAATAAAATTAGCATGTTTTTGAGAAACTACTGCCCCACCGATATTGAAGCCTTTTAATCCACAGGACTCAATAAGTCGAGCTGCAAAATTTTCTGGTGGATTTCGAAACACTGACCCACAATTGTATTCATTAGTCGGTTGAGTGTTTGCACGATGAGCCAACAAATCTTTTATGACCTGTAACGAAGTTTCTTTATCACCAGGAGGAAGCTTAAATGTGGCCGAGATGAACCATTCATCGGGAGGAACAGCCACATGTCGATAGGCAACCTCATATTCCCCGGGCTTACGAATTCTTATTTCACCATTTCGCGTCATGGTCTGCAGTTCAACCACAAACTGCCACGTTTCGCCACCATGACAACCGGCATTCATGCGCAAAGCGCCTCCCATTGTTCCAGGGATACCCGCCCAAAACTCGCCACCAGCCAAATCATTACGCGCACAAAAACGCGCCATGCTCGCACAAGAAACCCCTGCTTCAACTTTAACAATTTGCTTGTCTAAGAGTGCAATTTCTTTTAAGCATCCTTGAGTCAAAATCACTGTTCCGGGGAATCCAGTATCGCGAATTAAAGAGTTGGAACCTAATCCCAACCATAATAAAGGTTCTGTTTCCGGAAGCTGGCGAAGAAATATAGCCAGATCAGCAATGCTTTTGGGCTTATATAGCTTGGCAGCAGGTCCCCCAACACGCCAGGTAGTATATTCTGCCAAAGACTCATTATAAAGCAAACTGCCTTGAAATTCAGTTACAAGGCCACAATCATTCTCAGTTGGACTCATGTTGCTCTCACACTTCCTTCATTAAGTTTACAGCAATTTGACCAATACTACCGGCTCCCTGCATCAATATCACATCACCATCTTTAATCAACTGATTCAATTTTGCTTTAAGCGATTGTTCATTCACAAGAGTTACTTTTTTATCTTTACCTCTAATTTTCTGTGCCAAACTCTCACTGCTTACTCCAGGGATTTCGGGTTCCCCTGCGGAATAAATATCAAATAAGAATAATTCATCTGCAAGGCTCAGCACATCCACAAACTGCTCTTGTAAAGATTGAGTTCTTGTATAACGATGCGGTTGAAAGACATGTACCAAACGCTTATTAGGCCAAACATGTCGAAATGCATCGATGGTTGATAGAATTTCTTGAGGATGATGGCCGTAGTCATCAACAATAAGAGCTGAACCATGCTCAAATTTTTTCTCACCTAACATTTGAAAACGACGCCCCACTCCCTGAAACTTCGCTAAGGCACGTTTAATAGAAGCATCGTCTACACCTAATTGCGTCGCTATCGCAATAGAGGCCAAAGCATTTAATACATTGTGGCGGCCTGGATACTGAAATTGAATATTTAATTCAGAATAAGGGACTGGACGTACTACAGTGAACTCACTAATGAGTTCGTTTTGAGTCCAATTGGTCGCACGATAATGTGCTTCCTCAGAAAATCCGTACGTTAAGGTTGGTCGCTCAATGGCGGGAACAATCTTACGTACTTCTGGATCATCAATACATACCACGGCTAACCCGTAAAAAGGTAAATGATGTAAGAATTCAAGGAACGTTGTTCTTAATTTATCAAAATCATTCTCATAGTTATCCATATGATCTGCATCGATATTGGTCACTATGGCCATCATGGGTTTTAAGAATAAAAAGGATGCATCACTTTCATCAGCCTCAACAACAAAATAGGGGGATTGACCAAGTTGAGCATTAACCCCAAGGCTATTTAATTTCCCACCAATAACAAAACTTGGATCTAAACCACCTTCCGCTAAGAGACTACTGACTAAACTTGTTGTGGTTGTTTTACCATGGGTTCCCGCTACAGCAATACCATGGCGAAAGCGCATGAGTTCGGCAAGCATCGCTGCTCGTGGTATTACTGGTATCATTTGTTCGCGAGCAGCCACAATTTCAGGATTATTCATACCTACAGCCGAAGAACGCACAACCACATCAGCACCTTTTATATGTTCGGCTTTATGTCCCATATAAACAGGAATGCCCAAAGATTTTAATCTTTGTACCGTACTGCCTTCGCCTAGATCCGAACCTGTAATTCGATATCCTTGGTAGTGTAATACTTCAGCGATACCACACATGCCAACCCCACCAATTCCAACGAAATGTATTTGTTCTACGCAGCCCATCCTTGAAGATATAAATTGTCCTGAATTACCCACAAATGCCCCCTTATGCTGACAGTGGCCCCAATCCAAGAGCTTGCCAACGATTTTCATGATCAATGCGCAATAATAACGCAATTACAACACAATTGATAACCATACTTGCACCACCATAACTCATTAGTGGTAAAGTTAACCCTTTTGTCGGTAATAATCCCGAATTAACACCCATATTTATAGCTGCTTGCAGCCCCAGCCAAAAAGTCAGACCATAAGCAGTATATGAAGCAAACAACCGTTCTTGCACATAAGCATTGTATGCAATAGTCATACCTCTAATAACCAGTATAGTGTATAAGAACATGACCATTAAAATGCCTACCAGCCCTAACTCTTCAGCCAATACAGCAAATAAAAAGTCGGTATGGGCTTCTGGTAAATACAATAATTTTTGAATGCTTTCTCCCAAACCCGAACCAACCCATCCCCCTCGACCAAATGCGATCAAAGATTGAGTTAACTGATAACCACTATTATATTGATCCGCCCAAGGATCTAAAAATGCCGTTAAGCGAGCAACTCGGTAGGGAGAGGAAACCGCTAAACAGGCCAGTGCACCCATAACTACAAGCATCAATCCTATATAATAGCGTAATTTTACACCCGCTAAAAATAGCATCGCCATAACGGTACCAGAAATCACCACGGTAGCGCCAAAATCAGGCTCAAGTAATAACAAAAAGGAAACAACGGCCAAAATTACCATCGGCTTGATAAAGCCCAAAATGCTATTACTGACTGCCTTTTGTTGACGGACTAGATATCCTGAAAGGTAAAAGATCATAGTGAGCTTGGCAAGTTCAGATACTTGCACACCTATTGGTCCTAAAGCCAACCATCGTCGGCTGCCATTCACTGACCGACCTATTCCAGGAACCAACACAATAACGAGCATAAATAAGCAAATGAGCAGCATCGGCATGCTGAGCCGCTCCCAAACACTACTATCAGTCCTAATCACGATAAGGGCAATCATTAAACCCGCAAATAAATAACATGCTTGGCGAATCAAAAAATGAAATGGTTGATGGAAATACTTGGTAGAAATCATGACTGAACTTGAGGCCACCATCATCAGCCCAATAATCAACAAACCGATGACCACACTAATCAACCATTTATCATAAAGAGAAATAGGTTTACTGACAGGTTTGCCTCTTTGATTCACATGTCTTGGCCGCATTGATTACAATCCATTCACTAAAGACGCAAACGATTCACCGCGATGATTAAAATCACGGAACATATCTAAACTAGCACATGCAGGAGACAATAAAACAACATCGCCTGGTTTGGCTTGCGACTTAGCTACAACCACAGCATTATCCAAGGAGGAAGCGCGCGAAATAGGTACTACATTAGCTAATGCAGCTTCAATCTTATCTGCATCTTCACCAATTAAAATAATGGATCTTACATAATCAGCTATTGGCTGAGCCAGTTCACTAAAATCAGCGCCCTTTCCTTGCCCGCCGGCAATAAGTACAATCTTTCCTTCCATAGAACCTCCTATTCCATTAATAGCAGAGATAGTTGCACCAATATTCGTCCCTTTAGAATCATTAATCCAATCTACGCCATCAAGAGTTCGCACCCATTGAGACCGATGCGGTAAACCTGTAAATGAGGTCAACACACTGTTGATGTGCTGATGTGAAATTCCTGCAGCATCCGCTAAAGCAGAAGCAGCAAGCGCATTAAGCCAATTATGAACTCCTTTGATCAACACAGACTCAACGGGCAAAATGCAAGTACTACCTTTTGCCAAATATATTTTATCTTCTTGAGTAATCAAACCCCAATTATTTTTTTCAGGGGCATTAATACCAAAAGAAATACAATTCACATCTGTAGCTGGAACAGTGTAATGATCATCGCGATTAAATAATGCCACTTGCGCTTGATGATACACTCGCTGTTTCGCTTGCGCGTAAGCTTCCATTGTATGATGTCTATCTAAATGATCAGGAGATACATTCAGAATGGTAGCAGCAATTGGCGCTAAAGAATAAGTTAAATCCAATTGAAAACTGGACAATTCCAAAACCCATAAATCATACTGATGCTCATCATCAAGCATATCAAGAACTGGTGTTCCAATATTTCCGGCCACAGCAACTTTATATCCAGCTGCTTTTGCCATTTCGCCTACTAAAGTAGTCACCGTTGATTTTCCATTAGTTCCAGTAATTGCAATCACTGGAGCATGAATCTCTCGAGCCAAACACTCTATATCACCATATACAGAGATGCCCATTTGTATGGCCTTTTTTAAAAACGGTGTATCCAAAGACAAACCAGGACTTGCAATTATATCTGACAACTGGCCTATTACTTCATCAGGAATATGCTGAGTATAAACAAGAACATCCGGGAATTCTTCGGTAAATTCAGTCACACTTGGAGCTTGTGCACGAGTATCAAAAGCAATAAAAGGTTTATTTTTTCTACGTAAATACCGCGCTACCGATATTCCAGTTTTACCCAAACCTGCAACCAAATACAAAGGAGAATTCATGAACGCACCTTTTTATCGAAGTTTTAAAGTGGCTAACCCGCATAAGACAAAAACAACAGTAATAATCCAGAATCTGACAATTATCTTAGGCTCTGACCATCCTTTTAATTCAAAATGATGATGTAAAGGTGCCATTCTGAATAAGCGTTTCCCATGGGTATATTTAAAATAACCTACCTGTAGAATAACGGAAATTGTCTCTATGACAAATAAGCCACCCATCATTAATAAAACCAGTTCTTCTCTAATGACCACCGCGACAATACCCAAAGCAGCCCCTAAAGCCAAAGAACCCACATCGCCCATAAATAACTGAGCAGGATAACTATTGTACCAAAGAAACCCAAGTCCTGCGCCAACAATCGAAGAACAAAAAATTGTTAATTCTCCGGTATTTGGAACATAAGGGATACCTAGATAAGGTGCATAGACTGAATTGCCAGAAGCATAAGTAAAGATCCCCAGCGCACCTGCAACCATAACTATAGGCATAATGGCCAATCCATCCAGTCCATCAGTCAAATTCACCGCGTTGGAACTTCCCACAATTACAAAATAACCTAAAACAGGGAAGAGAATACCTAAACCTATGGTTAACGATTTAAAAAAGGGTACGGTTAATTGAGTATGGACAGGTAACGTAGCATGCATGTATAAATAAATTACAGCAATAAGAGCAATGACTGATTGCCAAAAATACTTCCAACGTGCAGGCAACCCTTTACTGTTTTTTAATACCAGTTTGCGGTAATCATCAACCCAACCTACCACCCCATTTGCGAGCGTAACCAAAAGAACGAGCCATAAACTGGACTGTTGCAAATCACCCCAAAGCAAACAACTCACCGTGATTGCCAACAAGATTAAAACACCCCCCATAGTCGGGGTTCCTGCTTTAGATAAATGTGATTGAGGACCATCATCCCGTACCATTTGACCAATCTGTAAGCCGCGCAACCAGCGAATCATCACAGGGCCACACAATAAACCCACTAGAAGTGCGGTTAGAGAAGCTAAAATGGATCTGAAAGTCAGGTATTGAAAAACTCTTAACGCATGATATTGCCCTTGAAATAGCTGCGTTAGCCAGTAGAGCATAATTGTTCCTCTTGGTTAATCCCAATTATGGGTTTGTGTTAAATACTGCCCACTAGAATAATGGGCCAAAAAAGCGGCCAAGCATACCACAAACCTACATACCATTCAGCATCGTAAAAAAATATTTCTTTGGTTCTTTATTGTCACATAGGTTGTCGTTAGATCACCTCAATCTATCAGTTGATGCACAATTTTTTCCATTGCACTGGATCGAGAACCTTTTACCAAAACAACAACATCTGGTGCTAATTTTTCTACCAGGCTTTGCACCAATAACTCTTGGCTAGAAAAATGCTCACCACCAACACCAAATGACTCAGCAGCTAATTTGCTGTGTGAGCCACAACTAAGTAACTGATCAATACCCAATCTTCGCGCCGCAAATCCAACTTCCTGATGGTGCTGAGTTGCCCAAGTCCCCAACTCCCCCATATCGCCAAACACAAAAATTTTTTTGTTAGGGCGTTCTGCTAATACCTCTAAAGCGGCTAAAACAGAACGTAAATTTGCATTATAAGTATCATCGATTACTGTAGATTGTTTTTTCCCTTTAAGAACTGTCAAACGTCCTTTTACACCGCCAAAACCATTCAGTCCCTGTTGAATCTCTTTTATGGAAATCCCCACTGCATAGCAACATGCTGCAGCAGCTAACGCATTACGAACATTATGCAAACCAGGAATTTTTAAATGAATATCCGCTTGTCCATTAGGAACGATTAAAGAAAATTGACCACAACCTTGCTCATCTAGAACAACATCTTGAGCATAGATGTCTGCAGGATGGTCTAAAGAAAAACGAAGAACCTTTTTATCAATCAATAACTCATCCCAAAAATGAGCATAGGCATCATCATCATTAACTACGGCTACACCGGCAAGAGATAAGCCTTGATGTATTTCTCCTTTAGCGCGAGCCACACCATCTATAGAACCAAACCCTTCCACATGTGCTGGAGCTATATTGTTAATCAATGTCACATCGGGATGAACAATTGCAACAGTGTGTGCGATTTCACCCGGATGATTTGCACCCAACTCAAAAACTGCATAACGATGTTGATTATTTAATTGTAATACGCTTAATGGGGCACCAATATGATTATTAAAGTTTCCTTTGGTCGCATGAGAGGGAGATGGTAAAATAGCAGCGATCATTTCTTTGGTTGTAGTTTTTCCATTAGACCCAGTCAAAGCGATGACGGGGCAATGTATATTGTGTCGATGCGCTGCTGCTATTTTGGCCAATGCTTGGATGGGATCTGGAACAACAAATTGCGGTATACGCACTCCATCTACAGCATGACTCACTATTGCAGCTATTGCACCTCGAGTTTCTGCTTCTTTTATAAAATCATGTCCATCAAACCGTTCACCACTAATGGCAATAAATAGACTCCCTGGCTTGAGTTCACGGCTATCAGTACAGATACCAGTAAGTTCAGCATTGATCTGACATGGTTGGGCAAGTAATGCAGCAACAGTATTTAGGTTCATAGTATTAAGACATAGCTAAAAGTCTAGTGTACTAACACTTGTGCGTAGAGTTCAAGTGGGTAATAACAGTAAAAAAAGTTTAATTCTTATTCCCTACCCAACTGCAACCTGGATGCGGCTCAACAAAATTCAGATTTAAAAAAAGATTAATAACCGTATCCGATTCCCGGGGCCTCTATGGGACCCGGGCTAGAAGAGAGACCTATCCAACAGCAGACTCAAAATGAGACTGATTAATTTGTAATAGGCGATAATAACGAGCGATACGATCTTCAGTTAAAGGCTTACGCTGATCATCAAGTAAGTGCGCATCCAAACCTTCACTTAATTGCCTTGCTGTCTCTAACATCACTGTAAATCGCTCCATATCAATCCCGGGATTTTTTGAAGAGTGCATATACAAACAAAGACCACGCACACTAAAGGCACCAATATTTTGTAAATCAAAAACCCCTGTCGTAGTTGCAGCTGCCAAGCTACATAAAACAGGACCTTGACCATTAGAAAATTGATGGCGATGAAATAATTGACCTTCGCCAAAACGTAAACCAGCGGCCAAAACGGTTTGTAATAACTCATATCCCGCAAATTGTCTGTTTTCTTTTGCAAGCAAAAACATCATCAAAGTAGGTTGATTATCAGTTTGACCTTTTGTCTCAACGTCTATTTTAGGTGTTGGTTTTGGTTCAATTTCTATCTTTAATTTAATGTCATCTTCATCATCCATAGGCATTAAACGTGGTTGAGAAGGCTTTGTTGCAGTTTTCTTTAATTGCAAATCCTTATCCACTTCAATTTTACTCTCCATTGCCGTAGCATTCACTTTACGTACTGCAATAATGTCATCATTATAATTCTGTGTGCTATCGGAACTCCTTTCTGGTGATCCCAGATTAGGTTGATAACGTTCTGGACTTAAGCTCTGTCTTCGAGCTTTCATTAAGCGCCCAATTGCTACGATAACGCCAATTAACAACAGGACATTAAGAATTAAGCTCCAATTTGCCTGCATCATTTACTCCATAGCCAAAGCTTGTGTTACATCAACCGCAACCAAGCGAGATACCCCAGGTTCACGCATAGTTACCCCAATCAAATGATCTGCCAATTCCATGGTAACCTTATTATGTGTAATAAAAAGAAACTGTACGAATTGTGACATCTCTTTCACTAAAGCGCAAAAACGCCCCACATTTACATCATCTAGAGGTGCATCCACTTCATCTAGCATACAAAAAGGTGAAGGATTTAACTGAAAAATAGCAAAAACTAATGCTACCGCAGTCATTGCCTTCTCTCCCCCGGACAACAAATGAATGGTACTGTTTCGTTTTCCCGGAGGTTGTGCCATTACTACAATACCAGCTTCCAACAGATTATCACAAGTCAATTCAAGCTGCGCTCTCCCACCACCAAACAACCGCGGAAATAGTGCCTTGAATGAAGAATTGACTTGATCAAAGGTATTTTCCAAACGTGAGCGGGTTTCTTTATCCATTTTTTCAATGGCTGTTTCCAGAGTTGCTAACGCTTGATTTAAATCATTATACTGCTCATCCAAATACACTTTACGTTGTTGTTCTGAAGTAAACTCTTCAATTGCAGCAAGGTTAATAGCACCTAAGCGTTTTATTTTTTCAGAAAGGGCGATTAATTCATCTTCCCGCATAACTTGAGTCACACCAGCAGGTATCAACTCCAGTAATGCTTGTGCTTGCAAACCCAATTCATCAAGCGATTCATGTACGGAGCTAGCACGCACAGCCAAAGCCTGCTCTTCCATTCGAGTCTGGCTAATTTGTTCTTGGATGCGTTTTACCTCAAAATCACAGTTTAAAATATTTTTCTCACTCTCTTCAAGCGCCATCCTTAATTGTGAGGACTGCTCTCTACTTAGAGTCAGTTGTAATTCCACTTCACTATGTTTTTGCAACTGGAGGGCCAATTGCTCGTTGAGCTCTTCCCCTGGACCTTCTGTCTGCAAGCAAAGCATTGCTAAATTTTCCAGCCGCTCCTCCAAAATATTTAAACGATCTTGTTCTCGCTGAATGCGATCGTTAATTTGCTGTATTTTATTTCGCTCTCTGTCATATTCTAATTCTGCATGATGGAGCACAACACGAGACTCTTCTACATGTTTATTTTTTAAAGCCAGAGCCTGCGACCATTCTTGCTTTTCACGTACACATTGCTCATGTTGTTGTTCATAATCTCGACATTGTTCTTCTAACGCATGCAATTTCGCTTTTATATCATATTCTTCTGCAGCCATTTCTTCCAAAGTAAGGGTCAACTCTTCGCACTCGGAGGCTAAAGCGGTTACTTGTTTTTCAGCATGAGCGATGGCTTGTTCATTAGAACTCATAGCTACACTATTTATTCTTAATGCCTCATTACTAGCGTTCACATTGAGTTGTTGTAATTCGATCTCCTTTAAACTTCGCTGTAATTGCAGATGGGTTTCATCACGCTCAGTTCTTAAGGTTTCAATTCTTTGCTGGAGCACCTGAACAACTAGAGATAATTCAGAAATTTTTTGTTGGCGTGCCAATAATCCTAATTCATCTTGAGTTTCTGGAGTAACAAATTTCACCCATCCCTGCCCCAACCAAAACCCGTCGGGAGTTATAATCGACTCATGCCCGGCTAACTCAGGCAACCAGCTCAATGCCTCATCAAAATCTTCCGCAGTATAAATATGCTCCAACGGGCATACATGTGCCGGGATATCCCCTTTTATTTTCTCTATGAGACGTGGATAAGGCGCGGATTGATGCACAATTTTTCGCAGCGTAACAATATGTTCGCCTTGCCGCTCACAAATTGCTCGCTGTGGCCATAGTTCATCAAAAGTTTCGAGCACATAGGCATGTAATGCTTCGTTAAGGACGCGTTCACAAGCAGATTGCCATTTGGTTTCCACCTGTAAAATATCCACTAACCGAGGTTTTTCTGACCATTCCTTAATTGTATTTTTGTTGCTTTGCATGCCTTGTTTTGCAGCACGCTGGGCTGCCATCAACGCGGCATGCTCACTATTTGCTTGATGGAAATCATCTTGTAATCCATGTAGCTTTTGCTCTACATCTTGTAATTTGGCGCGTAATTGTTCGGCATTTTCTTGACTTTGTTTGAGTTGCAGTTCATCAAACTCTTGATCTGCAATTAATTTAGTACGTTGACTCTCTAAATTTTCACGTGTTTGTTGTAAATCTGCTACAGAAATAGTTTCTTGTTCTAATTGAAGCTTCTCTAATCTTAATAGGGTTTGCTGATGCTTCTCTTCCAAATGCTGGGCTTTAATTTGTGCAACTTGAAATTCCCTTTTCAGAGTACTGCTCTGTGTCTGTACCTCCTGCCAATGAAGCTCCCACTCTGCATGTTGTTTTTGCGAAGCGAGCCAACTCGTTTCTTGTTCTTTAAATTGATTCCTTAGTTGCCCAAGTTGTTTTTCCAGATCACATGCGTGCTGCTGACTATGAAGCAATTCCTCTTTATCGTGTTTGAGTTGTTCCGCAGCTACCCGCCAATCCTCCTGCATTTGCTGTTGATCTTGTTCCAAACGTTTTTTTTCACGTGTCTGCTGTTGTATGGTCTCTTCCAAACGTGCAATTTCAGTTCCCAACTGATAAAAACTCGCTTGAATTTGTTGCGATTGTGCATCTGCATCATGCAGGGTTTCATTCAAAATGATCCGCTCTTTATTTGCTTTGGTTAATGCACTTTGCTGTTGCTCATATCCAACTGCAAATTCTTGTATTTGGCGTTGTTTTATTTCTTGTTGGGCAATAAAATCTCGCCATTTTAGCGCTAAAATTTCTGCCCGGCATAACCGCTCTTCATCTTTCAGAATAAGATAACGTTCCGCCGCTTTAGCTTGGCGTTCAAGACGCTGTAATTGTTTGTCTAGTTCTTCTCGAATATCAGCGACACGAGTTAGATTTTCACGCGTATGATCAATACGTTGTAAGGTCTCTCGTCGTCGTTCTTTATACTTGGAGACACCTGCCGCTTCCTCGAGATGCGCTCTTAAGTCTTCCGGTCTGGCTTCAATCAGCTGAGAAATAGTACCCTGACCAATGATTGAATAACCACGAGCTCCAGCACCAGTTCCAAGGAAAATATCGGTGATGTCTTTACGTCGACAACGGCTGCCATTCAAATAATATGAAGAATCACCATCGCGAGTTACAACGCGTTTTACGGCAATTTCGCCATAACTGGCAAAAGGACCTGTCAAACGTCCAAGACTATTATCAAAAACCAGTTCAACTGAAGCCTGACCTACAGATTTACGATTTGAAGAACCATTAAAAATCACATCGGCCATAGATTCACCCCGCAAGTTACGTGCGGAACTTTCTCCCATAACCCAACGTACAGCATCGATAATATTTGATTTTCCACAGCCATTGGGGCCAACAACTGCAACCAATTGGCTCGGAAAATGAACCACTGTAGGGTCAACAAAAGATTTAAAACCGGCTAATTTTAGTTGCTTCAAATGCATAGGTCTGGCAATTTTAAACTAAATAAGCAGGCATTATAACTGAGGATGAGCAGGCTATCCATATAAGTACATAACCTCTTTCCAACTGAGTAAGAATTGAAAATGTCCTGTGAACTCTAGTAATTATTCAAAGCTAATTTGACAAACAAATGAACAAGGATATAATTTGGCCATTTAGTAAAAAATGGATAGATTATGAAGCGTGTACTCAATAAATCACTCACCCTCCTAATACTCAGCACTGCTTTTCTTTTTTCAAATCCAATTTTTTCTGATCCACCGAATTTGACTTTAGTAAAAAATGAACTCAAAACCTATTATAATTCAGGCCTTTATCAAAAAGAGTTAACGCAAGTCATTGAAAATGCCCAAAGTTATATTGATCAACAAGCCGAACTGAACCAAAAAGAGAAATCAGGTAAAAAACTCGCCCTGATTCTAGACATCGATGAAACCAGCTTATCAAATTATCAATACATGATTAAGCGTGATTTTGGTGGGAATCGCGAAGCATATCATCAAGACATAATGGCTGCTAATGCCCCAGCAATTGAGCCTATGCTCACTTTATATCGAGATGCACAAAAACATAATATTAAAGTGTTTTTTGTTACAGGAAGAAATGAATCTGAGCGCAAGGCAACGGAAGAAAATTTGCACAAAGCTGGTTATACAGGATGGTCCGGTCTGTATTTGCGTCCCATGAATTATTCCTCAAAATCGATTATTCCATTTAAATCAAATACCCGAAAAATGCTCACTGAAAAAGGCTACATTATTGTGGCCTCGATAGGGGATCAATATAGTGATCTTAAAGGTGGATATGCGCAAAAGGTATTTAAGTTACCCAATCCCTTTTATTATTTACCTTAAGACCCTGCTTGCGGATCAGGTCAATTCCTCATGGGTTTTTAGAACTATCAGGTACAATTTCATGTGTATCCTGATGAACTATATCTTTTAAAATAAGTGACATTAACAATTGAACTTGTGGTTCATACATTTCTCGTTCATATCCTCCTTCTAATCCCCAATATACTTTTTCGATGCAGCTTTTGTTCTCTTGATATAGTTTAAATAAATTCTCATAAAAATAGGTTAAGTCGGTTGCGTTAAAACGAGTTTTTCGTGCCTCTGCAGTTCCCATAAAATGACCATCAACAAATTTCCCACAGTATGCAGTTTCTTCTTCGTGAGAATCCCACCCTGTAGGTAAAAACAGAGCTACTTTTTGCTGATTCATTTTAGCCTGTTTTATTTCCTCTTCAATTTTTTCTAATGCAAAAACCAAAGCCGGATGTACTACGCCAGGTTTACGTACTGTGCGACTTAAATCAACTGCAAAATATTCGAAACTTCCTCGTTGCCATGTCTGAATTTTTTGTCCTACATCCGTCCCACTCTTGTTGAATATTTTAGAAATAAAAGCATCATCTTGTTGGGGATAAACCCTCGAGTCAAAAATATCAATATGGCGTATATTCTTATCCGAAGCTGAATTCATCAAAATATCACATAGACCATTGTCTCGATTAACATCCGTTCCAACAATAATATGTCTTAACGGTTTACTCGATGAGCGCTCAAGATATTTAATTAACACTGCTGACTTATTTAAAATACAAAAACCACTTCCCTCGTTACTGTTTGCATGATGCGTCGGCAGACCAAAAGAAAATTGTATTTTGCCCGAATGAAATAAAGTCATGGCAATATCTTTGATTAATACTTCAAATGATCCTGGAGTTACGATGATATCTGGAGATAATTGTTTCCATCCTTTTTTTTGCGCTTGAATACAGAAAATAATAAGTTCCTGCAAATACTTTAATGTATGAACTGCTAATAATGCCTGAAGCAGTTCATCTTCTTCAGGAAATTGAGCAAGAAGAGCTAATGCAACTTCCGCATCTCCTTTCTTCATTGCCGCAAATAATTGCTTCCAGTGTTTCGGTAACTTCACTAAATCAGTAGTAGCTACAGGTAAGGAAGAGTTCGTTGATTGAATTTTTGCAATGACCTGGGTCATATGTTTGAGACGTTCAAATTGATCTTCATCCGCACCTGCAGGCATCGCATGCATTTGATCTATATCTTGGGTGGATGGAATTTGAACGCAACATTCTTGGGCGTTATGTGCATTAGGAGAAACCTTTGGTCCAAAAAAATATTTATGCTTCATCTTCATTAATCCATATGAAAGTAAGGAGCAAAGGAGTTTCTAATCCAAGCGAAACTCCTTTAATTTTCTATTAGATTATAGAGTATAGAGGCATGATGCAATGAAGCAGGACAAAATTAATTTAAGACCACAGCACTATAGGGATAGGGTGGCGGTCCATCATAGCTTTCAATCCCGTCTTTAATATCTATAAGTTCTTGCGATAGACCTTTACGCGATCCTGATTCAATGGCTTTGGGCCCCGCAAAAAATGTTAATCCAATTCCAGTAGCTGCCGCCAGAGTAGAAGCAATCCCAAACACAAGTTCTGTTTCTAATATACCTAAACCTAATGAGATACCCCAGGCACTTAATATGGAACTCGAACCAGAAGTAGCGATAAAACCAGCAATACTCCCACAAATAAGCAATGCCCCAAATACGATGAGAAGACTACCTAAAACCTGTTTACCAATAGAGGTGCTTCCAGATGCATGTTCAGCGATTGCTCCTAAACGTGTCGCTGATTCTTTATCTGTAGGATTAACTAAAGCGACATTCAAAAGAAGGACCGTTCGTGCATAAAAATGATAATCAATTTCCTCCTGATTTTTCTTTTTCTGCTTTACTTCAGCATCAATTAAATTGGCCGCATTGATAATGTGTTTTTGAAGTGCGGTAGGCTTTAGCGGTGTATTTTGAGAAATATAAGCAAGCCCATCAGTAAGTATTTGCTCTTCTAAATGAGGTAAATATTGTTCTTGAATTGCAAAACATGCTGGGGCGCCTTGTTTATTACTTTCAAACCAGGCAGTCGCACTATAACCTGTTAACATTGGATAAGGCAAATCTCCATGTTGCGCAAGATGTGTACTTTCAATAAGACTTCCTAGAATTTTTTCGAACTCAGGGTCTTTACCTTCTTTTTGTACATTAGAATACATATCCCATAAGAAACCACACAAACGAAGATAATTACTGCGATGGATTTGATTCAGGTAGTCAGGCTCTCCTACTAGAGGATAGAAGGTCAGTTGCTGTAAATACCGAACAGCAATCAAGCAAGTACGTACTTGAGGAGAAAGACCAAACAGGTGAGTGTCTTCGTAATTTACCAATGCCCCCCAAATTTTATTGGACAAATCCTGGACCAATTTCATCGGGTTTTCTTGTAACGTTTGTATAAATATCTCTGCTGCGGGAATATGCTCATTTAACCATGTTCTTCGAGAAAAAAAGTTCTGCAAACGTTCCTGGGCCTCTCTAATTGCCTGCTCCAAAGGGTAGATCTTATGTTTGAATTGATTACGTTCCTCTTCCAAACGACTTAATTCCAGTTGTAAGTTGAACGTATTGAGTATCCCAATACTCTTTCCATAGTAATGAGCTCTTGGACGTGTTGAATCTTGGACAAGCGCTATATCCATAGACAGCTCATGTTCTATTAAAGAAATTTTTAAATTCAGGGACATTAGTTCGTTTTGAAGTGGTTGCAGTTGTTGCCTCTGATACTCAACAAATTGTAAATGTTCTGATATTTGATTTTCGAGTGGAGTTAATTCTGATTGCCAGGACATGAGATCAGTATAATTGTAAACAACAGGATTAACAGTAGGCATAAAGATCCTTTCAAGTGGTTACATTAGAAGCGCAGTTGATTATACATGGTGGGAACTATTGATTCAATTATTGCATTTTATACCCAAAAATAAACTGTATATTATTGAATTTTAATAATAAAAAAAGTTCATGAGAAATTAAAATACTATTGTTTTTCATGCCCAAATCAATAGCTAGAAATCCCTTTATATGCATTTGCTTTTCCTAAAACATGCATCAATAGGTAGCGTGGCACATAGGCAAAGAGATACAATAACAACCGTTCCTAAAAATAATCAAGGGCAGTAGTAATGAGCACCCAAAAAACTTTTGGACCTTATTTTTTTCCATTTATCTTAATTACGGCCATTTTTCTAGGGGGCCTTACAGGTTACTTATTTGGGCCAGCTACTCTCTATTTAAAGCCTTTTGGTGAGATTTTTCTTAACCTAATTTTTACGGCGATTATCCCTTTAATTTTTTTTAGTATTTCTTCCGCAATTGCACGAATTGGCTCCATGGGCAAACTGGGTAAGATCGCTTTTTATATGACGGTTGTATTCCTATTTACCGGAGTGATAGCAGCAGTTTATGCTCTTTTTATTGTCAGTCTATTTCCTCCTGCTCAAGGAGTTGAGTTAACACTCAACGCACCAGAAAAAACATCTGCATTGAGTTTTCTCAATCAAGTTGCCGATATTTTTACTGTTCCTGAATTTAGCAAACTTCTTTCGCAGCAGCATATTCTGGCACTTATTATATTTTCAATCCTCGTAGGCCTAGCAGCATCGAATACCAATGAAAAAGGGAGGATATTTATTGATTTTTTAAAAGCAGGTGAAGAAATTTTCATGCGTGTTTTTGCTTTGATTATGTATTACGCTCCATTGGGTTTTTTTGCTTATTTCGCTGTATTAGTCCATGACCTAGGTCCGCAGTTGATGGCTAATTACCTACGAATCGCTGTTATTTATTATACGTCCGGAGTCCTTTATTTTATTATTGCTTCGACAGCTTTTGCCTATTTAGCTGGAAAAACTCAAGGTATAAAATTATTTTGGAGTAATATTTTTCTCCCCGGAGTTACCGCAATTGCCACTTGCAGCAGTGCCGCAAGTATTCCTGCTAATTTACTGGCAGCGAAAAAAATGCGAGTCGCACCCGAAATTTATGAAACAGTAATTCCTTTGGGCACCATTATTCATAAAGATGGTTCAGTAATCGGTGGGGTTTTCAAGATTGCTTTTTTATTTGGAATCTTTCACTTAAATTTTTCAAGTCCCGGTGTGCTACTTACTGCCTTAGGAATTTCATTGTTAGTTGGTACCGTAATGGGCGCAATTCCCAGTGGAGGCATGCTTGGTGAGTTACTTATCCTCAGTGTTTATGGATTTCCTCCTTCAGTTTTAATAGCAATCGCAGCAATTAGTATTATCATTGATCCACTTGCGACTATGCTCAATGTAACATGTAATACAATTAGTAGTATGATGGTTGCCCGTTTTGTTGAAGGGAAAAAATGGCTAACTTAAGATATCGAATGATTATTGAAGGTAAATTATGAATCAACCCTACAAAAAATTATGGCGCTCACGTAAAGATCGAAAAATTGCTGGAGTATGCGGTGGTTTAGGTGTTTATTTTGGTGTAGATCCAGTATGGGTAAGAATTATTTTTGTTATTTTTTTCCTACTGGGTGGTGCCGCATTTATTGCCTATATTCTGTTATGGCTTATCATTCCTTTAGAACCTGAAGACTGGCAAGATGCATAGTACCTAAATCAACGTAAAAAATGACTTGAGAAGGGAGTTTTTTCCCCAAGCCATTAGTGTAAATTTAAGAAAGTGCACGATATTCTGTTGAAGCTTTAGGAGTCTTTAATAATTCATGGAATGAGGAGAATGCCTCTTCAACTGTAGGTCGCAACTCCGGAGCTTTACTCGTCATTTTCTCAAGTAATGAATAAATACATTCGGCCTGTTGGGCCGTGAAACCAAACGTTCTTTGCATTTTACTAATGGCCCCTTCTTTCAAGGGCCCATCGTCTTTAGGTGCTAAGAAAGCCACTGGAGCAACATGTTGCGGCAATTCAATAAACTGTAACATCTTATAAGTGGTTATTTCTAATAATAAAGCGATTGTTATGGCAGCAGAATAAACATCACTCGCATAACTATTCCCTTCTCCCTTCAATATTTCAGGTGCAGCCGTAAAAGGAACACCCGCATTACCTCGTTTTTCCCCTTCTCTAACTGACAAATTGAAATCAAATAATGCTGCTGAGAGAGGGTGTTTTCTCAATCCCAAATTATGGATACCAATATCACTATGAATAACTTTTCTTCCATGAATTTTTACTAAGCTTTCTAATAACCCCATAATTGCCACATAGCGCTCATCCGCGGAGAGAGAAAATTGCATATTTCCTGGATCTTGGTTAATAAGGTAACGCGATATTTTTTTACCAACATAAGGCATAAAGAAGTTGTGTTGCCAGGAAGTCGCACGAACGCCCTTTAACATGCCAACCGTTTCTAAAATTTCACCTTCTCGTTCAATAAGTTTAAAATCAATGTTGTTCCCATGCTTAATCACTTTGACGACCATTTTTTCCTGACGGCCATCAAGATGTTCCACTAAAATCTTTTTAGCTGTCCCAAAGGCACCACCACCCAGTTTTTTTGAAGCAATTAATTTGACTGTAGTTTTGCCTTGCGAATGAGGTAAATCAATCTCTATCGTTCGATTTGCTCGGGCTTTTTTCCAATGACTTTGGACATCGCGAGCTACAAGTGCATTACTTTTTAATTCTTGTTGGCGTTGTTCTGACACAGGCACCTCTTGGTCATAACGATAAATTCGTCCATTTACCATGCGTGATTGATATAAGCGCGCTGGTTTTGTTCTTACGATTTTATCGCTCTGTACTGAACTCTCGGCATTTCTTTCTTGAAGAGGAGACGTCTTCTGCATAGGGCTTTCAACATCGCGAACATCAATCCCATCCCCAGTATCTATCGTAGAAATGGATTTTGTTTCCTCTACTTTTTGATCATGACGATAAATCATTCCATTTATCATATAAGAGCTCTTCTTGGGTACTTTGCTCTTAGGTTTTTCTTCTATTATTGCAGTATCAACTTGTAATGGTTGTTTTTTTTGCTCAATGCGTTGATCTTTTACTGTAGGGGGTTTGGGTTGCAAACTTCGATACAGATCGATCATTTCTTCTCGAGACATATTTGCTTTTTTTCTCGACTCATACTGCACAAGTAGATTGCGTGCTTCCTCATCACTAATAAATTGTTTTTTAAGATGCTCAGGAGGTGATTTAATCGATTGATAAAGAGAATTTCCTTTGTTTGATAGCTGCGTTAGTTCATGTGCTGTCTTTAATGGTTTATTTTCTTTACTTGTATCTATAGATGATGAGGTATTTTCTGCAGCAACCTTTGTTAAATTTGTTTTCTGAGAAAATAGTTTTCTTTTAGTCGCTCGCAAAGCATTTGAAATACTTAAACCACTTTCTTTATTCTTTTCAGGTTCCTTTTTTTTCTCTGAGTCCTTTTTGGAATGGTTTTTCATAATTTCATGACGCCCATAGCAACATATTGATTAAATTATAAACCTGCAAGCTTAAGGAAGTCTGAAATGGACAAGAAAACAGATAGCGTAAAAATACGTACTACATACGATGAATTTTAGTTCCGGGTAATGTTATATACCAAAACCCAGAACCACTAATTTAAAGTTCAGTCTGTGATAGAACAAAAAACAATGCATTTAAAATCGCAGCAATTCGAAGTACAGACTGTACTGCAACTTTATTTAAATCATGCTCCAACAATTGCTTTACATGTGAATGGATGCACATCCCACAGCCATTAATAGCAGATACGGCCAAAGCAAATAACTCAAAATCCGCTTTAGGTACCCCAGGATTTAACATACCATTCATACGCAAATTAGCAGGCATTGCTGCAAGTTCCTTATTTTCTGCCAAATGAATCGCTCGATAATATATATTATTCATTGCCATCAAAGCAGCAGCTGTTTTTACAGCCTGTTCTAGTTCCAAAGTAATGTAGGATGAACCCTCTGTTTTAATAGCATTGATAATATGCTTATCTTTTAAAGTATAAGCTACAGCTAATGCAACCCCATAAAACTGCGCTTCTGTTAAACCTGATTGGGCCACATTACCAAATAAATTGCTCACATTAAGACGAATATCCTTAGCAAAATCAGGTATCATTTGTTTCAATTGTTCTATAGACATACTTACTCTCCTCTACAGAAGCTCTTATCGATAAGAACTTCTGAATTTTGCTCAGGCTTATAATGTTTCACCACCAATGGGACGATTACAAGGACACAATTCATCAGTCTGTAAAGCATCCAAAATACGCAATATTTCTTGAGGATTACGCCCAACATTTAATGAATTAACACTCACATGTTGAATCACATTGTTTGGATCAATAATAAATGTTGCTCTTAAAGCACAACCACTTTCCTCATCCCTAATACCAAAACCATCCGTTAATTTTCCTTGCACATCTGCAAAACTGTATTGATTTAAGTGATGTAAGTCCTTATGTTCTCTTCGCCAAGCCAATTTAACAAACTCATTATCAGTACTTCCTCCAAGTACTACTGTATCTCTATCGTTAAATTCGCTATTTAATTTTGCAAACTCGACAATTTCTGTTGGACATACAAACGTAAAATCTTTAGGGTAGAAAAAAAGTACTTTCCATTTTCCTGAAAAACTTTGTTCAGTAATCACTTCAAAAGCACTCGCACCATTTTCTTCATGATTGTTAAAGCCAGGTTTTGCTGCAACAACAGAAAATTCTGGAATTTTTTGACCAACAGTTAACATAAAATTCTCCTCATTCGTTTGGTTCAATTAAATTATAGTTATGGTGTATAATTATTTAAAATGAATAAAATAGATAACTTTAATCGGAAAAATCGATGAGTAGATTAGTTAGCCTTAAACAGCTTCATTACCTAATTACACTATATGACCATCAACATTTTGGCCGTGCTGCGGCTTCGTGTTTTATTAGTCAGTCAACCTTAAGTGCAGCCATTACAAGTCTTGAAGAAACTTTGGAAGCACAATTACTTGAACGAGATCATAAAACATTTCTGTTCACTCCCTTAGGAGAAGAAATTGTTCGTCGCAGTCGACTGATTATTGAACAAAGCAATGATTTAGTGGACTACGCGCGCAATCAAGGGAAAGTAATGCAAGGACCGTTTTATTTGGGAGTAATTCCTACCATTGCCCCTTTTATTTTAAGTGATTTACAAAATCTGTGTCAGCAACTTTATCCGGAACTTATCTTATTCATCAGAGAGGACACTACGGACAATGTTTTGAACTATTTGAGTGAGGGAAAACTTGATCTTGTTATTTTAGCACTTCCCTACCCTACCCAAGAATTCCAGACACAGGTTTTATGCAAAGATTATTTTAAATTGGTATTACCCAAAACGTGGTCACATAAAGGATTTGACAAAGAAATCAGTCAATTGCCAGAAAACAGTATTTTCCTTCTGGAAAAAGAACACTGTTTGACAGGACATGCATTACAAGCATGTCAATTAAAAGAAAGCAAAAAGATCAATCATTTCTTCGCCACTAGCCTGCATACTTTAATTCAAATGGTAAGTCATCAGCCTGGAATTACTTTTTTACCTAATCTTGCAATTAATAGCGGTATTCTTACGGGTACTGATTTAGTCTCACTTCCTTTAAAAAGCGATTATGCCTATAGAGAAATTGGAGTGGCCTGGCGGGCAACCTCCCATAAAACACAAAATTACATGCTATTAACCGAGTTAATTAAACAGATTGTTGTTGCAAAATGCGCCGATGCTTCTTAAACGCATTTTTACAAATAGGCAGTGACAGTGTTGAGGTTCGAGGAAAATAAGGATCAAAAATCGAAATCTATTTTCTTGATTCATCTTCTTAAAACACACTCAATATATTATAGTCTCCCAAAATCATGGAGAAACATTATGCGACAATACATTATCTTTATCCTTTCTACGCTTGCCTTTTTAACATCAATGGATTCCTATGCAGAGGATCAAAAAACCGTGCGCACTCCTCAACTTTCAAATAAAGAAGTTTCAGTCTGGACCACCGTGATCTATCCGAATAAAAAACACAGTTTAAAAATGCATCGGCATGAACATAATCGAGTCATCGTTGCCTTAGATAATGGATTGCTAAAAGTAGTCAACAATAAAGGAAAAGAACATTTCTTAAAATTGGAAAAGGATAAGGCGTATTATCTCTCTAAAGACGTTCCTGGTGAATTACATACTGATGAAAACATGAGTAATCATCCCATCAAAGTTGTGGTCATTGAATTAAATAAATAAACGGTTTCGCAAAGACACGAAACCGTCTAATGCATTTTATGATCTTTTAGTAAGATTTTTATTCTGAAAACCACAATGGTGACCATGATGGACAGGCAATAAAACACCCAATTTTTGATAGGTTTGAAATTGAGTTTGAGCCCAGAGGGTACTTATTTTCGCATTAACACGATTTCTTTTTTCTACCAAGTTCGCTATATCACTCCATTTTGCATTTGGGGTAGCTAATTTGCCCCTTATTTGCATACTCAAAGCCCGTTTTTCTTTAATTAATGGAGCCATTTGTGTGCGAAGATTTTGTTTGATTTTAGCCAACTCCATCCGTTGCTCTGGAGTTAACAATTTACCAACATGCTGACGATAATGACCTGTTTGATTGATCGAAACTGTCGCACCAGATGCTACTGGTTGTGCTGTTGCAATACAGGTACTTAATACACTGAAAGCTAAGCTATTAATTAATAAGAAACGTTTCACATTCATTTTATTTCTCCTATTAGGTTCATTGATAAGTGTAATGAGGCAATGTAATAGGAATATGACAAATACGCTGTTTATTGTAACAACCCTGTTACAATGCTAAACATAGGGCGGTTTACTGTTATAATACAGCCTAATAGGCGGAATTTTATACGTCAAAGCTTAGGGTTCCGCTTCGCCGTACCTAGACACAATTTCTTTTATCAGGTGATTCATGAGCACAAGAAAAAGCCACATATTGATTATTGATGATGATCAAGAAATTACGCACTTGATTAATGATTACTTGATTAAAAATGGTTTTCGAACCACCTGGACCTTGAATGGCTTAAACATCAAACAGCTATTAAGAGAACATAATTTTGATTTAATTATTTTAGATATCATGCTCCCAGGAATTGATGGATTAAATCTATGTCAAACAATTCGTCAAACTCACAGCATGCCTATTATTATGCTCAGTGCAGCAAACAGTATTGCTGATCGGGTTGCAGGCCTGGAGTTGGGTGCAGACGATTATATTTCCAAACCCTTTAGTTCTCGTGAATTACTTGCACGTGTCAAAGCACAATTAAGAAGAACTCAGGGCGAATTACAACAGGATCGTAAAAAACTGACGCCACTACAACAAATTCATTTTGATAATTGGATTCTTGATCGGAATACCCATTCTTTAATTGATAAAGAATCTGTAGCCATCCCTTTAAGTCATAGAGAATATGAGTTATTAATTATTTTCTTAGAACACCCTGGACGAATTCTAAGTCGCGATCAATTGATGGACTTATTGTATGACAAAGACTGTGATTCGCAAGATAGAACGATTGATGTACTTATAGGCCGTTTGCGTAAAAAAATTGAGCTGGATCCTCGTAATCCACGATCCTTATTAACAATTCGAGGAGGTGGCTACCAATTCAAAACCAAGGTTGATTTGGTATGACCCAATTAACTAAAACGGCAAAAAAAACCCTAATTGGATTAATTCTCGGGAATCTATTAATAATTTTTTCACTGATGCAACTAGGGAAATATTATTATGAAAACATCCATTCGCCTCTTCCTCCAAAAGCAGTACGCTCATTGACTCATCTTGTCACCCTATTACAAAAAAATCCCCAATCCATATGGCCCCTGATCTTGCGAAATCAGAGTATATCCTGGGCTGAAATAACTTTATCTCCTAAACCCTTGTACGATAAAAATGCGTTTGTGACATTAAAAGCCCCTGTGCTTTTTAATTTAATAAAACAAAACAAAAAATTAGAATTCTCCGTTTTTATAAAAGAGAATAACTGGTTAAATATCAAGGTAATTTCCTTTTATCCCGTGCAAGCAAACTCAGTTGTCAGCCTGTTTCTTATCCTAATCGGTGCGTTACTCTTCATCAATTATTGGGCAGTACGAACACTCAATCAACCTATTCATACCTTAATCCAAAGCCTTCATTACAGTGAGCATCAAGAAAATTGGTTACCTATCCCAATAACTGGAAACCAGGATCAAAAAACTATTTTTAAGAAAATTAATGATCTCCAAGAAAAAGTAAACAAGCTTTTAGCCAATCGAACTCGAGTAGTTACAGCGATTTCGCATGATCTGCGTACCCCGCTAACTCGTTTAAAATTACGTGCTGAATATTTGGAGGATGATCCCAATTACAGCAAAATAATGGCCGATATCAATGAGATGGAACTCATGATTCGTGAAACTCTGGATTATTTCAGAGATGTAAATGTTGAGGAAAAACCCCAACTTTTTGACTTGGTAGCACTGCTTTCATCACTGAAAGATGATGCCATCGAACTGAACTATGATGTCAGTTTTACTAGTGAAACCACGAAACTGGTTTATTATGGTACGGTAAATTTATTAAAACGAGCGTTCAATAATTTAATTAATAATGCAGTTCATTATGGTTATAAGGCGATGATTCACTTAAATTGCCTACAAAATAAAATAGAAATTACAATTACAGACCAGGGACCAGGATTAGCAGAAGCAGATCTAGAACATGTTTTCTTGCCCTTTTACCGAGGTGAAAATTCACGTTCACGCAGTACAGGCGGCACCGGACTTGGATTAACAATTGCAAGAGAAATTATTCAAATGCACCAAGGCGATATTACGCTGACTAATAATTTCCAAGGAGGTTTAAAAGTAATTGTAACATTGCCCCTGAGAACAAATTAAATTTGCGCATATCGAAAAAACTCGTCATCCCAAACTTAGTGCTTCCAATTCACCTTAAGTTTTCCTTGAAACTAGGGGATCCCGCGGACAAGCCGCGGGGCGTGGTTATTGTTATAAGTCCAGTCAAAACTGAAGGTAAATTAGAAGACGTAGTGAGTGATCACCAATTAGTGGCATCGCTGTCAAATCAGATTCACAGCCCCTTCCAAACGTGTTTTAAGTAAGAAAAGAATAGCGTTTTTCTTCTCATGAGTAAGAGAATTGGATTGTACCAAAGTCAAACAATATTCAGCGAAAGCAGCAAGTTTTTCCTGGTTTGTCTGTGTCGCCTCAGCAAGCATATGAGTTTTTCTATAATTACTCTCCAGCTCATTAGCAAGAACATCCATCATTTTTGGATCAGGATTTTTTATGTTTTCTATACCTTCGTGCTTACTAACTTCTGCAATTTTTTCTAAAAGACCACTTACTTGCTCCGATGTAACTTCGTTCGTTTGATTCGATTTCTTCGCCATGAACTTTAAGTCATTTCGGTGCGTACTTTCCCAATATTCTCTATCACCTTGAAACGCAATTACAGTCATCAGAACCCGAGAATCAATTTCTTTCTGATTAAATAATTCGCGATTAGTAATATTAAAAGTCCAATCATTTTTCAGTCGAAAAAATGGTCGATATAAAGTGGCCATTTCTTTATCAGTTACCGGATCATAGATTGTGAATGTTGTGCCCCAAAAGTTCATACTCGCCTTAGCCAATTTTGTATATCCATCTTGGCCATAAATATCAAACGTAGGGAAAAAGGCAAATAATCGTTCATCAGCTGCTCCAATAAAATTTTCAAAATTATCGTACACATCAAAATGAGCAGTAAGAGAAAGAAATTTTGAACGCGCATAAGCTAATTTGTTATCAAATGGATCAAAAAATTCATACGTTAATAACAAACTAAAGAACTTTCTATATAAAGTTCCTAGTTTTCGGGTTTTTGTTTCAATGTCATAGCTAGTGGTTAAACTGATCCAATGTTCTTTAATGTACATTTCATCTGGAATTTCCGTATTTGTCAGGGCAAAACTGGTATTAATACCTATCAATAGTGAAAACAAAATAGCGATTGCATTTTTCATATAAAACCTCATTCTAAAGCTTCCCTTTTTTTATTATTTTTATTCTTTTCTGAATGCATTGAACGCTGCCAATCCATTCATAATTCAGAACGAGGTTGATTATAGGGGAGTTCTCTTAAGAGAATATTAAATTACACTAAGCTGAATTCGATTTAAAAATAGGATTATTTTTTAACTCGAACTTATTTATTGGGAAGGGCTCCCGTATTACATTAAATACGGGATAAAGTTTATGACTTAAAAGGATAAAATTATTTTATTCGTTTTATGTCGAACTCAGGTTAATTTTGCAGGTAAACTCTTAACATCAGGATTTTTTGAATATGCATCCAAAATTTCGTTGATTAATTGTTCTACAATACTTTCTTTCAGTTCATCTTCAATTAAACCCATTTTTTCTTTCATACTATTTAATCGGGTTTCTAGTTCTTTGGCAACGGAACCATTAGGAAATAATGCAGCCAAAACACGCCTTGCTTCTGCTGGTCCAAGATGACGATATAAGTGGTTTCTCACTGTAGCATCTTCTGCTGTAGTACTAAACGCCCACAGTTCCACAGGTCCTAAGGTCAGGGTAAGCAACTGAACATTCACACCCGTTTTAGTAGCATATTGGGCTAAAAACGTTCCCCCACCTTGTCTTGGACCATGTACTCGGGTGCGCAAAGCAGTTTTTGCGGTATCGGAGAG
Source organism: Legionella stuttgartensis (assembly GCF_977063405.2). NCBI lineage: Bacteria > Pseudomonadati > Pseudomonadota > Gammaproteobacteria > Legionellales > Legionellaceae > Legionella > Legionella stuttgartensis. The sequence continues at coordinate 154,561 of NZ_CDRUHA020000110.1, forward strand.
TCCGAATATTGCAGTTGTTTTTTCGATCGCTTGTGAAGGTCCTGCATCCATGATGTAAATTGCAGTAGCGAAATCGATCATTACTGGATCAAAGTCATCAACTGATTGGGATAACAAGGCGATTTGTACCTTCCACTTACGTCCCTCACGCATATCGATAATGACTTGTTCACGCACTGCTGCAGATTTTGAAGTACGATGGAACTCGTCATAAACAATACGTTTGTGATCTTCGCGAATTTCTTGCACCCTTTCTTTATGATATTCCTTGTATTGTTCGGGTATATTATTTAGGCTTTCTTCAGTTAAATAATAATGTCTTGCCAAGACATACCGGGCCAGCATATACATAACCGCCGTCTGTCTGTCTGCGGCATCCCCACCACTTTTTGCAACCTCATCAAGATCAAGCGATACCACGCGCGCATCACCAATATCAAAGGCACTCACACGTGATAAAATAGGATATTCCCGCACTGCAGCGGAGATCATTCGTGAAAACGCATTAATTAAGGATTCGCCAGTCGGCGCCGTTATTCTTTCATACAAATCTTCAATAGAGGGCGTACGACAAATTGATGCAGCATCAGCCAATAAAGGCATCGCATAGCGTTGAGCCAACATCGCTTCATGAACAAATCCTGCTGAATAAAGCGAGTCTGTTACTTCCCACCACGTTGATTTTGAATCACGAATAAAACCAATTTCTTCTAAAATACTGTCGATAAATTCCTCAACCCCAGGTGAATAAGGTGCGGGATTATATTCATCAGCCAAACTTTTATATAATTCATCTACAACCATACCTGCAAGATCTGGCATACCATCGTAGGGTCTTTCTGCACCAAGAGGCGTAGTGAGTAGCGTAATAAAGTTAACTAAAAAAGCACGCTCAAGTGCAGTAGGATAGCGACATCCTAATTGTGTATCAAAAGGATTAATAGAATACTCAGGAGTCATCCTTAAACGATGATAAGCAACCAAATGACGTTTTGATGCGGGAAGCGCTTCTTTTAGCAGAGAGATGAGTCCACTACTTGAAGGTCCAATATCAATAATCGCAATGCGTGGTAAACGTAACAATCCACCAGACAAACATAATGCTAGATTAACCGCGTTGGATAAAACTGATTTACCAGAACCGGGACGTGCATACACCAAATCAATCCAAGTAGTTTGTTCTGTAGACCCTGGTTGAAAGGGCCAAGGCTTGCCATCAGGTGTTCTAAAAAGCAATGCACCTTTTGTCCAGGGTGAGGCAGGACGAGTAATAGGTAATATGGATACTACCGAACTTAGTGGCGCAACTGTAGGTACAGCGGTGCTATTGAGCGTAGCCCCTAACATAGTGGAAACAAAACCACCAAAAGGATCACCACAAATTTCAGAAACATCAGTTGAACCCCATCCTTCAATTGCTTTTACTAATTCAGAACTACGTTGACGCAATAATGGCATTCTGTCTTCAGGTGCCCAAGTTGTTGCAACAACTCGCAAGCGCACTATTGATTCATCCGTATTAAGCTGTATATATTTTAATAAATTCACTGAATCACTGATCAAACGATTTTGTGCCGAACTAAAAGTAAGAATCGCAGCCAACATTCCTTTAAGCTTAATCGTAGCAAGTCCCTCACTCTCAATTAAAAAAGAGATTCGCCAAGGAACATGTGAAGGTAGAATGCGGGTAAATAACTGAATAAATGGTCTTAGATCTTTAGGGAATAAATCAATATAGGTTGAGGAATAAATCTTATCACCAACCCTCACTGTGCGCAAATCCAAGGCTTCTGCATCACGAGGAAATACTTGTTTTGCTAATGATGGCCATAATAAATCAGAGGCATCTCCTTCAAAACTATTAATTTCTCTAACTGTTACCCTATCTCCAGGCAAACTGGGTCGCCAATCATCCGCTGTATAGTCAGGATCTGCAGTCATGCGAATTGCATGTATCGCATCGTGAACTTCTAGTAATTTAGCAAACACATGATGGGCATCCAGATCATTCATCACGGAACGGACATAGGCATCATGGGTATCACGTAATTCTGGGATTGCAGCATAGATAGTCTGGCTGTTTTTAAACGGTGGCGCCTTCATATCCTTGATCATCTTCATTTTAGTTTTGTTAGCAACCTTTAATTGCTCCGATGTTAAATTGAAGGGTCGTGTAAACAGCACAAAATAAACGCGTTCTTCTGCGCAATACGATGCCATGTAATTAACTCGTTCTTCAAACAAGTCTTCTAAATTCAGCTCCAGACGTTTTGCCGTGGCTGTAGCCGGTTGGTACGTATCTTGAATCAACTTCCTTATGTTTTGTTTATCATGACTGAAATAAACCTGCAGGGCATGTCCTGGACGCCCCATAGCCGCTTGAAATGAGTTGGTTAGACCTGCAACTAAATTTTCAAATTCAGCATTTCCTACAAGGGCTGATACGCCTTCAACCTTCAAAATTGATACTAAGGAGCCATCGTGATTCACCAACACCGTTGGACTATCAGCTGTTTCTAAATCAATATATGATTCTGTTGTTTGCTTGAGCGATGTACTTAGCCAGGCAAAGAAGGTATCTATTCCTTCAAAAAGAGATTCTGACCAATGCGCCATTCCGTTCCTCACATTAACTTGAAATTTCTTCTAATGCACTAGCGGCCCATTTTTCAATTTGTTTGCGAAATTTGGCCCTTGAAGGCAATAGAAGTATATCTTTAAATAATTGAGCCCTTCTCTCTTCGTCATTGACACCTGCATCAATCATTAACTGACCGAAAATTGCAGGGTCGCTCGTTCCTTCACCAAATTTTTCTTCCACGAGTTGAGAACGAAATTTGAAAGCTCGGTAAATATTTTGTGCACTGGACTTATATCCCGTATCATTGGTGATCGCACAAAATAGTACATGACATATGCTATTCAACTCAGCTTGGGTTAGCTCAGGAACATAAATTAGTGTGCCGCCACCATATCCACCCACGCCAACAGATTCAACAAAAAAGCACTGGGCACAAAAACAACAAGAGGTCACCAAGTTATCTAATTTGTTGTTCGCATAATTATTATCAATGTTTACCACTTCTTGAAATAAACGTGCTTGAAATCCACAAAACCTACACGTATATCTATCTCTTTGAAATACTTTTTGCTCGAACGACTTAAATCGTTCGTCCACCTTTCTGGCAGAATACAAACGCCATGAACCCGGCGTAGCCATTAATTTTAATTTATTTTGTTCTTGATTAACTGCCATATTCTAGGCTCACATTTATTACAATTAACTTTTTTTGGCAATTATTCGTTCAACACTCATTAAAAGATCCTCTTCCCTTGCGGGAAGAGGATCAGAAATGAATCTTACCATTATAAAAGCAACTTCTATGCTACTAGCTGCCGCTTGTATAAATTGTTCCAGTTGGGCCTGCAGTTTGACCACCACTACCGCCAAACATTGTTACTCCGGTTACCCCTAGAATAGAAGGAAGGAATAATAAGGCCGCAGCGATAAATACCAAAGCAATTGGTGTACCTATTGGAATCTGGGTGGGGTTATCTTTGTGTTGTTTAAATTTCATAATAGCACCGATTGAGAATCCCAATCCAGCCAGATAAGAACCTGCAGTGATTAATTTCGTCAAGTTTTCAAATGACCCGGTAATCGTTGATGCCATCTTCCCTACAGACATTCCGCCTGCAGAAGCCTCTGGACTTACCAAAGCCAATAAGCTTAAACAAATAAAACTGCCTAACCAATATTTGTAACTAGATTTACTAATGACTTTACTCTTCACCTTTTTCTCCCCAATTTTAAATTACTAACAATTAAATCAAATTAATATCGTGTCCTGCCTGTCACGATGTCCCATATAAAGTATTATTAATCATCTCAATTGTACCTACAATGTTAATCGCTAATATCCCTCCAAACACGTGAACTAAACCTTTTCCTGTTCCTCCCGGTGGTTGTCCTTGCGAAGCAGAGCGTGCAATCAACACCCATCCTCTTACGAAGGCAACTAAACCGATGACCTGAATAATAATTGTCAAGGGTCTTCCTACAACACTCCCGCTACCGAATAAGGTGTCAAGTGTCGTATTATTACCTCCTGTTGGAGCATACTGGAGAACATTTTGATAACCAAAAGTACTCACCATTAATGTCGAAAAAGCCGATGGAAAATAAATAAATAACGCGCCAACAAATAAATATACAATCGGTTCTTTCATACTCGTATTACTTGACATCATCGTACGAGCTTCACCATATGTCTTTAAACTATAGACTGCTTTGAACAAAAAAGCACAACCGATCAGATATGCCCCCCCTGTAATAAGACGCTCTACAGGAACTAGCGAATTTGCAATATTAGTTAATATATTAACTTGACCTGATATCCAGCAAGCTACACTTCCGCCCGTACATGTATCAGCCATACAACACCTCAACTATCTTCTTGACTAAATCTAATTACTCGCCCTGAACTCGTTAAAACCCGACCCTGCATGGAGTCAATAAGCTTAACAGTCCCATATCCTGCGATTTTTGTCCCTTCTCTTACTGTAAGTGTAGAACCATTTGTGCCAATTAGCCAAGCCCGACCAGGAATTACTGCATTTATATAATAAATTATTTGCGGTGCTACTGGTTTAATATGTACTACTCGCTTTACAGGCTTAGGTTTTGTTCGTTCTATTAATACATTAATTACTTCTGATTGTTTGGCTACCTGATTATTTAAATCACTAATCATCTGATTTAGTTTCGTAATCTGAGCATTCAATGCATTTACATTATTATTGACATTCCCCACTTGCTGGTTCATTGAGCTAACCTCGGATTGAACCGTTTGTTGACTGGCCTCAATAGATGCTACTTTTTGCTGAAGCGCTGCATTGCTTTCTTGAACCGCCGAAAGCTGGGGAGGTTGCTCTTGAACTACCGGTTGTGATTGAACAGGTTCCTGAGGAATCTCTGTCACCGGAGGAGGAGGAGTGGGTGTCACTTCTGCTACAGGAGCAGGAGTTATACTTTCCTTAGGAGGGGTGGTACTTTTAGAGAACATCCCACCGATGAATTTATACATCAACATAGCAAAAACAATAACACCTACCGCAATTAAAGCATTTCGCTTAATATTCTTTGGGGGCTCCATTCCTCCTGATCGTGCAGGAGCAGAGCTTTTGGTATCAAACTCTGAAGTATCTAATGATTCGTTCTCAAGAGAATCTAATTCTTCGAATTTATATTCATCGTTTTGATCATTATCTGCCATTTTTACCTACCATCAAATTAAATAGATTGTATATCCTGAGTAAATAAGACCCCAACAGGAGTTCCTGCAAAGACCTCAACAGTTGTAGGTGTATTAAATAATACTTGAGCTTGTTGCCCCCAAGTTTTACCAACGGTAGCTAAACCAATCACCGCATTTTCCAAAGTAGAACGACCTACACCGTTTGCAATGGTTACGTTATTACCACCACCTGTACCGCCTATGGTGACCGTAGTATTAGCAGACTGAAACGCATTACCAAAGCCCTCTAAAAATGATGAAGCAAACAATGAACCATATCTTAATAAAAAGTGATGGTTTGTTTTACTTGAAAGAGCCGTTCTTGCTGTATTTGGATCAATTGCATAAGCTGAGACCGAAATCGTTTTTGGTGCACCAGGAATTGACATTGTGTTAAATGTAATAACCATTTTGTCGGCATTGGATGGTAAATTAAAGCTACCAATTAGTTTGGATCCTTTGAGTCTTCCGGAAACAATAGTTGCTAGAATAGGCCCTGGCTCATCACTGTTTACGGAAGTATCGATTACAGCGAACAGTACATCGCCCGTTTTAATCATATTTACTTGAGTAGTTGAAGTGGTGGTGGTCTGAGTAACGGCTGCTCCCCCAGGACCAGGCCCCATTCCTGCAGCGGCAGCAGCAGCGCCTTTTTCTTCATTACCTGAAGTATAAGTCTGTGTAGGCACGTTTTTCCATTCTGCGATTAATTGATTCGCCGCCGTTAACATGTCAGAACTTTTTTGTTGAATTTTTTGTTGATATTTTTGCTCAGCCAATTGCTGATTTTGTCTGTTAATAATATCTTGCAATTGTTGATTACTCGCGGCAGACCCTGGGGTTATAACTCCCTCTGCTCCGCCTTGACCTACTGTTGGGACACCGCCAATATTAAATGTACCTTGCCCAACATCGGGAGCACCCAAGCCAGCCACTTGAAAAGCATTCACTAACTCAGAAGCACTGTAGCCAGCATTCTTTAGGTCATCAGAGGTAAACCCTGCATTCGCCAAATCTTTAGCGCCATAACCGGCTGCTTTTAATTCTGCTGCTGTGAACCCTGCATCCTTTAGGTCTTTCGCACTAAATCCTGCTGCTCGCAGCTCAGCTGCGGAAAATCCTGCATCTTTCAGATCCTTAGCGCTAAAACCCGCTGCTCTTAATTCGGCAGCGGAGAATCCTGCATCCTTCAAATCTTTGGCGCTAAAACCTGCATCTTTTAGCTCTTGGGCAGTAAAACCAGCGGCTCTTAATTGTGCGGCAGTACATCCGGCATATTGTTTTATTGATGCAGCACTGACTCCTGCTGCTCGTTCCCTCTTTAACGCCTCAACACTACAACCTGCGTTTTTGATACTATCTGGCGTAACCCCCGGTGGTAATGTAGCCCCTGCTGCATTTATTTCTCCAGCTGAATAACCCGCTTTAGCAAGTTGATCGGGTGTGAAGCCAGCACCTAAAAGATCTCCAGCAGAAAATCCTGCATCTTTTAATTCTTTTGCACTAAAACCAGCATTTTTTAAATCCGCAGCACTAAATCCTGCATCTTTTAATTCTTTCGCATTAAAGCCAGCTGCTTTTAACTGTGCGGCTGTAAATCCGGCATCCTTCAAATCCTTAGCACTGAAGCCTGCATCTTTTAAGTCTTTAGCACTAAAGCCTGCATCCTTTAATTCTTTAGCACTAAAACCTGCATCCTTTAATTCTTTAGCGCTAAAACCAGCATCTTTTAAATCTTTAGCACTAAAGCCTGCATTTTTTAGTTCAGCTGCTGTAAAACCAGCATCCTTAAGCTCTTTTGCAGTATAACCCGCATCTTTTAGTGCTTTGGCAGAGCATCCAAGTGTTTTCTTAATAGTGAGGGCACTGATCCCTGCAGCTCTTGCTTTTTTCAATGATTCCACACTGCAATCTGCAACCCGACCGGCTGCAAGAATATCTGCAGGACTCAATCCTGCATTTTGCAAGTCCTTAGGAGTAAATCCCGCCGCAAGAAGTTGCGCCGGTGTATATCCCGCATCAAGTAATGATTTAGCATCATATCCCGCATTTTTTAAAGCTTCCGCACTACAGCCATTTAATTCTTTAATGCGTTTGGCAGAAACACCGGCTGCGAAGAGTTTTTTCAGATTATCTGGGTTACAACCAGCAGCTTTGATTTGCTCATCCGTCAATGGAGTTGCTGCACTGATTTGTTGCGGGGTAAAACCAGCATTTGCTAAATCTGCATCAGTAAAACCAGCCGCTTTTAATGCTTGGGCACTACATCCAGCATACTGTCTAATAAGGGCGGCGCTAACCCCCGCAGCTCTTTCCCTTTTTAATGCATCAACATCACAACCTGCTTTTTTAACATCATTAGGAGTAATGCCGGGGGGCAATTCACCTTCAGCAGCCTTTATATCGGCCGCAGAATAACCCGCCTTAGCAAGATCATCAGGGGTAAACCCTGCATTTAATAAATCCCTCGCACTATATCCGGCTGCTTTCAATTCTTCTGGAGTAAAACCAGCTCGTTTAAGATCGGCCGCACTAAATCCTGCATCGCGCAACTCTTTAGCAGTAAAGCCAGCCGCTTTTAATTGTGCTGCACTACATCCACTGATGCGTCGAATGGCAGAAGCAGTAACTCCAGCTTTACGTAATTTAGTCAAAGCATCAACACTACAACCTGCTTTTAATACGTCCGCAGCAGTTATCCCTGGCGGTAAACCACTCGCATTGGCTATTTCCTCTGGAGAATAACCTGCCCCTTTCAATTCATCATCAGAAAAACCAGCATCTTTAAGTTCTCGTGCAGTAAAGCCCGCGTTACGTAATTCGCATGCATTAAAACCGCAGTCCCTTAAGCGTTCAGCATTATAGCCTGCATCTTTAAGCTGCCTTGCATTATAGCCTGCAGCCTTTAACTCTTTACACGGACAAACTTGATTCAAATCTTTTAAAGAATAACCATTATCTTTTAACTGGGCACAACTACACACTTCTTTCAGATCGGATAATTGAGCTCCTTGACTAATAACCTGGTTAACAACTGTTTTTGAACACCCCCCGTTTTGAAGTGCCTGCAGCCAAAGACTTTTTTGAGACCCTTCTTCATTCTCACGAGCTAATGTCGCAAACCCAACACCACTTTGCCCTCCTTGAGATCCTATAACGCCAACGCCTTCACCCAAAGCCTGGGTGCGGATAATTGTAGGAATCGCACTACCGCCACTTTGCTCTGCTTTTTGCGCCTGGTTAATATTTTGTTCTTCCTGCAATTTTGCATATTGAGCTGTTGGATTGAGTACACCCGGGATAGACTGGATGGCTCCTGGAGTATTTCCAACAGTAGCAACTGCTGAAGGACCGCTATTTATAGCTCTTAATTTTATATACCCTATCACCACAGCAATTAATAATAATGCCACTGTAAAAATGATGATCACACGCGTACGCGTGTTTGAAAAAAGCGATTTTATATTTTCTTTTCTGCCAGCCATTTATAACCCTTCTACCTTGAGCTGCATGACTTTCCCATGCCAGGAGACTAATAACACCGGGGATTTTTGCATTTCATAAGCATGCGTCCCATCTGCACTGGTCATACTTGCTAACCAGCCCGGCGACAATATAGTAAGATTCGTTCTAACATACATTCTGTCGTTAGCTAACCAAGCCCGCGCATCACCTCCAGTAATACTTAATCGTTTACTTCCGGGAGGTGGTACACCATCTAAAACATGAAGAAGCAATTCACTTGCTGAAGGCGGAATTCCTGTTTCTAGCGGCATGCTTTTAGCATTTGGCCCATAACCTTGAACACGCAAATCAACGCGATAATCAACAGCTTTTTGTCCCGGTATAAGGGTGAGCATTACGGGGGTATTTAAACCTCTCAAACGCACCGCCAAATTTCCATAATTGTATAATTTCAGTGCTTGAATCATTATCGTATTGCTTGTTTTATCCCATTGAATATTAAATGAGTTTGGATCTCCCAAATCATAAGCAGCAATTGGCCATGGAGCGCCGGATGAATCAAGAAAAACTAATGAAGAGACAAATCCTTGCGCCAAACGAATAACGGGCGGAGTGGAGCCTGGTGATAAATTCACGAATTGAGAAGTTGCAGTAGGTTTTGGTGGAGTACCTACAGGTGAAGACTTTGCATATTCCATAGTTTCATTTAATTGTTTTAAATGAACAATTTGCTCTGTATTCAATGGATAGAGACTTCGTGTCATATCCTTATATGCTTTGTTATCAATAATCTCTTCATCATTTCGAGTCACTATCTCCGGCGCATTAGGATTAGGGTTAGGATTAGAATTAGCTGCAGGATTTGGTGGCGGAGGCTTATAAATATTATTTGCTAGAGGAATAGGAATATTTGCTTCTGGATTTTGGGCTGCTTGATTTTGTCCAAGAGCTTGATTTTGCCCTGCTGTTGGATTTTGGCCTGCGAGCTGATTTTGCGCTGCTGGCTGATTTTGTGATAAACGTTGTTGCAACAAACGTAACTGCTGTAATGCCTGTTGCGCACTATCGGATTGGTCCTGCGCATAAGAAGAACCAGGAACCCCATAAGCTATTCCGGAGATCAGACAAAACCTTAAAAACCAGTTCAGCTTTTTCATTAAGACACTCCACCTGCGGCAGGTCCCACAACAAATTGCGATATACCTATTCCTCTAGGCGAATTTAAAGTAGAAACACGTGTAATTAGCATAGTAACAACATTATTTTGTTGCGTAAATTCACTGGCGCTTTGGTACGTTACCAATATAGGCATTTGTACTCGCCATGAAAAACTGCCGTTTAATACACCTTTTTGTAAGATAATGGGTGCTCGTGTTGCTACTGCCGAAACAATCAGTTTTTTAGCTTTGACTGCATCCAAGTTATTTGATTGTTGTAAAGCACTTAAAAATTGATCCCAACCTTCAGGTGTAAAAAACCCAGATGAAGCCTGTAATTCGTCTCTATAATTCACAAAATTATACGTAAATGCTGCAATAGCTGCTTGGTTTGCCCATTGCAATACTGCAGAATCGGATTGGTTAGGTTCATTTAAGGGAAAAAGTGGTGTAATACGACCGTTAATACTCGTCGCAAAATACTTGGGTGCTGGAGGATGGGTAATCATGTATACCAATAACGAAGCTAGAACTATATTGACAATAAGAGCAATTAACAATGCAAGCATTACTTTACGCTGGCTGTCTTTATAAAATTTGTTTCTTAGTGCGACAACTGTCAAGGCATCTTCAGCCATAATATCCTCTATTTATTGCTTATTGTGGTATCAATTTATCCTCACTCTCCGCTGGTGGATCAGGAGGAAGTAACGCATTTGGTGTAAAATTCGGAGCCAAAATAGGTTGCAACTGAATAGGTGGTGCTATTCCACTCGTTGCATAATAATCCCGTTCAGGCTGTGTTAAATGAATATAAACGATTAAAACTCCAAAAATGCAATTTACTATTGAAGATATAATTAAAGTGATTAATCCACGTCTATAGGAGATAACATAGAAATTTTTACTATTTTTTATCAATTCCCAAGAATCGCGACTCATTATTTCCCCTATGCTACAGCTCGTCTAAACGTAATCTCTACCCTTGCATTTATTGAATTATCACCGCCTTTAGTAAACCCAATAATAGGTTTATCACTACCTAATCCTTGTGTAAAGATAAAACGACTATCTACTCCCTGAGACCAAAGGTATTCGCTAACAACTCGCGATCTGGCTAAAGTCAACGCATGTTCTCTTTGTGGTGATACATACTTGTTGCTGTAGCTCGCTATATTAATTGCAATTTTTCGAAACTGTTTCAGGAATACAGCAATTTCATTGAGTAATGGATAAGACTTCCATTTTAAACGCGGGGTTTCTGGTTCAAACAGATAATTCGCTGGGATACTTATCATATAATCCTGGCCAATAGTAATTACTTTTACCCCTTTTTTATTTAATTTTTTAGCGAGCTTCATGATGGTGGCATCACAGGCACCAAGGACCTTACAAGGATATTTAGGCTCCTCTCTATCAAGAGCCCAATAGTCACCTTTACAGGCGGTCAACGTCAATAAGACAACCAATCCAACAGCCTGAATTAGATTAATACGTACTGATCTCACTCACTATCCTCATATTTCAAAATGACCATTTCAAAATGATTCTGACTGTAGTTCTGTTGTGTTCCATCTTTAAGAAAAGGATACAAATCATTACGTTACAATGAATTCAATAAAATAGCTATTTTTTTGAAAATTTATTTATTGCTTTACATTTTTTTGTATAAAGACAAAGCGGCTAGAATTATTTTTTCTCAACATAAAATAGCCTCAGGGCCCTGAATGCTTAAGGAATAAAGTTTGTGTTAAGGCGTCTGAAACGCTTTTAGCCAGGAATCAACATGGCTTGAGAAGGACCTAGGATTGATGAAGCAGAGTAAATCAAACAATTGATGGTGTAGTTTACTCTTCTTCGCCTTTTTTACTCGCTTTTTCACGTTCTGTTGCGATTTTTTCTGACAAGGATTTAACCAGGTCGGTTAACTCATCGGGAGCGATGAAATCTCTCTCCTCAGGCGGATAACTGGTAGCCAATTGAAAATCTTTAATCAATTCATTCGCTACTGTGCCTGCATATTTATCTTTAGCTCCAGCTAGACGTTCAATGTTCATCATCTGGTTACGTGTTTCATTAATGGGTAATAAGGACTCTGAGAATGCAGCTTTATCACTAACCAACACTGGAGGCGCACCTTCATTTTCTCGTAGAGGACTAAATATTGTTAACGCACCTTCGACTTCTTCCTCAATCAGATCTTCGACAGGTTCAGGTTCATTATGACCATGGAATGCAATTAAGGCGGAGACACCTCGCTCTATCGGCTCCTCTATGGGAGACTCACGTAACAACTTAGAAATAAGCGTAATTTCTTCACTTTCTGCAGTTTTGTTAATTGATAAATCGCCGCTTTCCAATATGGCCTGAAATGAAGTCAATTGCTTTTGTAACTTCATTAAATAATCGTCTGGTGGCGCTTCGACTTTTAAAAACTGGTTTAATTTCAACTTCTTAACAGGTTTCGGGTTCGCATAAAACATGCGGGCACGAACAATTTTTGACTTGAAGAATATATGTGCCTCACCTTCTGTTTGTTCTTTTAAATCCAAAAGGTCAACACGAGCTCTCTTTTCAAAAGAAGAACTTTTACTGTCCATATAGGTATTCGCAATGCTGGTATCTTTAGCCTGGAATGAATCCACTTTAGTTACATAGGCTTCACCTGCTGTTTTAGTGAAGAAATCCCATGTTTCGGTAGGATCTTCTAATTTCATACAAATTTTAATGTTCGTATTTGCACCAATGGATGCCGCTTCTTCTTTAGAGGCTTTTTGGAATGCAGGTAAATCTTGCCCTGCAAAAATTGCAGAGAATCCAAGAGAACGCGCTTGCGCAGGAACCACTGCAAATCCCTGAACGGCATAATATCCATACTCATCCAAAATGCACATATAAGGTGTAGGTGCATTCGTTGGCTTTCTCAAGATCACATCTCGATAATCCCCTTCAACGTCCTCTCCTAAACCTGCAGCCATCATTGCTTTTAATGAAGAAACAATAATCTTACCAAGGTTAGACAACTCATCGGGAGATTTTTCTAAAGCAGGCAATAACACAACGAGAATCCTTCGGTTCAATACCACGTCTTTAAAATCTACCTCCGCCAAGTTCGTACGAACAATATGTCCATATGTATCAGCCAAGGATGAAAACGCTCTGACCAGCTGCATGGTAATAAAACCGTGTTGTTCCAAAACCTGTGATACTTGCTTTCCTTTTTTCTCTTTATTGTAACCTGGCAAGGTACCTAAGTAGTTACGTAAAGGGTCTGTAACCAGTTTTGGAATTTGTTCAATATTCACACTTTCTTGATTATCACGTGGGAAGATTTTATCAACAACGATGGTTTCTAACCGGGTTAAATCAAAATAGTTACGGATGGTATCAGCATCCAAAAGGATGGCCCCCTCATCACGCATATAGACTAGAAGACGCATCAATGCCTCAACGAAAGCGATCGCACGACCTTTCCACATGTCTCCATCTCCGCCTCCTTTTGAGTCACCCATCAAACTCACTACAAGCTGGGTTAACATACTGGAAGAACCTTGAGAAAACGGATTAAAGGTATTGGACAGTCTTCTTTCTTGAGGACCAATAATGTCGCGTGCACCAGTCATAAAGTTAATTAGAAGCAAATCGTCTTCACGCCCCATGCTTCTGACCATGGAAAAAACTTTAGCATAGAGTGAGTTATCACCTTTACCGTCTACATAAATAAAACCACTGCCTTGGACCAAAGCATTGAAAGCAAGCGAAACCAAACATTCTGTTTTACCACTACCGGTTGAGCCGAAAATTAATGCATGGGTACGCATATCATCATTAGCAAACCATAATTCATGCCCTGTTTTTCGATCATTACCGAAAAAAGCGATGCCACGAGCCATATTAGGCTTGTTAACACCTGGCTTCATATCGTTGTAATCTTTTACTCTAGAAATTAGAGGAAGACGGAAAGGGAGTTTTTGTTTCCGAGTATAACTGTAAAGAAAACTTCCAGCACCTACAAGCATTAAGAATGTTGCAGCCTCGGAGAAATAATAAGACATTGCTGCTAAAGTAAACAGTATAATCGAAATATTAGTTGGATCAGCGAAGAAATCAGCTAATCTCTGCGTCAAAGTTCGCGTATCCCTAAGTAAGAGTGTGGGATCTAACTCATGACGTGATTCAATACCTCGCATCATGGCTCTAACTCCTGCATTTGTCGGGGTGTTAACTTAACTTCTTTTATGGCAATCTCCAAAGCTTTAATCGCCTCATCTATCATTGGCACCAAAGAACGCCGTCCCATTTCTTTTTCTGCTTTCCAGTGAGCATATGCGCCCGCAACTTCTGAAAAAGGTGTTTGTCTCCCAACACAATTGAGCATATACCATAAACGTCTATCAACAGGCCTTAACCATAAAAATTCAGCGCTCGGAACAACACCATCATCCCGGGCTTTTTCCAGTAATGAAGCCATTACACTTAAAGTATAGGCGTGTTTTGAAACAACTTCCTGTATAATTTCCGTGTTTTTATATTTTTCTATGGTTGGTCTAGCAACTGAATAGTCAAGCTTTCCTGTCACATAAGATTTATCTAACGTAGCTAAAATATTATTTGCGGCGTCTCTATCCCGATTAATACGAGCAAGGAAAACAGCAGCCAACGCGTAAGCCTGTGGTGAACAATGCTCAAAACCGTCCCAGTAAGGGCCTAATTGCAGGGTAAAAACTCGTTTCGCATCTCCTCTTCGAATCCCTGCTGTCATCTCCTGCCCCGGTACAGGATTGTCTAATAATACATCTTCCTTTTTTAATAAATTGTATTTACGCGCAAACTCCATTGGAGTTAGAGCCATAGCCCAAGGACCTTGATTTATATCTTGGTCTACCAAATTTTCTTTAACTATAGGCATAATTGCAGGCCAGTTAAATTGCTCTTGCTCACGTAATTTCTTCATATCATAAATTTTGCGAAACTTTAGAGTAATATTTGACTGATACAAAAGAACTGCCAGGACAAGAAGAACAAGAACCACGGGGTAACGCATGAAGTCACCAACAGCACGTGTTGTATCTAGCAGCTGTTCCCAATTTACTGCATTGGGATCTATTGTTTGCATGATTTGAATCAAACTTGCTAGTTGCTCACTATGAACAAAAAGATTAACCAATTTTGCTTGCAAAATATTAATTTGGAAAACAACCATCACAATATACTGATGTCCCATTTTCCATATAAGAAACCCAGTAATAAACAACAGCACCATGACCCATATTGGACCCATGCCACTATCTTGACCTTGTTGTTGCGGTTGTTGTGCCATTAATGATTACTTCAAAAATAATTTGTTTGCTTTAAGTATATACTGCCCTAAGATAATTTTGCGAGAGATTCGCAAGTATATCTATGCTTTTATACAACGTTAAAACAGGATCACTGTTCTTTAGTCAAACGACCACGTGAATATTTATATACACCACTTATATGAACAAAACGGGTAATATTTTCTACGTCTAAAGATCTATCTTTTAACGTTAATAAGGGGTTACCTAATCTATCATATAAAATTTTATCAGGAGAGAGAGGAATAATATCTGTTTTATTAATGTAAATCGCTACATAAGCCTCATTCTGTTTATTCTCTTTTGACTTAATTACAGCTGTTACCTGCTCTTCATTAGTGTAGATTGGACGAGAAATCATTTGCCGCGGCAAATTGGTGATTATCCGTTCCCAAGACTGTAGATTGGATCCATCCGAAGAATATAAAGAAACAAAAACTTCCTGCTGACCACTTCGTAAAGCAAGACGATTTGCTAAATGAGCATCAGAGCGAATTTGCGCTTGGCTGCGCGCATTAATTTTTTTGGCAAAATTCTCGCGTATTCCAACTAAGCGATTACCAATTGACCGCAGAAAATTTGACTTATCCCAAGGTCCATTTTGAATCGCATAATCCAATGCTTTAAGAATCGCGTCATTATGCTCTTCGGTGAACGTTTCTTTTTTCATAACATCAAATGTAACCTTTTAACAATGAAACACTCTGCATAAATCAATGCAATATTAAGGAGTATAACAGTAATTTCGATTATATAAAAAAGATAAAATTCACAAAGAGACGTGTAAGCTCTTTGTGAATAGTACAAAAAAAGATTTAAATTTACTTGGAGTTACTATTAACTCATTCCTAAGCGAGACCCACTTTCATTTTCGACTTCTTCTTGGGCTACATCTTGTTGCTTAGTTTCTTGAAGTTGTTGCTTAGTTTCATGGAATAGTGGTGTTGTTTGCTTAGCTTCTTTGGCTTGCAGAGATTGCAACGCTTCAGGGCCTTTAGTTACTACATTGTTTACATCATCTAGTTTATTTATTGCCTCGTCAAGAAAATCCAAGCCATCTTTACCCGTTGCTAAAGCCACTGCTCTCATTTTTAGAACAGTATCTTTTAATTTAGTAATTTCCTTAACAGCATCTGTAGCAGCTGGCTCGTCGCTTTGTCCATGTTCTCCGTGAGCAAAAAAACCTTTCATAACTCCCATCGCATCACCCCTAAAACATATAAATCTTTAATAGATTTAGTGTATCAAAAAATATCGTAAATGTATGCAAAATCATCAGTGCTTTCGATTTCTTTACAATTCATTTCACAAAAGGCAACTAGTCGTACATCAACTCATCTAAAGGGGTATAATCACGACTCGGTCCACCTTGAATCAATTCGTTTAACACATCAGTCATACATAACAAACGTAGTACATTAGGTGTTACTTCATCAAAAATCACTCTGAGTCCTAACAAAGCACCTTCTGCCTCGTCAAATGTTGCTCCTAATCCATACCCAAGACACAGAGAGCACAATTGATCCGCTCGTTTGGCAATAGCGGGTAACAACCCGGTATCTACAAAAACTTCATCGTAACTCACAAATCGATCATTAAGATAAAATTTTGCATTTAAACTTGCCGCAATAACTGACATGCATTTACTAATATCTCGTTCCATCTTATCGCCACCACGGTTTAGAAGATTTAAGCGATCCAGCTAAAACGCTTCTTATCCACCTTAAAAAAACAGGGACTGTAAAACCGTAATGCTCAATAATGCCAAAAAACACTGCAGAGATTAAAACCAAAATCCCTGTCCAGATCCTAATGTGCATTAAAAATAAAAAAATAGGGAATGCAGCTCGAGCATCAACTATAAAAAATCGAGCACTTCGAGCGGAATCTCTCCAATGTGCAGTTTCAGCAAATCCTGCCATATTCAAGCCTCAAAATAATAGCCTCTTTTAAAAAGTATATACCTAAATAGAGGCTTTAGCACCTTGGTTGTTCGTAAAATTTATAATATTTTTACCACAATTCGTATATATAAAGAATACTATAAATTACAGGCTTAACATTCAAAATAGGCCCCTCTACAAGGAGAGGGGCTAAGATTACGGATGACAATTTTTATACGAATGACAGTTTAATTAATTATTTTTATCCATTGGGGAATATCCTTTGGAAAATGAGGGCCCTAAGATATTGCTCAGGACATTTTTCATTTCTAATTCCTCAGATGGTTTTTTTGCAGAGGGCACTAATTGAGGCGCAGCCAATTCTTTTTCAACCTCCTCTGTTTCCTGCGAGACGTCCTCAGTACGGATATTGTTTTGTCCAACAGCCAGTTTCCCTAACATTTTAGAAGTACTGTATTGACTCATCTGAATTCCTTCTATCACACCATAACTAATAAATTAGCATAAACAACTTAAGGAATTATTAACACAATTATATTTTTTATAAAAAATACTATTGAGTAGTACGTCTATTTTACGTTATGTTAAAACAACCTATAAAAAAATAGGTTCACTTGTCATTTATGGATAAATGCAATTGCTTAACTGACCTCAAACGTCAGAGCGATTGAGAAACAATAGGGTCTAAGCAATGGGACTCTAGAAAAGGAGGAAATATGGCTAAAGGTGAAGTTAAATGGTTTAATAATGCCAAAGGTTGGGGGTTTATTATTCCAGAAAATGGTGGCGATGATATTTTTGTTCATTTCTCGTCAATTCATGGTACAGGGTACAAAACATTAGTTCCCGGACAAACAGTCAATTACGATGTAGAACAGGGTGATAAAGGTCTGCATGCAGCTAATGTAATTGTGCTTAATGAAAGTGCTGATACTGTAATGGCTTAATTAAGTTAACGCAGTATCTTGCTGGTGCTGCGTCCATTAGCTAAGAGCACGAGTTAATTTGATACAAGTACTGAATTAAAAACTGTCTTCATGTATGATGACCTTATTCTATTTAAGGTTAACAATTAGTTGATGAAGCATGGTTTATTACTCATAAATCTTGGCACGCCAAAGAGTGCAGATACATCATCTGTCAGGAGCTATTTACGCGAATTTCTTACTGATGAGCGCGTTATCGATCTTCCTGGTTTGCTCCGCTATGTCCTGGTTTATGCATTTATTTTACCTTTCCGTTCAAAACGTTCTGCCCATGCTTATCAATCCATATGGACTGAGCAAGGTTCGCCTCTACTCTTTCATAGCCAAAACTTAATAAACCAATTACAAAAAGAAGTGGGTTCAGAACACATTATTGCTCTTGGCATGCGTTATGGAGAACCATCTATTGCAACCGCTTTAAATCAGTTAAAACATTGTGAGTCCATTACTATTCTGCCTTTATACCCACAATATTCATCAGCGGCTAGTGGCTCATCCATTGCTGAAGCCATGCGAATTATGCGCTGCTGGGATCTCATTCCATCAATCACAATCATCCGTGATTTTTTTCAACATCCAGCGTACCTAAAAGCACAAGCTCAAATCATTAAAGCGTATCTAGAAGAGCATTCCCATGTTCTTTTTAGCTATCATGGGATTCCTGAACGCCAAATTACTAAAAGCACCTGTAAGACAATTTGCACTGAAGCCTGCCCTTCTTTAATAGATAATACTCAGGGTTGTTATAGAGCTCAATGTTATGAAAGCAGTCGCTTATTGGCACAAGAACTGGGCTTATCTCCCAATAGCTTCAGTACAGCGTTCCAATCAAGACTGGGTAAAACACCCTGGGTAAAACCCTATACGGATCAGATTCTCTCTGAATTGATTGATCGAGGCATTAAAAAACTGATTATAGTTTGCCCTTCTTTTGTTGCCGACTGTTTGGAAACACTTGAAGAAATAGGAATCCGTCTCAAACAACAATGGATAACACTTGGTGGTAACGAATTAATTATCGTGCCTTGTATGAATGCCGACCCTTTATGGATAAAAGCCATAATTACCATGGCGCATTTGCAATCTGATTCTCAACCTAGGAGCATCTCGTGAAGCCCCAGTTAATCATTGCCAAAGTATTGAGTACCCTCGTTTCTAAATTCAAGATTATTGGATTATCGAGCATTCTGCTTATCGGTTTAGGAGTGTACTATACATTCTATTATCATGCGGCAAAGTCTCCAGCCTCATCGCCTAAGATAGTAGAGACAGTTACTATAACGCCTTCAACAATTGAAAAAAAGATAAAGCTTATAGGCACCATACGCCCTAAACATGCTACGGTTCTTATTGCCAAAGGATCTGGAATGCTTGACACCCTCATGAGTTCAGGACAAGTAGTCCAAAAGGGTGACTTAATTGCTAAAATAACAAATCCGGACATTGAAAGAAGCTATCAACTCTCTAAAGAAACAGAACGATTGGAAAACACTCAATATCAACGCCTTAAAAATTTGCAAAAAACAGGGTTTGTTAGTGCACGTGAAGTGGAAGAGAAAAAAAGAATCTGGATAGACTCACAAAAAGAAAAAGCCAAAACCAAAATTGAATTAAAAAATATGCGTTTTTATGCTCCATTTGATGGCGTTATTGGTGCATTTAAAATTAAAGAAGGGGCACAAGTAACTGAAGGCGCGGCGGTAGTTACCATCTACGATCCGGATTCATTAACCGTTGAAATTGATATTCCCTGTACGAATAATCATTCGATCGAAGAAAACCAGCCAATTTATATATTAGGCAAACTTTATCATTTAAATCATGTACAAAAAATGATCGATGATGAAACCCATATGTGCCCAGCAGATGTCGATATTCAATGCACTCATTGCTTAGTAGGAGCTAGTGTATCCAGCCAACTCGTAGTGAATAAAAAAACAGGGACTTTAGTTATTCCTACTCAAGCTTTATTTCTCAAACAAGGGAAAACTCATGTTTATAAGGTCGTTGATAAAAAGATAGAACTTATAGCAGTCAAAACAGGGATACAAGAGCAAGATAATGTAGAAATTATTTCAGGATTAAAATCTGGAGATCAAATAGTAAGTAAGAGCCCTG
Source organism: Legionella stuttgartensis (assembly GCF_977063405.2). Classification (NCBI taxonomy): domain Bacteria; kingdom Pseudomonadati; phylum Pseudomonadota; class Gammaproteobacteria; order Legionellales; family Legionellaceae; genus Legionella; species Legionella stuttgartensis. The sequence continues at coordinate 174,827 of NZ_CDRUHA020000110.1, forward strand.
AGCGATTATATCCAGGACTGGAAGTCTTAATTTATAAAGGTTAGCCATCCGCTTATGAAATTTACAAGCTATTTTTTAAAACATCCTGTGATTGCAATTATTCTTAATTGCATGGTTCTGCTCTTGGGAATACTGTGTTTTAACTCGTTACCTTTAAGAGAATATCCCAATATCAGTTTTCCAGTCATTACGATTAATACCAATTATCCCAATGCCAGCCCTGAATTAGTCGAATCAGTTGTGACTAATGTACTTGAGGACCAGCTTGCTGGGGTAGAAGGATTGGAACTGATGACTTCACGTTCTAACCCAGGAAACTCATATATTACCTTAAGATTTCGTCCAGGAACCTCCATGGACAAAGCTCTGAATGCTGCACATGAGGCAGCACGGTTAGCTCAACTTCCATCAACAGCGAAGGCACCCGTTATCGAGCGTCAGCGCCAAGCTGATGGCTTACCTTTTATAGGCATTGCCCTGGAGTCCTCTTCTTTAAATTTTGGAGAGCTTACTCATTATGCCAATTTGAATCTAAAAAATACTCTTCGTAGCTTGAAAGGGGTTGCTTCCGTCGATGTATGGGGGCAACCCTTCACTTATACTGTTCAATTAGATCAAAAAAAATTATATACATTTGGAATTAATGTTGATGAAATTGCCAATGCAATTGCTAATAACCATTTATCACTACCTGCAGGTAGTTATCAAGATAAGATTCCTACTACACTTGATTTTGAATTAAAAACCCCAGAAGACTATGAAAATCTAGTAATCAAAACTCAAAATCATCATCCAATTTTTCTTAAGTCATTAGCAAAAATTCAATTAACCACCGACAATAGCCAATTTCGAGTTAAGGTCAACGGTCATTCAGGATTAGTACTCGCCATTAATCGCGCTAATGATGCAAATCCTATAGAGGTTTCACAAAGCGTCCGTAAAGAACTCAATATCTTGAAAAAAAGCTTACCTGATGATATCAAGACTAAAATCATAATTGATCAATCCGAATTTATTAAAGCATCCCTCAAAAACATTCAATCGTCGATTCTTGAATCCATTTTCTTAGTCTTAGTCATCATTTTCATCTTTTTGCGAAATATACGCGCTACCATTATTCCTTTAATTGCAATTCCAATTTCCCTTTTAGGCTCTTTATTATTTTTGAAAATTGCAGGCTTTAGTATCAATCAAATGACGCTTCTTGCGATGGTACTGGCTGTTGGTTTAGTTGTAGATGACGCCATTATTGTTCTTGAGAATATATGGCGTCACATCGAAGAAAATTTATCGCCCATGGATGCCGCACTTAAAGGTTCAAAACAAATAGGCTTTGCCATCGTCGCTATGACATTAACATTAACTAGTGTTTATGCACCTATTGCTTTGATTGATGGCATGATCGGTCAATTATTCATTGAATTTGCCGTCGCCCTTGCAGGAAGTGTATTCATCTCAGGAATGGTAGCCTTGACTCTTTCGCCTTTGATGTGTGCTACATTCCTGCATAAAAATACGAAACACTTATGGCCAGTGATTGATAGATCACTAAGTCGCCTTGCTCAGTATTACTATAAATTACTGGATATCCTTATCTATAGAAAAAAAACAACGCTTTTCATCCTATTTCTCTCATTGAGTCTAAGTCTGCTCCTTTACAAAATAATGCCTGGCGAAACAGCCCCCAAAGAAGATCGCGGTTTGATAGGAATTTATACTCCACCTCTATCTGGTGATAGCTTAGATACTCTAGAAGCCAATACAAAACTCATGCAGAAGTCCGTAGGTACCGTGCCGGAAGCGAAAAATACATTAACATTTTTAGGAAATTGGGGCAGTAGCATTGTTATGCCTTTAAAACCTCATCAACAAAGAACTCGTTCTGCAGAACAAATTGTTAATTCATTAAAGCCTAAAGCAGAGCGACTACCGTCAGTCGATGCTTCGGTCTGGAGCTGGGACTCAGGATTACCTGGAGTGGATGATGCACGCAATAACTCAGAATTAGAACTGGTTATTTCCACCACCGAAAATTTTCGACAATTATTTGAGGCAACAGAACATTTGAAAAAAACACTGGATCAAAGCAAAAAATTTGCCTCTACGCGCTATGATTTACGCCTTGATTCGATGGGATACTCCGTAAATATAGATAAAAACGCCTTAGCTCAATTAGGATTGACCCCCGCACAATTGGCTAAAACCATAGAGGTTTTTTTCAGTAGTGATAAGTCATTATCATTTCAAAAAGATGGGGTATCTTACAATCTAACCTTGAAAGGATCATCCAAACCCTGGACTCTAGATGAACTTTATCTTACAGCTCCCTCTGGAAAACGCATTTCCCTGGGTTCAGTCGCTCAAATGAAACGACGAGCACAACCCACTGCATTAGAACATGTCAACCAAATGCGTTCTACAACCTTATATGCCCAATTGCCTGAAAAACAATCCTTTAAAAAAGGAATGAATGCGCTCTTGGCGCTAGCGAAAGAAAATCTTCCCAACCAGTACAAATTAAGTTGGAGTGGTGCTGCTAAAGCATATAATGAATCGTCGCACACCATGGTTTTGTTATTTGCTTTAGCGATACTCTTTATTTATGCCATTCTCGCAGCGCAATTTGAGAACTTTGTTTATCCACTCATCATTCTATTCACCGTGCCCTTAGCTTGTTTTGGCGCCTTACTGTTCGCTTACTTATTTGGTCAATCCCTAAATATTTTTACCCAAGTCGGTTTAGTCACCTTAATTGGACTAATCAGTAAACATGGTATTTTGATTGTAGAATTTGCGAATCAATTGCAAAAGGAAGGATTTTCATTAGCCGATGCGATAAAAAAATCGTGCTCATTAAGGCTGCGCCCTATTCTCATGACTACAGGTGCAATGGTTTTTGGTGCCATACCGTTGGTACTTTCACATGATGCTGGAGCTGAAGCCAGGCATGCAATAGGTACAGTACTTATTGGAGGCTTATGCATTGGTACATTATTTACTTTATTTGTGCTTCCTGCCGTCTACTTTATGATTTCACAAATTATAAAAAAACCTGCGAAACAATAAGAAAATTAAACCCTGCCCCTAGAACATTTGGACACTCTCAATAACATTCTTGTTCAATATTTAGTCTAAAATTAAAAAAAGAGAGTATGGACTTATGCAAATGACTCAGACGCCTTTGGAGTTGGAGATATTAAAAACGGAACGGTTAAGAACGACAATCTTAGCCTTCTTTTTTTTTGGTTTATCTCTGATGTGGATCCTATTTATTTCTTACGCACCTCAACAATTTTATCAATATTACGGTAAAACATCGGTCATAATCTTTCCAGGTTATTTAGCGGCCATAGGGATATATTTTCTATTGATGCATCAAATTATTTGTCAATATATGCGCTATAAGAAAAATATTCCCACTCTTCTACGGTATTTTTTCGCTTTTATCGAAATGAGTATTCCAACATTGGCTCTTATAATCATTGCCAACTTTCAAAGATCAGCTTATGTTCTGGTAATGCCTCCCGTTTTAATTTATTTCATTTTTATTTTTCTGACTTCACTGACATTAAATGTATGGCTGTGTTTTTTTGCAGGATTAATCGCAGCACTTCAATATTTGGGCCTATCCTATTATTTTTTGCATTATACCGATATTTCAGGCATCGTTTACTATTTAACAGGATGGTTTTCCTATGCTGCTCGGGGAGCATTATTGTTAATTGGAGGTATAGTTACAGGATTTGTGACGTCTCAAATGAAAAAACAATTTAATACCGCTTTTGAAGCCCAACAAGAACGTAATAAAATCGAACATATTTTTGGTATGCACGTTTCTCCTGAAGTTGTATCCAAATTATTATCAAAAAATTCGAATGCAAGTGAATATATACCTGTTTGTATTATGTTTTTGGACATAAGAAATTTTACGCGTTTTGCCGAAGATGCTGACCCATCTATCGTTGTTCAGCATCTTAATAAACTATTTAAATATATGGTTGAAATCATTCATGAAAATAAGGGAATTATAAATAAATTTTTAGGTGATGGTTTTATGGCAATATTTGGCGCCCCCATCTCCAGTGGAAATGATGTAGAACATGCAGTGAATGCGGCTTTACAGATTATTAAACGTACTGAAGAGGAAATAAAAAAGGGTAATATTCCTGATTTTAAATTAGGAATAGGAGTACATTATGGCAATGCGATAACAGGTACTATTGGTGCAAAAAGTCGTCTTGAATATACGGTTATGGGTGATGTGGTGAATTCAGCGGCTCATATTGAACAGTCCAATAAAACGTACAATACAAACCTACTTATCTCTGAAGAGGCCTACAACAAAGTTTCTAATATTAAGGCTGAATTGGTAGGCGATGTTATGCTTAAACATCGGGATCATCCTATTAAGTTGTACAAATTAATTTAATCTTCTTTGATAGTTGGATAAATAATCGAGTTAACCCTGGACTTCGGCTACACCTAGCTCCCCTATCTTCTTAAATAAACCCTATACTCTGCACAGTTATTTTAAGGTACTATGAAATCGTTCAACTTTAATAGGAGATTATGTTGAAAAGGATCTGTTTTTTAATGATATTTTTTGTTTCTCAAGCAATAAGTTCTGTATTTAGTTCAGAGGACGTTCAAAAACTAAGACAACATTTTTTTGCCAATATTCAATCTAATGGAGCAATAGTAGCAGCTCCTTCCAAGCAAAATCCAGATTACTATTATGATTGGATTCGCGACTCGGCGATTGCCATGACATTAATTGAAACCTGGTATGAATCCACCCATGCGTTTGGATATAAAGAACGCTTATTTAATTATATTTCTTGGAGCCAAAAGCTTCAGCATCAATATGATCCATTACCCGGACAAGATATATTGGGAGAACCCAAATTTTATATTAATGGTTATCCTTTTGATGGTTCTTGGGGCAGACCACAAAATGATGGGCCAGCCCTAAGAGCCTCTGTTCTAATTCGTTTTGCCCAACAATTATTAGATGATGATGAAACAGAATATGTACAGGCCAATCTTTATAATAACAATTTGGATCCAAATTCAATGGGCGTTATCAAAATGGATTTGGAGTACACTGCCCATCACTGGTCTGATAAAAATTATGATCTTTGGGAAGAAGCGTATGGATATCATTTCTTTACTGCCATGGCTCAACAAAAAGCACTCTATGAAGGCGCAGCCCTTGCTCGTAGACTCAACGATAATGAAGCGGCAGTTTATTATGAACAACAAGCCAAACTGATAGACATACGTCTAACACAGCATTTGGATCCAGTGCATAAAACAATTCAAGCAACGCTTTTTCCCCATCCAGGTCCTCAAAAAACCTTAGAGCTTGATTCCTCTATAATCCTGGGCATTTTATTTAATCTTCAAAAAGATGGTGCTTTAGCTCCAGATAGCATCTACGTCCAAAATACAGTAGAAGCTTTGTATGAACAATTTAATTCAATGTTTCCCATTAATAAAAATCATTCAGGAGAAATTTTATTTGGTCGTTATCCCGGAGATACCTACGATGGATATCAAACCAATAGCATAGGTAATCCCTGGTTTATTTTAACTGCGACTATGGCTGAATATTACTATACGCTGGCTGATCATTTACCTTTAAACAAAATAAATAAATCAACCATAGTGAAACACATCCAAGTTGGTGATAATTATTTGAAACTTATAAAAAAATATGGCAAAGACATGAAACTAAGTGAGCAAATTAATTTAAATACCGGAGTCCAACAAGGAGCGTCATCGCTAACTTGGAGTTATGTAGCTGTTTTACGTGCGATTGAGTTAAGAGATAAATTAACCAATAAATTAAAATAATCTTCGATGAAATTCTTCACTAGCCAATGATTTTTGAAAACATTGGCTAGTTTTTTTCTACTCTATTTTAAGTAGATGTCAAATAAGACGGTTCTTTTTTATCAACCTCTTCTATCGGAAGTACCTCTTCTCGTCCTAATAAACGCAGTGGCTTACCTGATACAATGTAATTCTCAATTTGCTCCAAACTGATGCCTTTTGTCTCAGGCATATAAAAATAGGTATATATAAGGCCTAAAAGACAAACCACTGCATACACTGCAAAAGTATATTCAATACCCAACATTTTTTCTAATAGAGGGAAACTAAAAATAACGATTGTATTGAAAGTCCAGTTGCTCATAGCAGAGAAACCCATTCCCGCTCCACGCACATGAAGGGGAAATATTTCTGCCATTGCAATATGTGGTATTGGCCCCAAACTCACTGCAAAAGAGAAAATATAAAGAATGAGACAAGCAACTGATAAATATGGTAGCCAAGTGACTTGATATCCTGAAAACATGCATAAGGACAACAAACTGAAACACATGCCGGAGAAACCAAACAACAGGAGTTTACGACGGCCTATTTTATCAACGCTAAGCATCGCAATAATGGTCACCAGTAAATTAACTATACCAATGCCAATGGTTGCCAATATTTGTCCGGTAGTACTATTCATTCCTAAATTTTTAAAAATTTCGGGTGCAAAATAGATAACTACATTAATTCCACTCAATTGTTGTAAACAAAATAGCATTGTACCTAACATCAAAACCGGTAATAAGGGACTTTTAAACAGCAACAGCCAGCTTCCCTTTTTGGGTTCATTAGCCAAGGTCATTTCGATATCCATCAACTCATGATCGACTGAATGACTTCTACGTAGTTTTTTTAAAGCCTTGGATGCTGCATCACGACGTCCTACACTGCACAACCATCTAGGAGACTCTGGCATAAGTAAAATTCCGATGCATAAAATCAGGGCTGGGAGCGCACTTGAAGCAAACATGGCACGCCAATCACTGTTCTCCAGAAATAGGTAGTTGACTGAGTAAGAACAGACAATTCCTACAGTCATTGCCAATTGGTAAATAGCAACTACTGCACCTCTTGTCTCATAAGTTGCTGTTTCTGCTAAATACAAGGGAGCCATTACTGAAGCCATACCAATAGCAAGGCCAAGAACTAATCGTGAAATAATGAGTATAGTAATTGAATCCGCAAATCCAGCCCCTAATGCACCTAAAAAAAACAACACGCCTGAAAAAGACAGTAAGGTGCGACGACCAAAACGTTTCACGCCTCTTGATGCGGTAATCGCACCAATCAACATAGATCCGAACAAAGCTCCAAATGGCAATGCTGAAGCCATTACCCCAACATGGGTAGCACTTAAGTCAAAATGATTTTTGACCAATTCTATAGAACCCGCAATAATTCCCTCATCATAGCCAAACAAAAAACCAGCGACCGAACCGATAATTGCAACAATCCATGGCATATTTAACTCCTTGATCGATAATCCAAAATTTGGGTATGAACAACCTTATCCCTAAATCATCAGGCTACTCTTTATCTACTCCCATCCTCGTACGCTCTGACGCGCCGAAAGAGATAAATCAGTAATTAATGCCCAATCGCCTTTTTTAATTGCTTCGTCGGGAACAATCCATGAGCCGCCAACACAGGAAACATTGGGCAATGCCAGATAATCTGAAAAATTCCCCTCATTAATCCCCCCTGTTGGACAAAATTTTGCTTGGGGAAAAGGACCATGCATCGCCCGTAGCATATTAGCCCCCCCCGCAGCAGTTGCAGGAAAAAATTTAAAATGGGTATAACCCAAAATTAATCCTTCCATTAGTTCAGATACACTGGATACACCAGGTATTAATGGGATGCTGGAAGTACATCCAGCAGTAAGGAGGGCTTGTGTTTTTCCAGGGCTTAATGCAAATTTGGCACCGATGTCTGCAACCTGCTCTAATTGTTCTGGGGTAGTTACTGTTCCCACCCCAATTAACGCCTCAGGGAAGGTATCCAGAAGTAACTTAACGGCATCTAAGGCAATTGGCGTTCTAAGTGCAACCTCGATTATATGGATACCACCTGCAAATAACGCTGTAGCTAAAGGCAGAGCATGCTCTATTTCTTTAATTACAACAACTGGGATAACAGGTGATGTACAAAATACAACTTCCGGCCGCACCATCCAATTTGGAAACGACATGAACCTCTCCTTATAGTCGACAGTAGTCTAGATGGACAAAATGTAATCATGGATTAGAAATAGGATATATCTTTATGGTTCTAAGTTAAGAGTATTTTCCTATTACCTCCCCGCCTACGTCCCTCGCCTTGTTCGCGGGATCCAGTCACGAAGCCTACATTCCTTGGTTTCCGCGAACAAGGCGCGGAACGTAGGCTTTAGGGGAGTATCTTAACTTAGTGTCATTAGGATATATCTGATTATTCTCATTTTTATCTAGGCTACGATTGTTTTAAATAAACTGCAGCCCCTAATATCCCGGGCTGCTCGGCTGTAATCACATAGGTCGGGATTTTCGCATTAAAATCGCTAAAACGCCCTTTTTCTTCAAAGCGAGTTCTAAAATCACTGTCATGCAACAATGAAATTAATCGAGGCACAATGCCACCTGCGATATAAACACCGCCAAAGGCAGCAAAAATTAATGCGAGGTCTCCAGCATAAGAACCTAAAATTGCGAAAAATTGTGCTACTGTCGCCTCAGCAACAGGACATTGTTGTGCTAAAGCCAAAGCAATAATTTCCGATGCTGTAAGAGGACCTGTCTCTTTTTGATGCAAAGTAGCTAGTGCGTGATATAAATTTTCCAAACCCTGGCCTGATAACAAGCGCTCATAGGATACATGTTCATATTTTCGTCGGAGATAACGATAAATAAACCACTCTTGCTCCGTTTTTGCACCCCAACTAATGTGTCCTCCCTCTCCAGCATGAGCAGAGTATCCATCCTGAGTTGGCACAAGAAACGCAACGCCTAGTCCTGTTCCGGCCCCCAATATCGCTCTAGTTCCATTTTGATCTGCAATCCCCCTTCCTATCTGAAGCATTTGCTGGTTCGATAAGACAGGTAAACTCATTGCTATCGCATTAAAATCATTTAAAACCTTAAGCTCTGTCAACCCTAATTTTTGCTTTAATTCACTGATAGAAAAACGCCAATGTGTATTGGTCATACAAATCACATCATCAAGAACGGGACAAGCAATAGCGAGAGCGGCTTGCCTTATTTCGTCCAAGCCATGTTGTGACTTATAGGCTAAAAATACGGATTCAAAACTGGGATAAGCAGCACATGAATAAATTTCAATTTTATCCATAACCAGATTTTCTAAATTAACACGGCTGAACCGAGCAAAAGTTCCACCAATATCTGCAACGATCGCATAAGATTTTAAATCATGATTCATAACACGACTCTTTTCCCTGAAACAAACTACATGCTCCTTGCTCAGCTCCTGTAAATTGCGATCTTAAGCTGCTGAATAGTTCTCTGCCCATACCTAAGTAAGACCCCACTTCAGTTAAAATCGCTTTAGTTCTTAATCCTAACTCATAATCTGTAACTAATAATTGCAGTATGCCTTGTTCAGCATCAATTAAAATCATATCGCCAGTTTCAATGCGAGAAAGTACTTCATTATCTATTGCCTCTGGTGTGACATGAATCGCAGCAGGAACTTTACCTGAAGCTCCGGACATCCGGCCATCAGTGACTAAAGCAACTTGAAACCCTTTATCCATGAGCACACCGAGTTTAGGAGTTAATTGATGTAATTCGGGCATTCCACAGGCTTTAGGTCCCTGAAAACGCAGCACCACCACGCAATCTTTATCTAAAACGCCTTCTTGAAACATCTGTTCAAACTCATCCTGACTGGAGCACACCACTGCAGGCGCTTCGATTTTGCTTTTCCCAGCAGCAAGTCCTGAAGTTTTAATTACTGCTCGGCCTATATTTCCGCTTAATACTTGCAGACCACCCTGAATTTTGAATGGAGTTTTAGCTGACGTTAATACACTCTCATCATTTGAACAAGGAGGACCAGAAACCCATAGCAATTGCTCATTATCTAATAAGGGTTGTTGAGTATATCGTTGCAAACCATAACCCATCACTGTATGCACATCCTCATGCAGCAATTGTTCATCCAGTAAAGTATGGATAAAATAGGCCATACCACCAGCCCTTTGAAAATGATTGATGTCTGCATATCCATTTGGGTAAATCTTGGCAACCAAGGGAGTAACGGCAGATAATTGAGCAAAATCATCCCAATTAATCGAATAGCCTGCCATAGCAGCTATAGCAATCAGATGCATGGTATGATTCGTTGAACCACCAGATGCCAATAATGCCACAATACCATTGACAATATTTTTTACATCCATCAATTGCCCTATGGGCATATAATGATTATTTAAATCCGTTAAAGAAAGAATTTGTTGTGCCGCAGCCCAGGTTAGTGCCTCACGTAAAGGCGTGCCAGGATTGATAAATGATGAACCAGGAAGTTGCAACCCCATCGTTTCAATAATAAGTTGATTGGAATTGGCAGTGCCATAAAAAGTACAGGTGCCTGCAGAATGATATGAAGCAGCTTCTGCCTCGAGCAATGCATTTTTATCTACTTTTCCTTCAGCATACAATTGACGAATACGCGCTTTCTCTTGATTTGAGATACCCGATGGCATAGGTCCTGCTGGTACAAAAATGAACGGTAAATGACCAAAGCTCAAAGCCGCCATCAACAATCCAGGAACAATTTTATCGCAAATACCGAGCATAAGGCCGCCATCAAACATATTGTGCGACAAACCTATAGCTGTTGACATGGCAATTACATCACGGCTTAATAAACTTAATTCCATGCCACTCTGGCCTTGGGTAATTCCATCACACATTGCCGGAACGCCTGTAGCAAATTGTGCGACACCACCCGCAGCAGAAATCGCTTTTTTAATTAACGAAGGATAATTCAGATAAGGTTGATGCGCTGAAAGCATATCATTATAAGCAGAAACAATAGCTATATTTGCTTTAGTCATCCCTCTCAGGTTTGCTTTATCCTGTTTCGCACAGGCAGCAAAGCCATGCGCTAAATTACCACAGTGGAGCACACTTCTCTGAGGGCCTTTAATACGTAATTGTTGTATATGCTTCAGATAAACATCTCTACTACGGATACTCCGTTCACGGATGCGATCCGTAACTTGAGCTACAACCGGGTGCATTCTTTTTCCTTAAGGTGCATACAGCACCTGAACGTTTGCATCAAAGTTATTTAAAAAAGCACTCACTGGCATCACCATAGAGTTATGCTCTGCCATTGCTTGATGCAATACAGTCAATTTGTTCTGACCTAATAAATGCAAAAAGATAACGCGACTCTTTAACAATCTTTTTTTCGATAAGCTTATTCGTTGATGAGGGGCTGTCTTTGGGCTAACTCGAAGTACTGCTGCAGCATTCTCATCCAACCCCATACCCAGTTCATCTGAGCAAGGAAACAAAGATGCAACATGCCCATCCGTCCCCATCCCTAAAACCACCGCATCAAAAGTAGGTAGAGACGCAATCTCGTGTTCTGTTTGTTCTAGAGAATGACCTTCGTTGTATAAACTCAAAAAATGAGCTTTTGCTGCATAATGTTGCAGTAAAAATTGTCGTACTAAACGTTCATTTCGATCCGAGTCTTGAGCCGACACACAACGCTCATCAGTCAAGGTTATTGTAATTTTATCCCACGGCAGATCGGTTTTGGCCAGGGCTTTAAATAAATCAATCGGAGTTTTTCCACCCGAGACCACTAAATAAGCGTGACCGCGTTGCTCCACTGCATGGCTAAGAATTCGTTTTAACTGATCTACTAAGTCCTCTGTTAAGATAGAGGCTTCACTAAAACTACGTAACTGCATTTTGCTCACCCCATACATGCGCTTTGCCATTGTATAAACGAATTACTTCTAAAGGCCCCCAAGTACCTGCAGGGTAAGTATAGAGTGGGGTCTCTTGTCGTTCCCACGCTTTCTCAATTTCATCAATCCATTTCCAAGCTTGCTCTACTTCTTCACGACTTACAAACAGATATTGATGACCTAACATCACCTCCAACAATAAGCGTTCATATGCATCGGCAATTCTTTGTGAATTAAAGAGATGGTTAAAATTTAAATCCAGCTTGCTATCTCGTAATTGCATACTTTCACTAAGACCAGGGATTTTATTCATCATTCGTAGCTCAACCCCTTCATCTGGTTGTAAACGAATGATGAGCTGATTAGGAGAAAGTTCTTGTTTTAATTGTTTAAAAACATTGTACGGTTGGGGTTTAAAGTAAATCACTACTTCACTTTGTTTTTTTGATAGTCTTTTACCGGTTAATAAATAAAAAGGAACACCAGACCAGCGCCAGTTATCTATAAATGCTTTGATCGCAACAAAAGTTTCAGTAGTTGAGTTTTTATGGGCACCCTCTTCATTCAAATACCCAGGGATCTGTTGGCCTTTAATTACATTTCCCACATATTGCGCTCGCACCGTATGTTCATTGGCATGGATATGAGAAACAGGGCGTAATGACTTTAATACCTTTAATTTTTCACTACGAATGCATTCAGCAGAGAGACTCATTGGCGGTTCCATTGCCACAAGAGAAAGGATCTGTAATAGATGATTTTGCAACATATCCCTTACTTGACCCGATTTATCATAGTAAGACCATCGCCCTTCAACGCCTACTTCTTCTGCTACGCTAATTTCAACTTTATCAATAGCCTGATGATCCCAATTTGAAGAAAAAATCGCGTTGGCAAAACGCAATACTAGAAGATTCAATACCGTTTCTTTACCTAAGTAATGATCTATTCGATAAATTTGATCTTCAGCAAAAAAATGCGCTACCTCATTATTAATGGCTATAGATGAAGGTAAATCATGGCCAATTGGCTTTTCAAGGACTACTCGTGACGGTTGCTTGGTTAAACCAATACTTGATAGACCTTGGCATGTTTGAGCATAAAGTGAAGGGGAAATTGCAAAATAAGAGATTGTAATTCGCTCATCAGGACTTACATAATCTAATATTCTTGAATAATCTTCGGGTTGTGTTAGATCAACCTGACAATAGGTCATCTTATGAATGAGACGGGACCAAACCTGCTCATCCAGCCCTTCACTGATAAAAGATTGAACTTTAGATTTTATTACCCCCGCATAGTCCGTTAGTGTAAGGGGATCTCGCGCGCAGCCAATAATTCGAGTATGGGCATGAAGCAAATTGGCGCGTTCGAGTTGATACAGTGCAGGAAATAACTTACGACACGACAAATCCCCTAAAGCACCGAATATAATTAAATCACAAGGATATTTTACAGCAACTTCTTCGATCATGTTTATCCCAAACAAGCCTCTTTTGAGGGTCAATACTAAATTGAAAGATTGTGCAGATCAACCCAAATCAAGTTTATCCTGAGAAAATGAGTTTCAATAGGAAGGAAAAAGCCTAAAGTGCTGAATGTTTTAGGACAATCATTGCAAAACCTTATTTTTATGCTATATGAAATAAATAAGATAGCTGCTCTTTTAGCTTAGCTGTAAGGTCGATGACTAGAGGAGTAATTACATGTATTTCAACCTAACCTAAATCATTATTAGGAGAAACCGATGCTTAATAAGAGATTTTCTGAAAGACTAAATAAAGAACTTGATAATATTGGTGCACCCGAATCAAGTGCAGAACGTATTGAGGTATTATCGAAGTTGGTTAAGATTCCCAAGTTCAAAGCGGAGGCATTGCTAAGCGGCGCCACAAATCCAGATGAAAAATTACTCAATGCATTAGCGCAAGAATTCGAGGTAAGTGCTGATTGGTTGGTCGGTAAGAGTGATCAATCCCATTAACAGATTTATTTAAGTTTTATGCGCGCATAAACATAAATTGTCTATAATTAAAGCGTCATGCTTATAAATTTATGGGGTATTTGTATTATGCGAGCACCAATAGATGCATCAACGATACTTTCATTAACGCAACAAATTGGAGACTATGAGAATAAAGGGAAGTTTTGTATCAGCTATAATGGAGAACAAGAGCTGTATCAAGGTATAGAGGAATATGAACAAACTCGCATTGCGTTAACTCAATCCTATATAAAAGATTTTGAAGAAGATCTCGACCCTTATGATTCTTCAGATCCTCAATTTTTTAGAAAAAAATTTTTAGAATACATTCAAAAGCATAATTTTCCTGAATATAAGGGCAATATAGAACAGCGTAATACTCAACCTGAACAAGCCACCACAGAAATGGAACAATTTTTTTGGTAAACAAGGTGTTCGTTTATTCAAACTCGCCTTGGAAGAGGAAATGAATAGTAAAGAATTCAGGGATGCGGTCGTCATCAAATCCACATCACATATTGAGGGGCCGAAATGGAAAGAACGTCCTGTAGTAATCGTTGCAGGTCCTTCCGCCTCAGGAAAATCCTATGCAGCTAAAGCAGCAATGGAAAAAGCGAATCAATTTTTAGCTGCTGATGTTTATAATATGAGTGGAAATGATGTCATTGCTGCAGATGGCGGGATTGTTCGTGAAATGTCGCAAATGAGAAAACTCGTTATTGAATTAGCCAATAATCAGGGATATACCGGTATTAAAGATTTATATAGCCAATCCAATAAACTTATGGATGGCATAAAAAATAGAGTTCGTGAAGCAGCTTTTTTAACTCCTGGATTAGGTGTTGTTATTCCAGAAACATTTACCTCATGGGTTGTCTCTAATTCGGGAAAAAAATTACTGAAGCAAATTGAAGATCTAGATGATACAAAACATATTTTTACGCGAGTGGAAGGTCATGAACAGAGCAATTTTCAAAAAGTTGTTGCCTTTATGGGTTCGAGAAGAGCTTGGAAAACAAAAAACTTTGAACCACAAGAACTGGATTTGAATAGAACCGACTTATCAGAATCTAAAGCATACAATAAAAATGCATTCTCCCTCGGCGAATTCGGCTCAAAATGCGCTGAAGCCTGGTTTAAAAGAAAGAGTAAAGATAAATTGAATATGATCATAACCAATGATCTCATTCTTTTAAAACCAGATCCTTTGCAATCAGGAAACTGGATCAACGCAGAACAAAACGATGCAGGAGTTCGCCTGTTCCCTGAGAGTCTGTATAAGCAATGGAAGGAGTTACCTGAAAAACCTGATTTAGTGGAATATTGCAACTTAAATTCTAAAACGCAAATTACAACATCTCCACAAATGGCCTTTGCTATAGCCCAAGTTAAAATTCAAGAACGGGTTGATGCATGCCATAAAAAAATTGATAGGGTATTACGTAAAGTGCCAATAGATGATGAACGACTGAGGTACCTAAAAATAAGGCAAGATTTTTTAGAAAGTTTCTCTAACTTTTCTCTTAAAAATCTGGAAAATTATAATGACATTACGAACATGGAGAATCAGATTGAAACTCAGCTTCTTTTATTAAGAGGTGATCCGAGCGGAAAGCAAATTCTCACACCAAAAACAATGAGGGTTGTAGATGAGTTTACAAATATGCTTGATAAGACAAAAGCTGAATTTGAAAATGCCACATCGTTCTATGAAGATCACCAAAATACTTCCTTTTTTAAAAGAAAATATAACGAAACTCTAAATGGAGAGCTGGAACAAGAGGGAGAGGATCCCGAGGTTTCGTATCGCTAAACGCTAACTCACTCGGTGCTCTATTGCTGTGAGCTATAGCACACATTAACCATGAAACCGATCATTCGCACTGATCGGTTTTGCATGCTTCTCAATGTACTCAAAAATTTTTCCGGCAATATTGACGCCAGTGGCTTTTTCCACGCCTTCAAGACCAGGAGAGGAATTAATTTCCAAAACTAAAGGCCCATGGTTCGAGCGAATTAAATCGACACCCGCAACTTTTAATCCCATTGTTTTAGCAGCACTGACGGCAATGGCACGTTCTTGTGGGGATAACTTTACTTTAATCGCTTTTCCACCTTGATGAACATTGGCACGAAACTCTCCATCTTTCGCTTGTCGTTTCACAGCAGCAATTACTTTTTCCCCAACAACAAAACAACGGATATCGACCCCACGAGATTCTTCAATAAACTCTTGCACCAAAATATTGGCATGCATTTCTTTAAAAGCGTTAATAATACTCACCGCTGATTGATGGCTATCTGCGAGAATAACCCCCTTCCCTTGTGTTCCTTCCAATAATTTAATAACTAATGGAGCACCACCAACCATACGAACCAGGTCCTCAGTATCATCAGGTGATTGAGCAAAGCTCGTTAAGGGCATGGGGATACCTTTGCGAGCTAATAACTGTAATGAGCGGAATTTGTCCCGAGAACGCGCAATGGCTAAAGACTCATTTAAAGCATACATCCCCATAGTTTCCATATGGCGCAAAACTGCAGTGCCATAATAGGTATTCGATGCACCAATTCTTGGAATGACCGCATCAAAATGAGGCAAAGGTGACCCCCCTCTATAATGAACTTTAGGGCAGGAAGCAGCGACATTCATATAACAATATAAAGGATTAATAATTCTAATCTCATGACCAGCAGCTTCTCCCTCTTCTTTCAGACGCTTGTGAGAGTACAAATGTGGATTTGTGGCCAATATTGCAATTTTCATGAAAAACGCTTTCCTCAATTTTTTTATTATTCTAGAAATTTCGAGCCTTCTTACAACTCGCTCGTATAAATAAAGCCTAGTCCAAAAATGTAAAAATCACCTTGGAGCAACAAAAATATATTTTATAAAAATTGTCCCTTAAGAAACCAACAACAAATAATCCTTCGCTAATAAATCGGCGTGATGTGGCGTGGTAAAAAATGCATTGAGTTCTCCCTGAGGATTGAACAGCATTAAAGCACCACTATGCTGAATATCATAATTTGTTGCATCATTATTTCCCTTTTCAATTACTTTTGCATAAGCAATGCCCATTTCTCGGGTCATTAACTTAATGGATTCTTCATCTCCTCGTGCCCCATAAAAATTGGGATGGAAGGATGTGACGTAATGTCCTAATTTCTCTTGATTATCACGCTCCGGATCAATTGAGATCATCACAACATGAGGCAAATTCTTTACCCCCTTCTCTTCAAGAATCCGATACATTTTAGATAATTCTGCCATAGTAGTGGGACAAACATAACCGCAGTTTGTAAAACCAAAAAACATTAAAGTCCATTTTCCTTTTAAACTCTTGTTGCCAAACGGCTTTTCATCAATTCCTGTTAAATTGAACTGATTAACTTGTCTTGGGTTTTCAAGATAAGTACCATGAAATGTAGACACATCGATTTTTTTCTTAAAATGCACATGCTGGCCTACAAAAATTCCTGAAAACAATCCTGCAAGAGCCAGCAAAACAACTACAGTAAAGGTAACACTCTTAGCCTTTAAACTCATTTTACCCCCTTATAGGAACATACATGGAATAAGTCTCACAACCACTGCTTTTACAAAAATTACTGGTTCATGGGACATATTTCATACCTATTCCTTATAGATAATGATCGATCAATAAAAAAACAAACAATAACATCAAATATACTATTGAAAATCTGAATGTTTGCATTGCAACTACGGGCTTCTCGGTACGATATAATTTATGCGACCAAAATAAGAATCGCGCACCAAGTACTAAAGCACCTATTAAATAAAATAAACCACTCATCCCCACAACAAATGGCAATACACTGACTACTAACAATAAAATGGTATATAAATAAACACTCAATTTAGTAAACGCAATACCATGGGTCACAGGTAACATGGGAATTTGAGCATGTTGATATTCTTCATAACGATAAATAGCCAAAGCCCAAAAATGAGGAGGAGTCCAAATAAAGATTATTAATACCAACAATAAAGCTTGAGGATCCAATTGATTTGTAACAGAAGTCCAGCCCAACAGCGGAGGTGCAGCTCCAGCCAATCCACCAATGACTATATTTTGGGAGGTGGCTCTTTTTAAATAACCTGTATAAATACCAGCATAGCCAATCAGGGTAATGAACGTAAGACATGCGGTGAGTGGATTTACAAAAATCACCAAAATCGTAAGTCCAAGAGTTCCCATGATTAAAGCAAACCATAACGCTTGCCCTACTGAAACTTGGCCACTAGCAACAGGTCTTTTTTTGGTTCTCGCCATAATGGCATCGATTCGTTTATCTACCAAATGATTAATTGCAGCCGCACTTCCCGCACACAGTCCAATACCAAGCAAGGAAAAAACCAACAGCGGCATACTAACCCAGCCAGGAGTGGCTAAATACATTCCGACAACTACCGTCAATAACATAAGTAGTACAACTCGAGGTTTGCATAACTCGAGATAATCACGCCAAGTAGCAGACGAGGATTGAACTACATGCTCAGCGTGCATCATTTTGCCCCTTACGTGTAAAATGCAGCGTACTAAATAATGTTGCCAATAATAGAGCAGCAACCCCATTATGAGCTACAGCAACACTAATTGGCAGTAAATAAATTACATTCAAGATACCTAAAGTAAATTGAACTAATACTAATAAAGACAATACTAAAGCTGCGGTTTTAAGATAACTAAAGCTGCTTCTTAATAGAATCAATAAGGAGAGCACAAGAATATAAGCTGCAGTAATTATCGCACCTAATCGGTGAATAAATTGAATCGTTACTCTTACGTCATGATCGAGTAAACCACCTTGATAATTAGCCCCTACAGGTGAAAATAAATTAAATCCTTGTGCGAAATGTAACTCAGGTAACCATACACCATTACACATCGGGAACCCAATGCATGAGATCCCTGCATAATTTGAACTTACCCAACCGCCTAATGCGATTTGCAGAAACACAATAAGCACCCCGAGTCGTAACCAAGGACGCCATTGCGATAAATCCTGTCCCTTTATTGCACTGATTTGCAATCGAAAACGACTTAAGCATGCAACGATCAGCATACCTCCTAAGAGGTGTCCCATAACCACTACTGGCAACAGTTTCAAGGTTACTGTCCACATCCCCAAAGCCGCTTGAAAGAAAACTAAGATAATTAGTGCAGCAGGCAAATGCCATGGCAAATTATTACCCTGAACGCGCTTGCGTACTACATAAAAACCTATAAAAAAAATTAACAAAGCTAAAGACCCTGCAGCATAACGATGAACCATCTCCGTCCATGCCTTTCTCGATTCGATGGGAATTTGCGGGTATTGGGTTTGTGCTGCCTGCAATTTTTCCTTAGCGCTAGGAAGAACCATCTGACCATAACAACCGGGCCAATCCGGGCAACCTAAGCCTGCATCAGTCAAACGCGTATATGCACCAAGCATAACCACTAATAAAGACAAAAGCACAGCAAGTGATACTGCATACCGTAATAATTTATTCTGCATTAGATTAATCACTCTTTTCTGTTGTATTGAGCAACAACTTCAAATCTTTGTATACATCATTAGGATTGACCTGCGATGTATAACTGAGAATTAAATAATTACCTGGATCAGCTATAAATACGTTTGTTTCAGACAATAAAGCATCTTTAGTAACAACCTCAGCTGCAGATAATTTTGCCACTTTAAAATCTATTTCCTTTAAATAGGTTTGTTGTTCTGGTGATAAAGAAGGTGCTTTATCACTGAGAAGAAGCCACTGATCCACTTGATATAATTTACGTCCTAATGCCAGACGAATTCGGGCGAGTAGATCCAGCTGCTTCATACAGACTTGGTCACAAGCCTCTGGACTCCAAAAGACAATACGCCATTTGGATTTTCCTTCTAAGGCATTCACCATGATTGGTGGATTCAGTAATGTTCCTTTATTAACCCGAGTAGCCCCCAACCAAGAAGGATGCTGGTAAAATAAATAAGCCGCTACGCCCGGAGTGACGAATATTACAACCAACAACACTAAAATATAATATTTACTGGCTTGTTTTTTCATTTTTTTTCTTCAGATTTAATGCTACAAATATAATTAGTATTACCAATGCCATAGCAAACCACTGCAAAGCATAAGCTAAATGCCGCTGCGGAGGCATGGATACCGTTTCCCATTCACGTACAAATCCATTTGAGTCTTGCTTGTCGAGGCGAATAATAAACGGAGCGACTGATTTTTGCAAAACTTGGCTGATCAGTTGATGATCCACACGCTCCAAAATGATCGTTTTATTCCCTCTTTCTTCTAGAGCAGGCCCTAAAACCCATTGATTCTTGCTGGGAAAATAGACTGCGCCCTGTAATTCTAGTATTCCTTTGGGAATCTGAATGTTTGGAAGAACTCGCCGCGTCAGTTCACCAGGAACCCATCCTCGATCAATCACAATGATAGAACCATCGGCCAACTGCAAGGGAGACAAGACATCATAACCAAATTGATGATTGTGATGCTGATTATCCAATAAAAGTACTTGTGATAGATAGTGACCTTTTACCGTGATACGTTCATATTGGACCGGCAGTTCTTTCTTTACTGACCAAGGAACTGGTTTTTGCCTCTCTTGTGTTTTTTGTGCAACAATCATTTTGGTTTTTTCATCTGCACGATGGATTTGCCAGAAGCCAAGGCGAACAAATAACGAAAAAAATAGGATCGCCAGAATTGACATCGGCCAACTTGGGGTGAAACGAAATTTAAAACAGGTTAAACTAGGCATCATTAATTAATTGTTTAAATGTTAGTCATAATTCGACGGCAATTTCGGGAGTATAACAAATGATCACTAAAATTATCATCATCTGCGTCATGATTATCATTGCCGGATCTTTGGCAAGTGGTCTTTTCTTCCTCATTCGTGATTCAGGGAACTCTAAACGCACCGTTAAAGCATTAACGATAAGAATAAGTATTTCAGTAGGTTTATTTATATTTTTATTAATTGCTTTTAAACTGGGTTTAATTAAGCCTCATGGCATTTGATTGGATGGATATAATTATGCGTATTGTATTAATCAGTTTCCTATTTCTGTGTCATTGTATTCATGCAGACACCATAAAAAATTACATGAGTATCGCGGATAATATTCCACAGATGGAAGTTAAAGCAGACCCCCAAGCCCAAGCATGGGCTCGCTCTGCGCGCCATGTTTTAACCATAACTTGTGAAAGTATTGCAGAAACAATGATTCAGGCCAATGAAGTCGCAAAAAATCAAGGAAATCCTGTATATTGTTTACCACCCGGGGTACAGCTAAATGCATTTACACTTTGTGAGTTGATTCAGCAAACATATAAAGAAATCTCAAGTCAGCAAAGCGATAAAGATTCAATGACCGTATCACAAATAGCTTGGTTAGGTGCGAGTAAACACTATCCATGTAAACAAAATACAGCAGCAAAAAATGAAATGCTCCATGTTTCGGCAGCATTAGGACAACCTTCAGCAGAAAAACCTTAACTGCTTAAGGGATAGGAGTATCTGAGCGTAGCCTGGGTAGCGTGCAGCGGAACCCGAGTTTCAGATTACTGGGTTGCATGCTTGCGCCCCGGCTACAATTCGATTTTGCGTGAACGTACACGCATTAATTAGAATACATCTACTTATTTACTAAACTCTTCAAAAGCTTCCAAAGCTTCTGCAGCATACATTAAAGATGGGCCACCACCCATGTAAACTGCCATACCTAAAGTTTCTAAAAATTCTTCTCGTGTGGTTTGTAATTTAATCAAAGCTTGCGCATGAAATCCAATGCAACCATCACATTGCTTCGCAACAGCCAGAGCCATAGCAATTAATTCTTTAGTTTTTTTATCGAGCACACCGTCTTTAGTTGCCGCTTGCGCAAGAGCAGAGAATCCAGACATTACTTCCGGCATTTCCTTACGCATTTTAGCTAATTGAGTACTAATATCTTTGGTAATCTGAGAATATTTATCTGACATTTAAAAAAGCTCCTTTTAGTAATCACCCATTCACGCATATCATTTTCTTTGTTATTCATAAAACAACAAGTTAATGTTACGTTTGAGTCATTATTTTAGTAATGAATGCCCAAAAAGGCACTCTAAGGCCTATTTACATTTTTGACCAAACTGCCGAAATGTAAACAGACTCTAAATTTACCGCATTACTCGGCTCAGAAAAAGATTATTGATTAAGAAACAGCTCGATTTAATGTTTCTTTCGCTAAAGTCAGTCGACGCTCTAACTCACCTAGCTCTGCTTTTAAATGCAAAATTGCACTGGAATTTTGGCTATGTCTGAGATGCTCCAAAGCCTTTGTCATTGCGTGTTGTTGTTCTTCAAGGGTATTAATTTCGAACTCAAGATCGTTTATCCATTGTTGTCTGGTACCCAACATCTTTATGCCGAAGGAAACTTTTTCTTCTGATTTTTTTTTGCCCTGATGCATTTGACATAAGACAACTAAAATATTAATTTTTTGCCTAATTCGCTCTGCCAGATATAAAGCACTACGCTTATTTTGTTGTTTGGATAATGCATGTATATCCGCTTTAATTTCTGCGATACATGCAGCACCATTTGCCTCTGTGTCTAAACGAAATACCCCTTTGGGCAAGCGTTTAATTGAAAAAAATGAACCGAGCTCGCCAATTTTCCATTCCAATTCAGGTAACCTTGCCATTAACTGACTCAGCAACTCATTAGATTCTGTTGGTATGTTCATGGTGCTACATATCCTTTTTACAGAGGCTCAGGAACATAAGACTAATCTGGAACAGCTGCATCCAATATTGGTGTTTTTCCTCTCCAAGAACTTACAAATGGGGGTAAACACATGAGAATTAAACCACCAATTAAAGTTAACTCATAGCGTGCCATGCCACCTACATTAATTCCTTCTGGGGGAATAAAACTCACGGCCAACGTAGCACATACACCAACAATACCTATTCCAGCCACAAATAACATGCCTATTAGGCCACCAGGAATCGCAAAGGCGCGAGGATGATGAGGCTCTTCAATTCGCAATTTAATGGCTGCTGCAAACATAATAAAATACATCAGCATATATAATTGAGCAGCTAAAGCGGTTAACAACCAATAAGATCCATTCACGCTCGGCATAAATAAGAATAAAGCTGACAAAATAGTGACAATACTTGCCTGGGTGAACAGCATAACAATTGGGGCACCTTTTGCATTAGTACGTTGGAAATAATCGGGTAAATTGCCATCTTCTGCTGCAACCAATAATCCTTTTGTGGGGGCAATTATCCAGTTACTTACACCACCAAGCCCTCCTAAAACCAACATTACAGCAACCACAGGCATCATCCAATACATGTGGTAACTGGAAAAGAATGCTTCAAATGCTTGCATAATTCCTGCTACTAAATTGATGTCTTTGCCAGGCAAAACAATTGCAATAGCTAAAGACCCCAGAATTAAGGTGCTTAAGATAATTCCTACTGAATAAATTAATACTTTTGGGAAAGCATTCTGTGGATTTTCTACATCATTCGCATGAACGGTCGCGATTTCAATACCGCAAAAAGACATGATGATTGCAGTTAAAGAAACCCACATGGATTTATCAGATAAATGAGGTACGATACTTGGAATGTCAAATTGGATTTGCAATGGATTACCCTGTGTAACCCAAAAAGCCCCAAGACCGATAATTAAGGACATGGGTAATAACAAACCTGCAAGAGAACAAAGATTACTGAATGCGGCTGACGATTTCATTCCACGCAAATTCAATATCGTAGCCCCCCAAAATGAACTAACGATTACTGCCCAAAGAAAATAAGGGTTACTCGTCAATGCAGGATTAATTAAATAACCAATAGTACCTGCGACGAACGATAGAATTGTTGGGTACCAAATTACATTTTCTATCCATTGCAGCCAAATGGCTAAAAAACCCATTTTTTTACCAAAAGCCTGTTTTACCCAAATGTAAATCCCACCTTGCTTTGCCCATCCTGAGGCCAGTTCTGCTGAAACCAAGGCAGTTGGGATTAGAAAAAATAAAGCACCTAAAACAAAATAAAAAATTAATTGACTACCAAATAAGGCCGTAGCAGGTAAATTTCGTATACTGTCCACAGAACCAACTGTTATCATAGTCAGACTGAAAATTGTCAGTGAATGTTTTTTCTCGATCATCGCATTCCTTCAGTGCAGTTTTGGGCGTGCAGAAGCCTAATTATATAAAAAATTAGCTTAAGGAACCCTTAATAATCGGGCAATAATTAAACAAAATGTTCCTTGATTTTATTTACTAGCCCATAGATTTTTAGCTCGCACTGTAAAATAGCATGATTTTATAAGAAAATCTCTGCCTTTTTTCCTGTCTTTATGCACAAAATCATTAGCCCAAGCCAGAGAAGTGAACACGATGCGAACTTCCCTCTTCAATACGAACAAACAAATCTTCACTGAACAGCAAATGGACTGAAAAAAACAGGTAATTCGTAGCGAGCATGCTTTTAGATTTCATTGTAATAATAACTATTGACTTAATTCTTGAGATTTTAAGTAGAAACAGTACTCCGGGCTTACATCAAATTAGATCATGAGCTGGACAGTTTCATATCATAGCTTCTCTGTGCTATAGTTCCTATTTTTTTCGGGTAATAGAACATGTTTGAAACCTTAACCGAACGGTTGACCCGCTCCTTTAAAAGTCTACGAGGGCAGAGTCGATTAACTGAAGACAATGTACAACACGCTCTGCGTGAGGTCAGGATGTCACTGCTTGAAGCAGACGTTGCCTTACCTGTTATTAAAGAATTTATCGAAGAAGTAAAACAAAAAGCTTTAGGACAGACAGTCTTAACTGAGTTAAATCCCGATCAAGCTTTTGTTAAAATCGTTCATGATGAATTAATCCATATCATGGGTGATGAGCGTGCTGAACTTAACTTTAAAACCCAACCCCCTGCAGTATTTTTAATGGCAGGATTACAAGGTTCAGGAAAAACTACCAGTACTGCAAAACTAGCCCGCTATTTAAAAGAATCTGAAAACAAAAAAGTGATGGTAGCCAGTGTCGACGTTTATCGACCTGCTGCAATACAACAGCTTAAAGTATTAGCCGAACAAATAGATGTCACCTTCTTCCCAGCAGAAGCAAACGAACAACCACTTAGTATTGCCAAAAAAGCACTTGATGCCGCGAAAAAACAATATATGGATGTGTTGCTGATTGATACTGCGGGTCGTTTGCACATTGATGCCGATATGATGGCTGAAATTAAAGCCTTACATCAAGAAATAAACCCCATTGAAACTCTGTTTGTTGTAGACAGCATGACCGGCCAAGATGCTGCAAATACAGCAAAAGCCTTTCATGAAGCCTTACCATTAACAGGCGTCATTCTCACTAAAACAGATGGTGATGCTCGTGGCGGTGCGGCTCTATCTGTAAAACAAATTACGGGACAACCTATCAAATTTATTGGTAGCGGTGAAAAAGTAGAAGCATTGGAGCCATTCCATCCCGAGCGAATTGCCTCCAGAATTCTTGGCATGGGGGATATTCTTACTCTTATTGAAGAAGTCGAGCGGAAAGCAGACAAACAAGCGAGTGAAAAACTAGCCAAAAAGTTGAAAAAAGGCAAGAGCTTTGATCTTGAAGACTTTAAACAGCAACTACTGCAAATGAATAATATGGGTGGTATTGCTGGCATGATGAGTAAATTGCCTGGCGTCAGTCAAATGATGCCTCAACAGGCAATGAAACAGGTCAGTGATAAAGCGATGGCACAAACCATTGCTATTATCAATTCCATGACTCCCAAAGAACGTCGTATTCCCAAACTTATCGTGGGTTCACGCAAGAAACGTATTGCATTAGGTTCAGGAACACAAATACAAGATGTGAACAAATTATTAAAACAATTTGAACAAATGCAAAAAATGATGAAGAAATTTACAAAACCTGGTGGAATGCAAAAAATGATGCGTGGAATCGGTGGTATGGCAGGATTAAAAGGCATATTACCCGATGATTTTAAATAATTCACAAGAATTACTTCACATGCTGAATTAATTTTCGTACAATACACGGCATTTTTACGTAACCACTCTAAAGTAGAGGAAAATAATGGTCGTTATACGTTTATCAAGAGGTGGCGCCAAAAAGCGTCCGTTTTATCATATGGTCGTTACTGACAGCCGCAAACGCCGCGATGGCAGTTATATTGAGCGTATTGGTTATTTTAACCCTGTAGCTCGTGGACAAGAAGTACGTCTGCATATCGATACAGAGAAATTGAGCCAATGGCAAAAAGTAGGGGCACAATTATCTGATCGCGTCAGCGCTTTGATAAAAGAATTTAATAAGAAAGGCGAAGCTGCTTAATAACGTGAATAATCAGGAAAACTGGATAATAATTGCCCGTTTGGGCCGGCCTCATGGTGTTAAAGGTTTTGTTACGGTTCATTCCTTTACAGAACCTCGTGATAATGTTCTAAAGTATGCAAATTGGCATGCCTTTATTAACAATAAATGGCAACCAATCAAATTGTTGCGTGCTGAAGTACAAAATAAATCCATCATAGTCCAAATTGAAGGTTATCCTGAGCGTGAGCTTGTCGCTCAGCTCACTAATATAGAAATTGCAGTTCAACAGGAACAACTGGAAAAACTGGAACCTGGTGAATATTACTGGCATCAACTTATAGGCATGAAGGTGATCAACCAACAAGGAGAATCTTTTGGGAAGGTCATTGAAATAATTCCTACAGGTGCAAATGACGTGCTAGTTGTAGAAGGTAATAAAAGACACTTAATACCTTACTTACCTGGAAAATTTATATTAGATGTTGATTCCACCCAGCAGTTAATTACTGTTGATTGGGATATGGATTTTTAAGCGGTGCTTCATCTCGGAGTAATCAGCTTAATACCCGAAATACTTAATGCCTTGAATTATGGCGTTACGGGCAGAGCCATTGAGCAAGGACTAGTTAAACTCGATTACTGGAATCCAAGAGATTGGTCTTCCAGGCCCTACAGGCAAGTTGATGACAAGCCTTATGGGGGCGGCCCGGGAATGGTGATGATGTATGAGCCATTGAAAGGGGCAATTATGCAGGCACGCAGTCAAATGCCTAGTCACTGTAAAACGATTTATCTGAGTCCTCAGGGCAAGGTAATTCGACAAAATGACTTGAATCACGTGGCAAATGACAAACAACCCCTGCTCTTTATTGCCGGGCGATATGAAGGAATTGATGAGCGTATTCTTCAAAATTATGTAGATGAAGAATGGTCTCTTGGAGATTTTGTTTTAAGTGGTGGTGAGCTGGCCGCTACGGTATTCATCGATGCGATTATTCGCTTAATACCGGGGAGCCTAGGGCATCTTGGTTCAGCAGAACAAGATTCATTTATGAATGGTTTACTGGATTGCCCTCATTATACTCGACCAGCAACCATTGAAGGATTAGAGGTGCCGCCTGTTTTATTAGGTGGTCATCATAGAGATATAGAACTGTGGCGGCGAAAGCAATCTCTAGGTAAAACCTGGCTTAAACGCCCAGATTTACTTGAAAAAATACAGTTAAGTGAAACAGACAAGCAATTGCTTGCTGAGTTTAAGTATGAACACGGTGATTCCTAAAGGATGAACCAATTTGAGGAGTAGTCCATGACTAATATTATTGACCAACTGAATGCTGAGCAAATGCAAGGCAAGGAAATCCCAGACTTCAATCCTGGTGATACTGTTTTGGTTCAGGTGAAAGTAATTGAAGGTAACCGTGAGCGTTTACAAGCTTTTGAAGGTATTGTCATAGCAAAACGTAATCGTGGTTTAAACTCTGCATTCACTGTTCGTAAGATTTCACACGGTGTTGGTGTTGAGCGTGTATTCCAAACTTACAGTCCAATTGTTGACAGCATCACTGTAAAAAGACGTGGGGATGTACGTCGTGCTAAGCTTTATTATCTACGTAATTTGGCTGGCCGCGCAGCTCGCATCAAAGAAAAGTTAGCTGTTAAAAAAGCGGATTAATATTTAATCCCTGAACAAATTCCAATATCCCCGTTTATACGGGGATTTTTTTGACAAAAAAATCTGTTTTTAAAACAAACTTCCTTGATCCAGCTAATATCTTTAATCCAAAGTTTTTCTAAAAAGCAAAATCGCTGAAAATACAATGAGAACCATGAATAACAGTATGGGCCAAATATCAGGCCATAGAATGCTTAAATCGGCACCCTTCAGCATAATATTACGCGTAATTCTTAAAAAGTGGGTTAAGGGGAGTAATTCACCGATACCTTGAGCCCAAAACGGCATCCCACTGAATGGGAACAAAAATCCAGAAATCATTACTGCAACTAAGATATAAGCATTTGTTGAAGCAACAGCTTGAAATTGAGTCTTGGCAAATGCAGAAATAGCTAATCCCATTGCTAAACTTCCAATTGAGTAAGGTGCCATAATCAATAGATAAAGTAAAAAACTTCCATAAAAAGGCACTGAGAAAACAAAAAAAGAAATGATCAAGAGCATAAATAAGATTAGATAACCCACTATAAAATGCGGAATAACCTTACCTAAAATAATATTTGCAGCGCTAAGTGGTGTGATTAATAGTGTTTCAAACGTACCAACCTCATATTCAGCTGTAATTGACATCGCAGTTAGAAGCGTGAGAGTTGTAAACATCAATACAGAAATTAATCCAGGGACAATATTATATTGTGAAAAACCTTCAGGATTAAACTTGGCATGGATATCAAATTCAAAAGGTGTTTGCCGGGAAGAAAGATAATCAAAAGGACCAGACAGATCACGTTCAAACAATTGAGCTGGAAGAGCTGCGGCGGCTCGAAAGGCATTTGAAATTGCAACGGGGTCAGAAGCATCCGCTTCGATAAGTACATGGGGCTTTTCTCCCCTTAATAAATCTCTTGAAAAATTGGGAGGAATATTAATAACAAACAGTCCTTTTCCACTAAGTAACAAATTTTCTGCTTCTTTCTCAGTGTGGGCAAAAGAATTTAAGGAAAAGTATTCTGTGTGTTTAAACCCCTCTAACAATGTGCGAGTAAACGAATTATTTTCAGAGGATATAACCGTTGTTGGCAAATATTTGGGATTCGTGTTAATCATAAAACCAAATAACAAGATTTGCATTATGGGAATTAAAAATAAAAACAAAAAAGTGGAAATGTTTCGTTTGATCTGGATAAATTCCTTTTTAGCAACTGCTAGAACGCGACAGAATTCTATTTTTATCATTTATAATCTCTGCTCACCGAACGTCGAGAGCCAAACAAATACATCCTCCAAAGTCGATTCAATTTTGCTTCCATAAAAAAACTCATTTTCAATATAAGGCTTTATTGCTCTGGATAATTCCTCCTGATTTTTGCTACTTACATGGAGTGTATTATGGAATCGTAAAACTTGATCAACGCCATCAGTAGACTCTAATTGATGGGAAAGCATCGCAATATTTGTACCTTTGATCTCCCAGGTCGTCAAATTTACAGAGTTTAAAATTTCTTCAATCGTTCCTGACATAAGGGTTCGTCCATAACACATGTATGCAATTTTATTACATTTATCTACTTCATCTAAATTGTGTGAGCTCAATAATATGGTAATTCCCTCTCTTGATAATTGATGCATCAAGTCCCAAAATTCTCGTCTTGCTTTAGGATCAATATTAGCGGTTGGTTCATCCAATAATAACAATAAGGGATCATGCAATAAAGAAACAGCTAATGATAAACGTTGTTTCCACCCACCAGACAAAGTTCCTGCGATCTGATTTTTATATTGCTCCAAATCAAATTTATGCAAATATTTTTCAATTTGATTTTTTCTATCAACAACCCCATAAACTTCAGAGAAAAAAATCATATTTTCATAAACAGTAAGATCCTTGTAAAGACCAAAATTCTGCGACATATAACCAACAAGAGCCTTGATCTGGCGAGATTCGGTTACGATATCAAATCCAACACATTGACCAGTACCTGAATCGGGAGTAATTAAGCCACATAACATTCTTAAAGAGGTAGTTTTTCCTGCCCCATTTGGTCCAAGAAATCCATATATATCACCATATTCAACTTTAAGATTTAGGTTTTTGACCGCCTGATATTTATCGAATTTTTTAGTTAAATTGCTCACGTCAATAATATAATTGCTTTTATCCATAAAATACCTATTAAAAATTTGTGCGAATCTACTCAATTATTCATTATGAAACGGTTAAAGTTGCATTCCCTGTCTGGTGAATGCATATAGGGTCCTATTTTCTTCCCATAATTTTCAAAAGAATTTTTTGCAATAAAGAGGGACGACGAACGGTTATGAATTTTTTAACAAGCTCTACTTCTATAACTAACAATTCGCTATCAATTTTAGCAAAAGCATCTTCCTTTCTTTTGGTATCCGTCATAAAGCCCGAATCCCCAAACATTTGATTTATTTTAATTACAGTAGAACTACTATTTTTACTCAGAAGAACGACCTCTCCTTTGAGTAAGTAATAACAAGCATCCGTAATATCTCCTTCTTTATACAAATAGGAACCTGCCATAACCTTAATATTTTTTGCTGTTTTCACCATGGTCTGTATTTTCTCATGAGAAAAATCGCTAAAAAGATGATGGGCACGAATAAACTGAATTAAAAGAAACTCTTCACTTAACTTTTTTAAATTGGGATACTTTATTTGTGGCTGTTCCAAAAAACTTAGGAAATCATAAAGGCTAATTTTTAGTAACTCCATGGAGGTAAGCGCTTTTACTGTGGCTGTACAAAGTCCTGTATGGGACACAAATCCTTCTGATGATAAACCAATAATATCCCCTCTTTTTAATTCAGAAATACGCATAGTCTGTTTTTTTCCTAATGAATGAACTGCTCTGGTTACGTCAGCTCTTCCTGAAACAATAAGAAAAATACAATCAATTGGCTCCCCTTCAATAACAAGTAGTTGTTCTGCTTCAGCAGATTCAGGTTTTGCATATCCAATTAACTGATGCGCATTTAAACGATTCAGAAGACAGAACAAAGGATGTTGTAAAATAAGATCCTCATATGGTTCAACGTTCTTTTTCATAAATTATCTGTTCTCTCATAAGCAGTATCCTATTACCATAATAAGTTATTAATCTAACGTTCTTCTAAAAAGTAAGATTCCAAAAAAAATAATAACGACTGAAAACAAAATTATAGGCCAAGTATCAGGCCATAAAATATCAAACCCAGCCCCTTTTAACATACTATTTCGAGTAATTCTTAAAAAATGCGTCAACGGGATCGTTTGGCTTATCGATTGCGCCCAATGAGGTACGCCCGTGAATGGAAATAAAAAACCAGAAACCATAATTGCGACAAGACCATACGCGTTGGTTAATCCTACAGCAGCAAATTGTGTTCGAGTAACTGCTGAGATAGCGAGTCCTGTGCCTAGGCTAGAGATAGAATAAGGCGCTAAAAGTAATAAAAAAAGAGTCAAACTGCCATGAAAAGGAATAGAGAAAATAAAGTAGGCGATTGCTAACAATATAAATAAAAGCAAATAGCCTAAAATAAAATAGGGTATAACCTTGCCAAAAATAATATTGGCTGGTGTTAAAGGTGTTATTAATAAGGTCTCGAATGTCCCCCGCTCGAACTCTGAATTTATAGAAACAGCAGTTAAAACAGTCAACGTTGAAAAGATTAATAATGCAATTAATCCCGGTATCGTATTGTATTGAGAAATATTCTCAGGGTTATATTTAGGCTGAATATCAAAAATAAAGGGGGCCTCCCTAGAAGCTAAATAACTGAGTGAACCTTGTAATTCATGTTCAAATACTTTCGCGGGTAATTCAGATGCGGCTCGAAATGCATTTGAAACGGCTACAGGGTCAGATGCATCAGCCTCAATTAATACATGTGGGTGCTTTCCCCGTATTAAGTCTCGGGTAAAATTAGGTGGAATATTAATAACAAATAGAACTTTTCCACTAAGTAAAAGTCGCTCTGCTTTTTTTTCATCTTCAGTTATTGTTTCAATTGAAAAATAATTCGTGTTTTTTAGACCCTGTAACAAAGCACGGGTAAAAGAGGTATCCTCAGCGGTAATTACAACAGTTGGAAGATGGCGGGGATTAGTGTTAATAATCGCACCAAACAATAATATTTGAATAACTGGAATGATTATTAGCCATGAGAAAATCAAAATATCACGTCTAATTTGAATAATTTCTTTCTTTGCAACCGACCAAATACGAAGAAATTCATTTTTAATCATTTATCATCCTTGAATGAGAACTAGAACTACTAATTTTTCTCAAACAAATTTCTGAATTTTTTTCAGAAATATCCAAAAAGATAAGGTGTGTTGACAATCCATCTTCACCGGCTACGTCTCGCGACTTTTCCCTGAGAGATCCACACGAAATTTTTCCACCCTACGTACGTAGAAAGTTGAGTATATTTCATTTGAAAACATTAAGTTATATTCAAATTTCTTAAGGAACCCTCAGCATTTTCCTGCATGCTCTGATTAGTAATCAAACATTTCAGCTTTATCCTCCATTTCTGGATTCCGCGAACAAGTCGCGGAGCGTGGACTACGATGAATGATCAATGCACCTTTAATATTTTGATATGAATCTTAATCTATAATGTCGTATCGTATCTTAATATGAGCCGGACTGACAATCTATTGATCGTTACGATTTAACCTCTTATCCTAATTCAGTTCCTTTTTCACAAACAACAGGTCGCCAATGAGTGTTTCATTTCTAATACGAATTTCATTTTCTTTGGATATATATTGTCAGATGTTACTGTTTGGTGGTAAGTTTTTTTATTTCAGCCCATTGAATCGATAAATTCATTTAAGATCAAAATAATATGCAAGAATTCATTCCAAGGTGGTTGTTTCTCATCATGATTTGCACCCTGATGGTGGGCTGTAAGGAAAAGAACAATTCATTACAGGGATATGTTGATGCGGATTATACCTATATCTCAAGCCGTTTTTCAGGAAATCTTATCAGCCTTGATGCCCCAAAAGGAACTACTATTAATAAAGGGGAACTGCTGTTCACCCTAGATGTACAGCCGCAACTATCTCAGCTCAAGAAAGCTAAGGCCAATCTTACCCAGGCTTTGGCACAAGTCAAAGTAAAACAAGCCGACCTTGATTATCAAAGTACATTATTGGCTCGTTATCAAAAACTAATAAAATCGGGCGGGGTCAGCCTGGAACAACTTGAAGAAGTTAAAAACAATTATCTTAATGCTCAAGCATCATTAATCTCCCAACAGGCATTAGTCGAATCGTCAATGGCAGAATTAACACAAGCAAAATGGAGTGAATCAAACAAAAAGAAATACTCTTCAATTTCAGGCTACGTTTACGATACCTATTTTACTGTTGGGGAATTAGTATTATCAGGTCGTCCTGTATTATCAATTGTTAGCCCTGAAAATCTAAAAGTTATTTTTTATGTTCCTGAGCCTTTATTATCAAAATTAAAATTAAAAAATCAAGTCACCATCAGCTGTGATGGATGTAAGGACACGTTCCTTGCAACCGTGAGCTATATTTCTTCAAAAACCGAATATACCCCCCCTTACATATTTAGTGAAAGTTCCAGAACAAAATTTGTTTATCGAGTCGAGGCAAAACCAGTCAAAACAGCATTTAATTACTTACATCCCGGACAGCCGGTTAGTATCAACTTGATTTTATAATCATTAACAGCGAGTCATTTCGCTAATTAATGATGTTAATCATTTATATAAGAAGACCAAATGCAAAAAATTTATTTATTTTTATGCACAATAATCCTTACAAGCTGTAAGGTTGGACCTAACTTTCATGCACCAGATGCTCCCAAAACGACCCAATATAATAATGGGCCTGCGAACACTAAAACAGTCGGTGCTCATAGTCGGGCGGGCCAACCACAACAATTCAACTTTAAAAAAAATATATCCAGATCATGGTGGGAACTATTTCATTCAAAAGAATTAAATTCATTCATTGAAAAAGGATTACAAAATAACCCATCAATCGCAATGAGCAAAGCCAATTTGCGCAAAGCACAAGCCAATTTGCTTGCTGAAGCAGGGCCAAATTTATTCCCTACTGTGGATACCCAATTTTTAGGAAGTCGTGAAAGAAATAGCTTACTTGCCACAGGAATTAATCTTACACCTACCCCAGGAACAACGCTTCCATTTTCCTCAGTAAATACATTTGATCTCTACAATGCCTCGGTTAGTGTAAGATATAATCTCGACTTATTTGGCGGTAATCGCCGGCAGTTAGAAGCTCTAAAAGCAGCAATTGATTATGAGCGCTTTGAATTGGAGGCCACTTATTTAACTTTAACCGCAAATATAGTAACAACCGGCATCACGATTGCATCGTTGCAAGAACAGATTTCAGCAACAAAAAAGCTTATAGCATGTCAAAAAAAACTGGTGGAATTAGAACATAACAACTACATTCTAGGACATACCTCCAGAGTAGACCTACTTAACAGTGAAAATCGACTTAAGGAAACTCAAGCGCAACTCCCTATCCTCAAAAATGATTTGGCTAAAAAACATAATGCTCTTGCAGTGCTTACCGGGTCATTACCAAGTGAAACAGAACTTTTTGACTTTACACTGCAAAATATGCAATTACCTATCGATCTGCCAGTTACCCTTCCTTCGCTTCTGGTCAAACAAAGACCGGATATAAAATCCTCTGAATCATTATTGCATAAAACAAGTGCTGAAATAGGTGTTGCCACTGCGAATCTCTTTCCTAAATTAAATATAGGTGCTACGTATGCATGGTATTCCACTGCACTGAGTACTTTGTTCAATCCTGCAAATAATGTATGGAACTATGGCGGGCAAATAGCACAAACACTTCTTAAAGGTGGAGCATTACGTGCAAAACGCAAACTTGCCATTGCCGCATATGATTATGAATTGGCACGGTATAAAAAAGTCGTACTCGAAGCCTTTCAGCAGGTAGCAGATGTATTACATGCTCTGGAATTCGATGCTGAGTTGTTGCGTGAACGGGCAAATGCAGAAATAAACACCCACGAACATTTTAAAATAGTACGCATGCAATACCAACTCGGTAAAGTAAACTATTTGTCTGTATTAAGGGCAAAAGAATCCTATTTAAAAATCCATTTAAAAGTAATTCAAGCTGAAACTGCTCGTTACAATGACACTGCAGCGCTATTTCAATCACTAGGTGGCGGATGGTGGAATAAGGCATAGATGCCTAGCGTTTTTTAGCATGAAGCTCGTATTCAACCCCTTTTCTTTCTATAGTTGGAGAAGTACGAAGTTTCGCTAAATTTAATCTCATTAACATTGTGATATAAAACCACCCCAAATCAAATTCGTTTTTTAGAAAAGAAAGTTTGGCAGATGCAGGATTGTTATGATGGTTATTATGTAATTCCTCTCCATTTAACAAAATACCTATACGCATTAAATTACGCGAATTATCCTTAGTATCAAAATTTCGATAACCCCATTTATGAGTCAGGGCGGCAAATGCTCCAAATAAAACAGTAGTAATTGCAAGAATATTTAAATCCCACATGACCATCCCCCACAATCCAAAAAGCACGATGTATAACGCTAAAAAGATGACCAATCCTAAAGATTGAAATTTAGTAAAAAGAAATTTCTCAAGTGCATCATTATCTGAGATAGTGCCATATTTTTCTATTAACGATGATGGACTGCATTGAGCACAAATTTCAAATCCACTTAAAAATAGATTAAATGTTCCCTTATATAATGGACTGTGTGGATCAGCAGGTAGATCTGCTTTTTGATGATGTAATCGATGAATTGAAACCCATTCCGCTCGATTTAGTCCGGTAGCAAGCCAGAGCCAAAAACGGGAAAAATATCTTATAGCCGGTGCAAGTTCAACGGAGCGATGTGTTTCGCATCGATGTAAATAAATACTGAAGACAATCATCGTTATATGGTAAACAATAAGGCAAAATATTAATTTTCCTTCCCATCCCAGGTTCCACACCCCATGAATCAGAATTTGATTGTTAAACAAAAGGCAAAAAAGCAAATAACCAAAAAGAAATGAGGATACGAATAAAACGTCTTTAGATAATATCCTTTGATTTGCTATCTTCATTACAACCTCTCAACCTAACACTTAGATAAATCCATTGATTTATTCCTTATGTTTTGAAAACACTATTCCGTATTTACATTTTTTTCGCCTAAAGCCTTTATGACTTCATTACCTCTCCTTAACTCCTGTGGAACTTTATTAAGATCATGAATAATTTTAACTTTATCTAAAAAACATAATAAATAATAAGTAATATCTATTTGCCACCAGCGAAATCCCTGGCTTGTTGAGCGTGGATAATAGTGATGGTTGTTATGCCAACCTTCCCCCATAGTAATTAAAGCCAGCAGAAAATTATTACGACTTTCATCTCCTGTCTCAAATGTTTTTGTGCCCCATACATGGCATAGGGAATTGATAGAAAAAGTAGCATGGAAGAGGGCGATTGTTGAAATAAGCCCCCAAACAACTAACTGCAGACCATCAGTTTGTAACTGAGGATAATAATTTGCTAAAAAACTACCGATAAAATAGAGAATGAACAGTACGCAAATAGGGACCACATTATCATAACGATTCAACCAACATAATTCCGGATATTTTGCAAAATCCTGTACCGCTTTGTAGTCTGTTTTAAAATTGTCTGAATAAAAAATCCACCCGACGTGACTCCACAATAGACCATGTTGAAGGGGGGAATGAGGATCTTGTGATTGTTCTGTATATCGATGATGATGGCGATGATGACTTGCCCACCAAAGTGGTCCTCGTTGTACCGCTGCAGTGCCTATTACAGCGAAAATAAATTGCCAAAACCGATTCGTTTTAAAGGTTTTATGTGAGAAATAACGATGGTAAAAACCAGTTATCGCAAACATTCTAAAAAAATAAAGGAACAGGGCTGTAACAATAGCTGTAAGACTCCATCCCACCCAGAACACTGCCAAACAACACAAATGCAGAAATATAAAAATGAAAACACGGGCCCAGTGGATCGTACCTTGCTGTAAATGGTTCTCTTTAAGACTCGTATCAAACCATCCATGTATGGAGAACATTAACGATTTGAATTTCATTTTCACCTCGACAATGAAAATTCGTTATCTATAAGAAATATGAGATAGGAATGAGACCTTGATATTTTCGATGAAGTTTGAGCATCTCGTTCATTTTATAAAATGAACAGGCTTTGTACATCAGATGAAAATACAACCCTCAGAACTACAGCATAAACTCCGCATCCAACCTGCATCAGACATCTGCCATAATGTTTAAGTGTAGCAAACCCTCATCATTTAGCACTACATATTGGGCAAAAAGAACAAAAAATTACCAAATCTTAACTAAAGCTTACTTATTTTACCGGCAATGGGATTAATTCTTGGAAAAAGGTTGCGGATTTTTATAGTAAGTCGACAATTTTTTTGCCATCCATCCATTATCAGGAAAAGTAGTTCCAGGTACTTCCCAAACTCCTGTAGCAAAAGCACCCGCCCCCCACAAAATTGCAAATATGTGTGCATCAACTGCCTTTTTTAATTGCTCGTTATTATTATGAGCCCAATTAAAATTGTTTAATGTCAAACAACGAGTCGCATTTTTTCCAGCACATAAGCTATACCCTTTAGGTAAATTAGGAATATCTAGATTAATCCAGGATGCTGTATTGCTTAAATCACGTTGTAACTTTGAATCACCGAAAAAATATACCGGAGCAGAACCTTCTTCATGTGCTTCAAGAAAAGGTTCGTCCTGTGTAGGGATATGGGCCGCAGGTATCTGCCATAACATTGCAGGTATATAGCTTTTTCCTGCTTGTTTTCCCAACCCTTCACTAATTTGTTGCGTCATTGTTAGGAAATTTTTCCAGGCGGCATCATTATAAAATGTTGCCTGATTAATGAGTAAATTTGGAAATTTACTACTGTAATCATCGGCACCATATCGATCAAAATAAATAAAATCAGGTTTGTACTTACTAGTGAATAATTCAAAACTCTTTAAATCAGCCAAAACCTTATCCACATAAGGCTTCACAGCAGTTGGCCCCCGATGAATCCACCACCCTCCTTCTGGCACTGCAGAAATATTTTCATGAACTCCGAGAGCTACATGAGGTCCAAAATGTTTAGTCATCCAGTTTTGAGCCTGTAACCATCCATTAAAATTATCTGAGAAATCAGGGATGTCATGACTTGGGGGTACGGTACTACAAAGAGGCATCACATACTCGTTGATACAAGTAGCAAACGCTTGTCCAGCAGTATAATTATCTGTTTTAGATTTGAGCCAAAGCAATAAATCAGTCGGAGTACCATTGATTGTTACCGGTTTATTGTCCCATCCATAAGTGCAAGTAGGCGTACTAGTAGGATTAAAATTAACTTTTTTACCCATCATACAATAAGCGTTAGAAACTGCCTGACCTACTGGGATGTATAAGGATTTAACTGCTTCGATACGATTTGTATTTCCTAAGTAACCCAGCATATCTGGATTTAATAAAATAGTGCCGTACGTTCCGGTATTACTATAAGCATTTGCCTCTAATGTTTTAGACAAAAACATTAGATTAAAAAAATGTTTTGTTAGATCTTCTAAATTAGTAACGCTATCCGGATTCCAACCACCACTTAATTGCCAGCCGTATTCAACTAACACAGGATTAACAGCATGGCCAGTCTTGCTTTTTATATTTTTAGCCATGTTAATCATGTTCCAAATTTTATAAGGAGTTTCTATTTTTCCAGGGTCACCATCGCCACCCGCACCATTATATGTAAATACAGCATCGACACGAATATTAGTCGGCTCTTGCGGGGCACCATTCGTTATAGCTCCCATAGCTAGGTAGCTTGGCCAACCAGGGATAAGAGAATTGCCTATATTTTGGCTATAGGAAAAGGAGGATAGTAGACTTATTGTGGAAATAATCAAAAAACTAAAACTCTTTTTTTTCATTGTATAGTTCCTAAATTATTCATCAGGCTGGAAAACGATGGATACGCCCATTACTGATTTCACTGACTGAATTGATGCTTAGAATGGAACGAATTATATCATAATCATCCATTTTGATCATAATTAACATCTATCAAACAATAAATAATCAATTTTAATGGGGATTTTATAGATGTGCGTTTAATAGATTAATAGGTGGGAACTTTTTCATATTTCTCAACAGCCCAAAGAGATTCTATTATCTCCTGCCCTTTGCTATTACATGTAAACCAAAGGCTTTTTCCAGTCTATCATTTAGTATATGGGTAAGCCGAATCATATAATAAGGGAATAGTATGAATATATTAGCATTAACCGCATTTATTCTTTTAAATATAACTACTGTAGCCTTTGCAGATAATAGCTCTTATACCGGTCCCGATAATCCAGTTATTCCTGCTGATAACAATAAAATCCGATTAAACCTTGCTGAATGTATTGAAGATACCAATGAGGTGATGGGCGATAATGATACGCATGATTTGGCAAAAGAACTATGTGAGTTACGCACACAACATCAGGCCGCACGTCAACAAGTATTGAACGGATTAACTGATTTAGTCGATCAATATAAAGGCATAACAAACCATGATCACGATCAGCGATTGGCGCAGACCATTTCATTGATTCAAAACGGTGTAAAAACATGCATCGATGCTTTAGCTTCTCAGGAATATTGTCACAATATAGGTTGTGTTACTGAACCAGAACTTGATGCTATTTTTTGTGATAAGCAAGCTACAGCTATTATCAATAGAATTTTGGGGCGCTAATAGCCCTCTCACAATTATCCAGTGAGTTCCCAGTAGGTTCTTTTACCTCCTGAAATATTCAAGACTTGTTTACGGGATCAAATAGCCTACATCCGCGAGGAGTCTCGAAGAAGTAGGCAAAAAGAAATTCACATTAAGAGATTGTGCATGAGCCGCTATTGTTTGGTAAACAAATTGGTGCGCGGTTGACGGCTGGCGTTCTTGCGGGAGCAGGTTTCGGCGCCGGTTGAAAGTGTTGTGGCTGATATGCTGCACCAGTTGCTAATGGTTGAGCTTTTCTTTCTATTTTTGGTTGATTCACCTGATTGCTTGCTGCTTTAAAAACAGAAGCACGGTGTAACGGATGATACGCTGTTTTTTGAGCAGGTTGAGCTCTTTTATCTTCTGCGTGCTTCACGGCATGATTGCTTGCTGCCTTGAAAACAGAAGCACGGTGTAATGAACTATCCGCTGCTTTTTGAGCAGGTAGAGCTGTTTTATCTTCGGTATTAGTCGATGCCGGCTTCACGGAAGGAAAATTATTTACAAGGTTTCGATTGAAAATAAAAGGTTTCTGAAATATGGTCCATTCCTTATGTTCAGTAATATGTTTTAATGCATATAGATGTATTTCATCATTTATTTCTTTATAGCGGGCAAAAACCTCAGTCCTGGTATAACAAGTATATTCGTTACTTTCCTTACGTGCCTGTCCAAAAAAACGATGGAGTTCTTCTTCGCTGATAAAAATCCCATTCTCGTATTTATACTTATAACCTCTAGGATTGCTATCTGAAGAGATCGTTTTATTTCCAACTCCTTCAGGAAATGATATTTGTTTAACATACTCTGTATTTTGAAAGAACCGTTGCAGCTCTTCTTCAATAAGCGCATAACTCCTTATTATAGACCTATAACTAAATTCAGAAATATTTGGTAAGGTTAAAATCGTGTATAACTCAGGGTGTGCAAATTCTTCTTTTGTTTGGCCTATAGCTTGCTTCCAAACAACATCACTTGAAGCAAAGGCCTTCCAATCTTTACAGACTAATTCTAAAGTCGCTAAATCTCTTGGGCGGCCTAGAAATGTCATGATATATTCTAAAATCTCTGCGGGTATCTCGGGTAGTTGATCTTCAGTTTTCTCTTGCATGCTGGTCCAATTTATTGATTAGTACTAGAAGTGCTACATTGTAATTGAGCAACATTAAGACAATATTAACAAATCATAGGCTTGCCAATAACGGCTCTAAACAGAACGGTCTTCAGTCAGATTCAGCCAAAATCTAAGTTTTATCCATCCTAAGGTAAGTTCTTAGCTTCATGATTTGTCTTGCATTAACCATAGAGCAGGAAAAGTTAATAAAGCCATTACAATCAAAAAAACCGAAAAGGCAAAATTTGTAAAAACATAACTCAAAAGCAAAATAATCAGTGGTGCTGTGCCACCAAATAAAGAGTTACTTAGGTTAAAAAATAAAGTAAAACCACTTGCTCGTTCTTCTAGTGGTAATTGTTCAAGGCTCGCGGTAAATACACTCCCAATAAAAATAGAGATAATAATCGCCAAAATACTGCACCCAAAAGTAATCTGCAGTAAAGAACCGCCATTAACTATATAATTTATTCCTAGACTGAAAAATACAGTTGCGATTAAGCTTAATGCTAAAGGAAATTTTCTCCCTAAAATATCAGAGATAAATCCTGATACTATTAGACCAACGCCATAACAAATCATTGCCACCATAATTACATCCATCGCTATAGGTAATGCTAATCCGTGTTGTTGTAAATAGGATGGCATATAAACAAAAAGTGTATAAAAACTTCCATTGCAATAAATTGCCAAAAGAAAAATAGTAACAATAGCTTTTTTTCGATAATGCCAAGCACTGCGTAACGGATGATGTTGTCTGTTTGCAATTACTTTTGAAATATCTATTAATTCCCTGGTCTTACTTCGTAAGTAAACACCGACAAGGCCAACGATTATTCCCATTAAAAATGGAAAACGCCAAATATAGATAAGCTCCTGTTTGGAAAAAAATAACAAGGTTATTTTGCTTATAAGGATTGCAAGTAACAATCCACAAATAGAACCCAAAGCCACAAAACTAACGGCGAACCCTTTATGACGCATACTCACATTTTCATAGATGAAAATACTTGCCAATGTCATTTCCCCTGCCACAGAAATGCCTTGTACTAATCGGCAGAGAGTGAGCAATATTGGGGCGATGATGCCAGCGACTTTATAGGTAGGTAATAAACCGATAAAGCTTGATGAAAAAGTCATAACGAAAAGAGTTATCGTCAATGTTTTTTTCCGGCCAATACTATCACCGAGATTCCCTAACCAGTAGGCGGCCAATGGTCGAATTAAAAACCCTGCTGCAAAAATAGCAAATGTTGCAATTAAGGCGATATGCTTATCGGTAGTAGGAAAAAAAATAGTTGCTAAAATAGGGGCCATAAATCCATAAATGGCGTAGTCATACATTTCAAGCAGCGTACCCAGCGATGCTGCAGCAATAATTTTTTTATTCATCATTCAAACAATAATGTTGGTTATTTGATTGATTCTAACATTTTTCTCTGCATCACCTATGGCAAGCAATCAGGAGCTTAAGTGCTTTTATTTTTCATTCATTTTTAAAAAAGCGTACAGGTCGGATATGCTTCATCCTGGAGATCTGGTTTTTCTATTACCTTCGCTTTACTAATTTCTCCAATAGCAGGATAAGAAAAGAGAATACCTGTATTATGTTCAGGTAATAATACCGTCATAGAGCATACCGCATCCTCTACTTTACCAAAATAATTACCCACAGCTTCACTTCCCATGGCTCTATCACGAAGTTTATGCATCGCATCAGAATAGTCCTTAGTATCCCTCGGATTTGCGGAGAGATATTCTTTTGTTGGCCAAAACAAAGGATAACAATCAAAATATCCTTGCGTTAGGACAAGATTACCTTCATTACTATTAGGACTTCTATAATAATCCAAGAGAGGTTTTACCAAGGTATGAACATCTTCCGAAAGAGATGGAGATCGAAAATCAGAGATAACCACGGTGACATTCTTTCGGAGTAAATCAGTAATCGGTTCTTTAATTATCGCAGCCACTGAACTATCAAAATGCATCCTTAAATATTTTTTATCGTCAGTATTAACACTCGCGGCCTTCACATGTTGAGCTCGGTCTGTTACACGGACGATTAATTCTAATTCATCATCATCTGCCTCATGATATGTATCAGCGCATTTTGATTTCAATAAATTAACGTCATCTTGATTCGAATTCTTTGTATTCAGTTTATAAACATTAAAATCCTTAGGTGATGCATAATAAAGATCGTCATTAAACAAAATTACAGCATTTTTATTTTCTAATGCTTTGTCCATATCTCTCATAAAATTGGATTTTGTTGGATCAGCAGATACTTTAAGAAGTCCGCAAGGATAATCACCTGGATAACCTATATCAATATTTATATTTAAGTGCTTGCTTTCTGAATCAAAAACCATATTTTGGGCATAGGAATCACTTGGCTTAGGCCCGGCACCAATGGTAATAATAACTTGTTTAACATCTGATCCAGCATTATTTAAATATCCCACTAGTTGAGCTTTGAGCTCTATATTTACTTTCTCTTCCCTAGTAAACTTGTACATATCGACACCTATGAATTAATTAAAACTATTAGAGGATGATTATC
This sequence comes from Legionella stuttgartensis, assembly GCF_977063405.2. NCBI lineage: Bacteria > Pseudomonadati > Pseudomonadota > Gammaproteobacteria > Legionellales > Legionellaceae > Legionella > Legionella stuttgartensis. The sequence goes on from NZ_CDRUHA020000110.1 coordinate 218,239, forward strand.
TCCCTCTTAATTGATGGATAATTATACGCTATGCGTATTTATTTTTCAATTTCATCACTTAAACATCAATTGCCTTTCATGGGTCGAGCCACAAACCAAAATTCCCTTTTGTATTTTTTGCCCTAAAAACTAAATGAAATAGCACTACTACCCGCTCAGTCAAATCAGAACCATGGAGGATGATTAACCAAAGTCATCTGTTCATTAAGTTGCGATCCGAGATCGGAAAAGTCCTTTGTTCTTATTTTACATAACGCCATTAGGGCATCCAAATCATACTGAGCACCGAACCAATACACGCCGCTACACATGGAGAGCGGCCCGTTACGACCTTTATATATTGCAAATTCTGAACCCATCTTAGAATCATCATCGAACCAACTTTCATACTTTTTAGTTTTCACATTTAAAAATTTTCTTGACGATTTGGGCTGCGCGGTAAATTTTGGCTCAGGATCAAAAGGCTCATTCGAGCAGTACTCATCAACAACATGCATAGGCAACAGCCTTTGTGCACCGCCGACACCTTCACGCCATTGCTTCTCAACGAATTCTTCCCACTCATCAGGTTCAGTTGTGTTTGTCAAATTAATTTGCTTTCGCAACTCTTTAATAATGGTATTCTCAAAATCAAAGTGCTTTTCAACAATTGTTTTTCCATTAAGCCTATAAGTTACCTTTTTGGTATTTGTATTAAATTCGTTGTATTGGATACGCAATTGTTCTAATACCTGTTGGGAAGCTCCCCCATTTATAGGTAAACAATCGAGCATCAGCGCCCACATATGTTTATCAAGCGCCCAAAGCGCATATTCAAAGCCACTAATATTCTCAAAAGTACGCCCCGAACAATCCGTTACATTGCCCCTTTGTAACAGAATCCATGGATCATTTAATAACATCTCTTGAATTACATCATGGTTTCCACGCACCAGATAATATAAGAATTTACGAACATCCAGGATGGGTTGAAAGAAACTCTTGCTCGATTTGGCGGTACGGATAAGCATCCCTAATTCAGAGTTTGATAAGTTTTGTGCTATTACGCTTTTTGGTACATCAGGTAATTGGTTCAATGAGTTAACCAATTCAATTTGGTCCAGCATACTTTTCGGCATTCTGGCATTCCCATTATCTAAGATGGGCGCATAGCTAAGGTTGCTTTTGACAAAAGCTCGGCTTCTTTAGCCGAGCAATATTTTGCATTGTGCTCGAATAGGGCGAACCAAGTTGACGGATTAATCACCGAATACGAATCACCATTAATTTCAAATCGATCGGTAAACCTTTTTACAGCGTCTTCTAACCCTAGTACCATTGGCACAGCAAGCGCCTTCCAATTCCAATAAATTTCTATAAATTCAGCATTCTCAGAATTATCACATTCTTCAAGCGTTATCTTCCCGGAATTCATTTTAAAAAATCGAGTCATGTTAGAGGGATTCTTAGAAGGAAATTTGCCGCAATTTAACATATAGTTTTTTATAATTCTATGCAGCTTCGCAGATAGGCTAACTACTTGCAGTCTTATGCTTATGAGAATAGAGTAGTTTTAGGTTATCAATAAGGATATAACCAATGAAATGATGAGTCTAGGTAATATGACCATTGCCTATCTTCTTTGGGGCGTTTTATTTAGCGTTATTGGTCTTATCTATGGGAAAAGACAAAAAAACGTTCCTTTATTGAGCATTGGTGTTGTATTAATGCTCTATCCAATGTTTATCTCGAATACCTATATATTGGTACTTGTAGGTGCAATACTCGTCATAATTCCTTATTTTTTATAATGTTGGAATATTTTCAAGTTGAAGTTGCTTGTTCTTCTACTTTTTTAGGTTGGAACTAGGCGAATCCACAGTTTCAATGATTATAGGGCTCCCGGAAATTACTTCCCCGATCGATTTATCGCCTAAAACAATACTAAAAAAGCTAATTCCTATCGCTGTAACTTTTCTCCACGTTTGTTCAATAGTTGAAGGAGGAGAGATTCTATCTAATTGTTCTACTTCCCCTTTACCTGGCTGCAACTCACGAAGAGAATTAACATAAGTAGCAATTACTTCCGCTACCGCAGGAGTTAATTCGGTTTGCTCAAACAAATAACCAAGAAAACGTTTTGCCAAACTTAAGCGCGTAGTATAAAGTTTATCCTCTTTTATTTTGATACGCTCTAAATGTAAAATATACTCTTCAAGAAGATACCGTGGCTGTGTAATAGCGTGAATTTTTTCAAATGCATCGGCTAACTCGTTTTTATCAGTATCTTCTACCCACTGATAAAAACGTGTTTGCATTTCTTCTAATCGCTCCTTATAAGTAAAGGGATTCAACTTCATAAGCGTTTTTTCAATAAACTGATTTATTTCATCCCGGGCATTTTCTTTTTTTGAGAGTTCATTTATATCTCCTTCAAGTTTCTGAAAAACCATACACACAAATAAAGCAATGGTAATTGATTTAAGGGAGTAATCTAATTTTCCTTGTAAAGGCTTAGACTCCACATCATATACTGCTTGTACAACAGCTAACTTTTGAGCGTCCTCTTCTAAATAACCATTACTTAACCATTCAAAAATCAAAAAATTGACGGTGTCATCAGCATTTAATAGTTTATATTTTTGAGTAATAAAATCGGTCCACCCTAAAAATAGTAAATATTTTCCTTCGCGCAAGGCTTTAATGTATTCGGAACTGGATGAGAGCATGACGATCCTTGACTGCTTTTTTAGAATATTATCCTATACTTAAAAAACATAAACATGCAAATGGTGCACACTATGAAAAGGAAATGGTATGTAGCTATTGCTGTATCTCTCTTACCCTTAAGTTTAGCATTCGCAAATTGTGATTTAACCCAATTTCGTTGGGAATGTGACATACCCGTGAAGGTGAAACCTCGACCAGGGGCTACCTCACTCGTATATTGTGGTAATTCCTATGGTTATCTCACCAAACAGGAATATGATATTCTGGCTCGCTACCAACGTGCTAATGTTAATATGGTTTTGGATATTAATGGCGAATATATAGACAGCCCTTGTATCGGAGCACAGAGATAGTACAATAGCTCAGATTAATTCCTTGATACTTTGGGAATGAGCATACCCTGGGTGAGGCGCAGCAATACTCGGGTTTTTCTGATAACTTTCCCGGGTTATGCTGCGCTCCACCCTGGCTACATTATGTTAATGAGATGATCATTGAACTCGATGGTATTCCCATAGAAATATCAAGAAAAAAAATTAAGAATATGAACTTACGTATTTACCCTCCTGATGGCTTAGTTAAGGTAAGTGCTCCTCTTCGATTCAGCGAACAACTTATAAGACAAAGTCTCGAGTCTAAAAGGGAATGGATTCATGAACAAAGAGAGCGAATTCGTAATCGTGCTGTTGTCGAAGAGAGCACCTTTGAAACAGGCTCAACAATAACATTCAGAGGGAACAAATATTTATTAATCATCGAAGAACATCATGGACCTGCGCAAATTAAAATCAATAATGAACTGATGTACTGTTATACCCCACCCAACAGCACCCCCATTCAAATACAAACCATCATTGAGCGCTGGTATAAACAACAAATGCAAATGTTATTGCCTGAGCTCATTCAGCACTGGGAGGCTATTGTGGGCGTTAAAGTAGCAGAATGGGGAATCAAAAAAATGAAAACGCGTTGGGGCTCATGTAACACCAGAGCGGCGCGTATTTGGTTAAATCTTAATCTTATTAAAAAACCTTCGATTTGTCTGGAATATGTCCTTGTTCATGAGTTAGTTCATCTGTTAGAACCAAGTCATAATAAACGATTTTATGGGTTAATGAGTAAATTTATGCCACAATGGCGCGAATATGAATATCACCTTGAGGGGCGTGTACTTTGATTGATTCCGAACCACTGATCAATGACCTTTGTAGGCAAGGATTTTGTATTATCGATGGTTTTCTTGAGCAAGCGCAGTGCCAATCATTGCGCGAAACAGCACAAGAGTTGTATGAGCAAGGATTATTTCGCGGCGCTAAAATTGGTCTGAAACTTGAATTACATAAAAATGATTCTATTCGTACTGATGAAATTTTGTGGCTTGAAGGAAATGAACAAGATCCAGCAATCCAAATCTTTTTAGAACGAATAAAACAGTTGGCTCAAATATTGAATCAGTCACTTTTTTTAGGCATACATGAATTTGAAACCCACTTTGCTGCCTATCAACCTGGTACTTATTATAAAAAACATGTGGATCAGTTCGCTGCGCAAAAAACACGAAAAATTTCATGTGTGTATTATTTAAATAAGCATTGGAACGCTGATTTTGGAGGCGAATTAAAACTGTACAATATAGGGGATCAATTACTTGAGAGTGTGTTGCCCTTAGAAAATCGCTTCATCTGTTTTAATAGTGAATTGCCTCATGAAGTATGTGTTACCCATCAACCTCGTTACAGCATTACTGGTTGGATGAAAACACCTGCTCACTTTGTATTAAACCAAGGTGCATTCTCCAATTTACTAAAAACAAGATGAAACAAGCGATTAAATAGATAATTCAGAATCTAACCTTGTTCGTGAAACAATATGATTATTGTGTATAATAATCTTTTCATTTTCATTTGATCTTCTATGCATGCCTTAGACATTAAACAATTATTCAAAACCTATGCTAATGGTGTACAAGCAGTAAAAGGCATTGATTTAACCATAAATACCGGTGATTTTTTTGCTTTATTGGGTGCCAACGGTGCAGGGAAGTCAACAACCATTGGTCTAATCACTTCATTACTCAATAAAACCTCAGGTAGTATCAGCATTCATGGTTATGATTTGGAAAAAGAACCTGAGAAAGCCAAATCCTGTTTGGGTCTTGTGCCTCAAGAAATCAATCTTAATATTTTTGAAAATTGCGAACAAATCCTTCTAAATCAAGCAGGATACTATGGAATTTCACGAAAGAACGCACAGCCCCGAGTTGAAACCCTTTTGCAACAGTTGGGACTTTGGGAAAAAAGAAACTCCATCGCACGACACTTATCGGGCGGAATGAAACGTCGACTCATGATTGCCAGAGCTTTAGTGCATCAACCCAAAGTACTCATTCTCGATGAGCCTACAGCAGGAGTGGACATAGAAATTAGACACAGCATGTGGGAGTTTCTCACTCGAACCAATGCGGAAGGCACAACGATTATTCTCACCACCCACTATCTAGAAGAAGCAGAGCAATTATGTAAAAACATTGCCATCATAGATAAAGGGGAAATAATAAAAAATACATCGATGAAGGCTTTACTGCAAACACTGCGCCATCAAACTTTTATTTTCAATACAGAAAGCCGTATCGATACCTTACCCGATTTATTTCCCTTTCAGCCCACCCTGGTTGATAGTACTACCATAGAACTTCGGGTAGACAATAATTTGAATTTAAATGATGCATTTGCTCTGTTCACCAAACACGGAATAAAAATTCATAGTATGCGAAATAAAACCAATCGCTTGGAAGAACTCTTTTTGGATCTTATAAAAAATGGCCATTAAACAACAAGTTGTTGCATTATATACTTTGGTAAGACGCGAGTTGGTTCGTATGTTTCGCATAGCAAGCCAAGTATTTTTACCACCTGTTATTACGACCACGCTTTACTTCCTCATTTTTGGTAGTTTAATCGGTCCGCGTATTGGCTCTATTCAAGGAGTCAGCTATCCGATGTTCATTGCTCCTGGATTAATTATGATGTCCGTTATTGTTAACTCCTACGGTAATGTATCTTCTTCACTTTACAGTGTTCGCTTTCAAAAAAGTATCGAAGAAATGCTTGTAAGTCCGATGCGTAACAGTCTCTTGCTACTCGGCTATGTCTTGGGTGGCATATGTAGAGGATTTATTGTCGCGGTCTTGGTATACATCATTGCCAGTTTTTTCTTAGCCATTGAATTAAGTCACTTACCAATGACGTTACTTGTTGTATTGCTGGTATCTGCTGTATTTTCATTAGCTGGCTTCACCAATGCCATGGTGGCGAGAAATTTTGATGATATTATGATTGTTCCAACGTTTATACTCACGCCGCTCACCTACTTAGGTGGTGTATTTTACAGTATTAACATGCTGCCAGAGTTTTGGCAGAAGGTTTCTTTGCTCAATCCAATTTTGTATATGGTTAATGCCCTCCGACAAGCCATGATTGGCCAAAGCGAAGTCAATATTTCTTTAGCCATGGGAATTATTTGTCTTATGTTAGTGTTGCTGACATTTCTCAATATGTTTTTATTAAAAAAAGGCGTGGGATTTCGTGAGTAATCATCAGGAAAATGAATAAGTTTGGACGGAGCGAAGCAGAGTCTGGGTTTTCTTTAAGTTGATGCCATTCGTTTATTTACGCGTAAATCCCAAAGCCTGTAAACGTTGTTCAACTGAAGGATGGGTTGCAAACGCGCTACTTAACGATTTCACAGGATCAATATCGGATGGATCGAACAGATAGGATGCCTGCCTCACCTGTTCATGAGGAGTATTACCGTATTCCGCTGAGTACTGTTCGGCGTGTTGTTGATGATCCTCATTAATTTTAAGCAATGCCCGAGCTAAAGGTTCATTATCGCGCATTAATTCCACACAACCAGCATCCGCCATATATTCACGGGTTCGACTCAAAAATAAGGTTAATAAAATGGTCAGTAAAGGTAACACATAACGAAGAATTATAATCACCATTAACAAACGGTTGTCTTCTCGTTTACCATCACGCTTAAAGACTGCGGAATAAAATAGAATATCCACTGCGATCAAAAGGATATTACTTAAAATCGCCACGGTTAACGTTAATTTAATATCATAGTGACGAATGTGACTTAGTTCATGAGCCATTACTGCTTGCAGTTCTGCCCTGTCCAGTTTTTCCATTAAACCCCGAGTAATTGCAACCATTGCTGATTTTTCACTATAACCACTCGCAAACGCATTCATATAATCTGCTTCGATAATAAAAACTCTAGGCATGTACTGTAAACCGGCGGCAACTTTCATTTCTTCAACGACATTATACAATTGTTGTTCCCGCAAATTTTGAGCTGTTTGCGGGGTGATTTCATGATAGTCCGTACCTAATAACATAATGCGATCATAAAATGCATACGTTATTAATAACGACACTGTAGCAATACCCACCATAACAAGAGTGGCATAGGGAACCACGCGTAGATGAACCAACGCAGTAAAACATTGCTGCAAAGTCAACTGAGGATAGGTCGATTGCAAAACGAATAAATCAGCAATTAAACCCACAACAAAAAAAATTGCAACAAAAAAAGCGATTACTCCATAGGTCTTACGCTGATTCAACCGTATTTGTTCGCGCCAATTCCCTACGCCACCATGATAGTCTTCAAGTCCCATGTTCTAAACTCAAAATTTTACGGTATAGTCTTCTTTAGCTTGAATCTGTTCTTCAGGAAGCCCCCAGTAAACAAAATCCTTATCTAATGCAGAGGCAAAAAAAGACACCACCATCGATTCAAAGAACGATTTCTTTTTAGCATTATAACGTTCTATACCATCGTTATAAGCCTGCTTGGAATATGCCAACTTATTTTCAGTGTTAACAATTTCTTCCTGCAATTGCATGACATTTTGACTTGCTTTCAAATCGGGATAATTTTCAAATACTACATTCAGCCCTGAAGCAATTTGAGAAATTTGGTTCTCCGCAGCCATACGACCTTCTTCATCTCCCGCAGCTTTAGCAGCTTGCGCTTGATTACGTAAGGCAACTACATCTTTTAAAGTAGTTTTCTCGTAATCCATATATTTCTTAACCGCCTCAATGAGCGATTCAAAAACTTTAAATCGACGGTCCAACTGGATATCTATTTGCTTTTTGTCGTTATTAATCGCCTCAATTAAGCGAATTAAAGTGTTATAAACACTAATAGCCCATAAGAATAAAAGTACTACAATAATAATAAGGGCAATAAAAAAAGTACTCATTTTTCATCCTATGTAAAATTTTCTACAATTTAGTTATAGATCGAAAATTACAAAAAAAATAGTGGAATGACTGAGGATTTTTTTCTAAACCAGAACATACGGGTAAAAGTTAATGAATAAAAGTCAAATTGGATGGTGTGTTCACTTTTTAGCATATTATCTGTGTTGGATAGCCTGTTTCTATTTTGCAGCACAAAATGATGTATTGCTTGGAACAACAATTGGCCTCGTCATCATTGCCGTGCAAATTGCCTGGCAATCAATGAATCGATTGCCTTATTTAAATGCTCTTTATTTTGCACTTCTTATTGGGGTTATTGGCTCACTCACTGATACTATTTGGCTGCATCAAAATTATATTTATTTTAAAGCAAATCCCTTCAGCTCTTATTTTACTGCTCCATGGATGATTTGTATTTGGTTAAGTTTCGGATTGAATCTTATTATTCTTAATGAAAAATTGACTCGTTATTATCTCATTTGGTTCCTACTCATCCTTTTTATGATGCCTTTTGCGTATAAAATTGGTGAAGCTTGTAACATAGTAGTGATCGAAAAAAGTTATCCCTTTTATTTTTTCGTAGGAATTACTTGGGCATTCCTTTTGCCAGCGAGTTTTTATCTATATCATTATTTAAATAAACCCAATATGTTGAACCCATAATTTCAACTAGAAAAAAATTATCGCACCTTCAAAATAGGCTTCAAAAATTGTCCTGTATAAGAACGCTCACAAACTGCGACTTGCTCCGGTGTTCCGGTTGCCACAATACGGCCACCTTTGCTTCCTCCTTCAGGTCCCAGATCAATAATCCAATCTGCAGTCTTAATGACGTCCAGATTATGTTCAATAATCACCACCGTATTCCCTTGCTCCCGTAAACGAAATAATACAGCTAATAACTGTTTGGTGTCGTGAAAATGCAATCCTGTAGTGGGTTCATCAAGAATATAGAGAGTGCTTCCTGTATCTCGTTTTGACAATTCTCGAGATAATTTAATGCGCTGAGCTTCTCCTCCAGAAAGAGTCGTCGCACTTTGCCCCAATTTAATGTAAGACAAACCAACATCCATCAAAGTCTGACATTTTCTTGCCAAAACAGGAATCGCTGCAAAAAACTGGCTTGCGTCTTCAACAGTCATTTCTAAAACTTCATGAATATTTTTGCCTTTATACTGAATATCCAGGGTTTCTCGATTATAACGTTTTCCTTTGCATACATCGCATGAAACATAAATATCAGGTAAAAAGTGCATTTCAACTTTAATCAAACCATCCCCCTGACACGCTTCACAACGCCCACCACGCACGTTAAAACTAAATCGTCCTGGTTGATAACCTCTTGCTCGAGACTCCGGAGTTGCTGCAAATAATTCGCGGATATGAGTAAAAATGCCTGTATATGTGGCTGGATTAGAGCGAGGTGTCCTGCCAATCGGACTCTGATCAATATCAATTACTTTATCGCATAGATTCAAACCCACAATTTCTTTGGCTGAGCCTGGAGTAAATAAACTTGCCCTATTTAATAGGTTAGCCGCACTCGGATATAAAGTATCGTTTATCAAACTCGATTTCCCCGAGCCTGAAACTCCGGTGATACAAGTAAGTAAACCCAAGGGAATACTGACATCGACATCCACTAAATTATTGCAAACCACTCCTTTTAGATGAATCATTTTTTCGGAGTTAACGGGTAAGCGGGTAGTGGGAATTGCAATGGATTGCTTTCCAGATAAATACTGCCCCGTTAACGACGCGGGTGATTGCATGATTTCTTGCGGTGTCCCGCTTGCTACAATTTCACCACCATGTACCCCAGCCCCAGGACCTATATCCAGGACAAAATCAGCACTGCGAATTGCATCCTCATCATGTTCCACCACAATAACTGTGTTACCCAGATTTCGTAAGTGCATCAATGTTTGTAATAACCGATCATTATCTCTTTGGTGCAATCCAATGGAAGGCTCATCCAAAATATACATAACCCCAACCAACCCGGAACCAATCTGGCTGGCTAAACGAATACGCTGCGCCTCTCCCCCAGATAAAGTTTCAGCACTGCGGGCTAATGAAAGGTAATCCAAACCAACATTGACCAGGAATCCTAATCGCTCAACAATTTCTTTATTAATTTTGGCCGCAATTTCACCTTTATATCCCGTCATCCGCAGATTTTTAAAAAACAGATACGCTTTTTCGATCGAATAGGCGGTAATTTCGGGCAAATTTTTATCATCAATAAATACATGCCGTGCTTCTTCTCGTAATCGTGCACCATGACAAATTTGGCACGGGCGAGAGGACAAATACTTCGCGAGCTCCTCACGAATCATTCCTGAATCAGATTCACGATAACGCCGTTGCATATTAGGAATAATTCCTTCAAAAGAATGTCGCTTTACCGTATATCCACCATTAGGGCGATGATAATGAAAGTCTATCACCTCACGTCCACTACCGTACAAAACAATCTGACGAATCTCTTCTGACAAATCACAAAATGCGGTATGGACATCAAAATCATAATGCCCAGCAAGCGACTCAAGCATCGAAAAATAATAAGTAGTTTTTTTATCCCAACCTCGAATAGCACCTTCAGCCAAGCTGGCGGTTTGATCGTGCACAACCCGATCTGGATCAAAAAACTGATCAACACCCAATCCATCGCACGCAGGACAAGCACCAACTGGATTATTAAATGAAAAAAGTCTGGGCTCTAACTCACTGAGACTGTATCCGCATTCGGGACATGCAAATTTGGAAGAAAAAACAAGATCATCAAATTGATTATCCATTGAAGCCACTATGGCGAGGCCTTCGGCTAAATTTAACGCATTTTCAAAGGACTCACTTAAACGCTGAGCAATGTCGGGTCTCACCTTAAAACGATCTACTACGACTTCAATCGTATGTTTCGTGCGCAAACCCAGCTTAGGCGGGGAATCCAATTCACACAACTCCCCATCAATACGAGCGCGTACATAGCCTTGGGCTTGCAACTGTTGTAAAAGCTGGACCTGCTCTCCTTTGCGCTCACGCACTACCGGAGCCAAAATCATTACTTTACTGTCGGTAGGTAAAGCCAAAACATGATCTACCATTTGACTGATGGTTTGCGCATGCAAGCTAACATGATGTGTAGGACAACGTGGCTCCCCCACCCGAGCATAGAGTAATCGCAAATAATCATATATTTCGGTAATAGTTCCTACTGTAGAACGAGGATTATGAGATGTTGCTTTTTGCTCAATAGAAATAGCCGGTGATAAGCCCTCTATCGAATCAACATCAGGTTTCTCCATCATTGCCAAAAATTGACGTGCATAAGCAGATAAAGACTCAACATAGCGACGTTGACCCTCTGCATATAATGTATCAAAGGCTAAAGAGGATTTGCCAGAACCAGATAAACCCGTAATTACAATTAATTTATCACGCGGTAAATCCAAGTCTAGATTTTTTAGATTGTGGGTTCTTGCACCACGTATGGTGATAGTATGCATAAAACTCGATAATTTGGTTTAAATACTAGGTTTGCGTTTTATATTTTGCGGTTACAAAGTATACAATTATACGTCAAAAAAAAGACGCGTGCAGCATAAGAAAACGCAATTTTTCAGTACACATTTTTAATTTACAGATTATACTACAATAAAAGATTTAAGTTCTTCATTTTAAAACATTAAAAGGATTTTAAAGATGAAAGCTCTTTTGCCAAGGATCCTCTTATGGCTCGTACTTTTCATATCACCATTGACTCTTTATGCTCAAAATGATGAGCAAATCAGCCGGTGGGTAAAACAAATTCTATTGAATACTTTGTCCGTAGATTACACCTATAAAGCAAGTGATGATTCAGAATTACGTAAAAATTATACTGAAAATGCCTGGGACGCTCTAACCAATTTCTTAGGCAATTACCTCGATGTCATCCGAGTAAACCAACTTACACTCCATCCTACCTTTATTACCGAGCCTTACGTCGTTGAACAAGGTAAAGCTCTTGGAGTCTATTATTGGCGCGTTAATGAAGTTGTTTCAATTCCTGAATTAAATCTTACAATTGCATTTTCGCTTATAGTTATCGAAGCCAATCCACAAGCCGATGGAGGTGGGCGTTTACTCATACAGAGTATGGATATGATTAAAAAGGAAAATTCATGAATGTCTTAACTCGTTTTAAATTGTTTCTCTGGAAATTTAGCCATTTTAAAGTTCGCATGATCGGCTATTTAAAACCCCGGTTACTTCAACTTACCGACAATGAAATTATTATTTGCCTGCCTTTGAATCAACGTAGTCGTAATCATTTAAATTCCATGTATTTTGGTGCGCTGTGCGTCGGGGCTGACTTAGCTGGAGGCTTACATGGTTTTTATCATGCGGCGCAGAAACAGCTTAAGGTTTCCCTTGTTTTTAAATCATTTCAAGCACAATTTTTGCATCGCCCAGAATCTGATGTTTATTTTGTTTGTCGTGACGGAGCAAAAGTCGAAGCAATGTTAGAAGAATCGAAGCAAACTGGAGAACGCATAACGCAGCCCATCCAGATTAAAGCCTATACCGATTATCCTGACCTTAAAGAATCAGTTGCAGAGTTTGTTTTAGAGTTGTCGTTAAAAATACGTTCTTAATCAATCTACTTTTTTAATTAGGAAGGACTAAAGTAATCATTGATTTATCTCCCAGAACAGACGAAAATATTGCCAAACTGTGGTATTATTAGTTCCGACTTATATTGACAGTAAACGATTTATGAATTCATTAGGCTATCTGTAATGATATTTGAAGAATATGTAAAATTATTAGAGTCATTCAAGCAAAACCAGATATCTAAGATACTGGAGCAAATTGACACTAAAATTTTTGAAATTCTCTATAGCAAGAACGTTAGTCCTCGAATAATTCCTTATTTCCCCCGCTACGAACTTTGTTTCATGTCCGATGAAACAGAATTACAACCCGGAAAGTTATATATAAGAGAACACGAAGGTAAAATAGCCTATTCAGTACTCACTCCAGACAACAAAACCATCAAGGATGTTGTTTTGGAAGAACTGGCTGCACCTTCACCTTTTAAATATACCATCGCATCTATGACTGGGGTAGTTAAACCTCAAGCAGGCATTTTTTATGCCCGCATGGTCGCAACAGGTCTTGAATATACGGTTATAGACCCTTCTGGCAAATTGGTAATCGCTGTAATTAAGAAAGAAGAATTAAAAATTAATTTAGGCTCAAATTTTACACCTAAAGATCTAGAGCCTTTTATGCCTGAAATTCTTAATATTACATCGAAAAGAAATCATACTCTTCCCTATACACTGGACACCTTTAGAGCGCGGGTACTGTCAGCGACCTCGAGGAAAGGTCATACGAAGTGGGTTCCTTTTACTAATTACTCTCTCGATCCTGATAATATTTCCCAAATTAAGAAACTAATCAATGCCCTTTACTACGCTCGTCTGACTTTTTTAGATTTGGAAAACATCGATGTCAGAAACGTAAAACGAAGTTTTTCGGATCTGACATTACTCTACGGTAAAACAATAGATTTAGCTTATGAAGCAAGTTACTTACTCACTCATTTAGATGTTGACCTAAGAGATATGTTTCAAGAGGAACTCTCTCTTATTCTGCCCTTATTCAATCAAATACAAGTTTTTGCAGAGAAATATGCTAAAGAGAATAAATCATTTGTACAAGCACTAACCCCCTTACCTTTAGCTTACAAAGCGGGGACCGTAGCAGGAATTGCCGTAGATCAAATGCGTCCAGTTGATGGTGATGTAGATTATAACTTCCTTGCTCAATTCAGTGCCGTTTTGCCAAGTTATATTGATACATTAACCAACTACATAAAACAATTTTCCTCTGAAATTAAAGAATCAGAAGAAAAACTTAATAAAGAAAAACTGGACGAATTACAAAATGCAGCGCTTAACTTATTAAATGAGATCGAAAATTTAAAGGGAAACAGTATTTTTGTTTCACTTAAGTTTTTAAATTACATTCATATAATCCGCAATGTAATCACTTTATCCATGAGCTCATTAGAACAAATAGGCGAGCTCAGTGAATCATCTCAAGACTTGCTCCGTGATAAATTAGCCCAACTTAAATACAACGTATTACCAGGTCTATTTAGTTTGGTTGATAAAATTGAAGACAATGCCATGCTTAAGCCTGGAACTTTGTCTGTTCCTTTAATGGAAAAAGTCAAAGTTTTGTATGAGCAACTTCTTTATCTACCTAAAAAAGCAATTGACTTTAAAGCTAAAGGAGAAGAATTACTCGAGATAGAAGATCACCGATTTATCGAATTAAGATTAGAAATGGTCTATAAAAGGATCGATAAGGCCAATAAAGCATTATATAAAATCCAAAAAGCGCAGGACGCGTGCAAGAGTTTTTTTGAAATATTAAATAGCCCTGATTATAGAGATCTTCGTTTATATCAACTCCCTCCAGAGGTAAAGCAAGAGCTTATAAAACACTATAAGCTTCTTAAGCCTTATATGAATCAACTGGATATTGATTTAAATGAACTCATCATCTCGAAATTGACTGGACCGGAAAGAGAGGAATGGTCCTCTTATCTTATAGGAAAACCTTTACGTTTTATAAGAAGAAAACTTCCCGCAGACCATTTAAGCTTTGTTTTGGCAAAAAGAGACGCGTTAACAGATTTAATTACCAAAGATGAAAACAGCCAGCTCTTTCATATTAATTTAAATAAGGATTTAGTTGATTCGGTACATAAAAAAGCAAATTTAGCTTTATTCCCATTTAGGGAAAAGAGAAATGTATATTCTCTTGATGAATCAATGCCCTTACAAGTCGAACAAGAAAAAGATAAAAAATCCAGGCTCTCAAAAGCAGAGTATCAACAAGTCCAAGATGCTTATTTGCGTTTTGCACAGATAATAAAAAAACAAATAAAAGCAAAACCTGAATGCTATGAAAAAGATCTGGATTTAAACTTATTGGATGATAGAGTAAAAGCAGAATGCCAGCAGTTATTTCTGACATTCCAACCTTACTTAACATCAATCATCTTACCTGAATTTAATGACGCAGAAAAAAAGAAGGTATTTCAACCTTATTTAAGTTCAATCATCGCTTCTGAACTTAAAAAATCGGCAAAAAATCTTGAACGCTATTTATCGGCTGTATTTGCAAACAAGCCAGTGAAAGATATTCCATCTACAGAACTCTTTCTAAAACTGGATCAAAATATTCAAACCTTCTTCGATCATATTAATTTCGAATGGTTCAATAAAGATGAGTTTCAAAAAATCCTAGCGGCATACTCCCGTTTTGCTCAGATCATAAAGAAGCAGATCGAGGAAAAACCGCAGCTCTACGGTAATAGCTTATTATTAACGAGTATGGATGAGCGTGCTAAAGAGGAATGTCGTGACTTATATCCAATCTTCCAGCCGTTCTTCAAGTTTGCCATCCCACCACATCTTCGAGAATCCGCTAAAAGTTTTGAGAAGTATTTGGCTGCTTTACTTGCAAATAAGCCAGTTGAAATTTTAGAAACTCCTCCCCCATCTTTATTTCTAGAATTAGATAAGCACGTTCAAGAGGTTTTTGCTAAATGGCGAGATAAAAATACATCGTATTATGATTTTGCAAAAGTTAGATTTCTTGATGAAAGGGAATCAACAGCTCTGAGGTGCAAACGCGAGGAAGACAAGAAACTGCATTTTAAAAATGTAGATGGCGATAATTTGCTGCAAAACCCCGAGCAACTAAGTGCGGACCAGGCGCTTGAGGTCTACCAATGGTATCGAAATAAACATACCAAGTTCCTGGTGGTTCAAAATGCATATATTCAATTTATCACCTTGCTCAGAAGAGAAATCCGTACGAAGCCACAGATCCAAGGAAATATGCTCCTTCTAAATCGTCTTGATCCCAAAGTAATCGATCAATGTCGTAATTTATATAACATTTTCCAACCATTCTTTATTTGTGCCGCACCTCCTGAAATGAAAAAGGATGCTCTAAAGTTTGATAAGTATTTGATTGCCATCTTATCGAATAAAAAAATCGCTATGAAGAAAGCACCTTCAGTGAGAATGTTCTTGGATTTCGATATGCACTTCCAAGAGTTTTTTGCTGGCATCACTAATAAATGGAATCAAAAGACTCAACGGTTTTATAACTTAGCACAGAAAAAATTCACTCTGGAAAATAATTCAACGGAACTCAAAGCCAATCCCAAAACGGGAAGAGAACACTATGTCATCCAACATACCAATTATTCCAAGTGCATTCATGAATTTAGACAATCCTTGTTTGGGGTAACTCAAATATTTAACAAGGCAATGCAAGCTGCATTAACACCCCATGATTCAAATAAATCATCGAACGTAATCGATATTTCACCCACCGGGATGTTGAACCAAGCCATTCAAGCTGTATTTCCACCCTCATCGCTACCATTCCCGGAAATGGAGGATAATAACCAGAGATTGGCTCAAAGCGTACAAGTTTGTGCTTTAAAAGACATATTTAATAGTTTATTTCATTTAGAAGGGATTGTTCTTGAATTAGAAAATTTAAATAATCAAAGTGCTAAAAGCCGCTATGTTTATTATTTATTACAAGCGTATGGACATCTCAATGAAATTATTAAGTCGTCTAAGCGCTTAGCGGCTGATCCACATTTAGGATTTATAGCTCGTGATTTACTTAAGAAGGCACAAGATCTTTATGCCACGTTTCAAGAACACTCTGATGCATATCAGGTGAGTCCCGAACAAGTTCCATACGGGGAGACAACAGTACAATTCAACTCCCTCTGGTATGTTCTAAATGCCTTTTATATTAGCCCTAAACATATTCGAGCTTTAAAAAATACCAATTTTCTAACCACTGATGAACTTAATGAACTACATCTGCGAGCCAGAAAAGCAACCTCATTTATAGAAGGCCTGATTAATAACTCGAACTCATATTTTAAATTGTTCTTGCAAACCCCTCGTATGATTTACCTGTACCAGGAACTTACAACCAAACTCAATGAATTTACGGTTACTTCTCACGATGGAATAATGGATAATCTTGAGAAGATTCAATCTACTGTATTTACTCCCATGCTTCTTGAAGCAGATCGCTGGGAAGATAAATTAGGACTCACTCCAGGAACATTATCAGGCCCATTAAGACGAATTATTGATGAATTCTTCAAGGGCCTATTACACCCACTGGATTTAAAATCCCAAAAACGGATCGCTCTAGTTTGTGATGAAGAACCACTGAAACGAAGGACGGAGATAACAAGAAAAAAGGTCAAAAATGTAACCAGATTTCTTAAAAAAATAGATGAAGAATATCAAGATATTGAAAATCTATATTATTGGTATCGTATCGTTATCACCCCAGTTGAAACGTTTGACCTAACTACACCAACCCGATCAGCAGAGGATTTGAAGAAAGCGAAAATTGAGTTACATGCTGCTTATAAAAAAGCTCTTCCCAAACTGACAAAACTAAAGCTAGATAAAAAAGTTGAAATTGCGCCAAGCCAATATCCTGAAGACCATAAACTTGATGAACTATGTAATTATGGACTTAAAGCCTATGACCCACATCATACAGAAATCGAGGCATTAATTGCAGCAAGCCATCATTACTATCTGGGTCTAAAAGCAACACATCAAATGCGATTAGACACTTTAAAAGAGAAATTAGGCTATCTTCAGAGTTTGGAACCAATCCAGAAAGACGAGAAACTGACTTTTATTAAACAATACACCACAGAGTCATTTGATAAACATATGGAAGCAATGTGCAATGACCATGTGGGCTTACAATATACTGATAAAGAATATAGAACCGAACTGAAGGCTTATTTACTTAAACTAAAAACTGAAATAATTGCCAAGTCAGAAACAGTTGAAGATATTGATCAGAGCATTAAAAAATTATTGCGAACTGAAATCAGCAAATTTGAGACAAAATACTATGTGGACTATTATCAACTTGATGAAGTGCTTATAGCCTTGGCTCAATTTAAAATTTATTTCAAGAACTCGAGAATTGCAATAAGAAACGAAGAATCCTTATTTGAAAGTAATGAAACTTTAAATAATAAGTCCAAGCGTATTAATAAATTAGATGAAATTGCGACTAATACAACATTGGAAGTTAAAGACCGTTTGCGACAAATAAGAGACCAAGTAGTTAAATATCCTGATTTTAAAACAGTTGTCCTAGCACATAAGCGAGTAAATACCTTTAGTTTTGAATACTTAAAAATGTGCTTTTTCTCACTACTTGAAGCATTAAATATATATACCCCTACTTCGCAGAAACTTCTTGATCAGATCAATGAAGCGGTAAAAAACCCACCTGATATGGCTGAACTAACCAAACGTTTCGGCTTATTTTCCTCTACTCAGACAGTCAAAGAGGTCGAAGCTAAAAGATATGCTGCACCGGCTATGCCAGTTAACCTTCCCTAATCTTATTCGCGACTTATTCTTTTCTAACTAAAAATTATCACCCTAAAGACTCTTCCTCATTCAAGTGTTCCGCTTCAGCTTTTTTTGTATGATCTGCTGCTAACCAAAGATACATTGAAGGAACCACAAAAAGAGTAAATAAAGTACCAATTGAAATACCCATTGCAATCACTAAACCGATGTTATAGCGACTCGCAGCACCAGCGCCAGTAGCAAAAATTAAAGGGATAACTCCTAAAACCATAGCCGCTGTAGTCATTAAAATAGGACGCAGTCGAATTGCAGCAGCCGCTTTAATCGCATCCAGCTTCTTTTGTCCATTGGCTTGCAAGTCATTGGCAAATTGTACAATCAAAATCCCATGCTTGCTGATAAGGCCAATTAAAGTAACCAAACCTACTTCGCTATAGATATTAAGGTTCGCCTCGCCAATACCTAAACTAACAAAAATCATCGCGCCGCAAATCGACATAGGCACACTAATTAAAACAATAAGTGGATCACGAAAACTTTCAAACAAGGCTGCTAATGATAAAAAGATAATAATGAGCGCGAAGAAAAAAGTGACAACTAGATTAGATCCTTCTTGAATAAATTGTCGGGATTGTGACGCATAATCTATATAATACCCCTGCGGCAAGACCTCCTTGGCAATATTTGCAAAAGTTTCCAACGCCTTACCCATGGATACTCCAGGAAATGCAACGGCCGAAATTGTTGCAGAGTTGAGCTGTTGAAAATGATTTAACGACTCAGGAACAATTTGACGTTGCAAGCTAGCAACGGTGGAAAGAGGAATTGAGTCTCCTGAAGCGGTTTTAATATAATAATTTAATATTTGCTCCGGATTTAATCGAGTGTCTCTCATTACTTGTGGAATAACTTGATAAGAACGACCTGCATAATTAAAATAATTAATATATCCCTCACTGAGCGCCGACCCAAACACATTACCAATATCTTGCATGGTCAAACCAAACTGGGATATTTTCTCGCGATCTAAATTAATCTTTGTCTGAATTTGATCGATTTTGAGATCCGGATCAATATAAGCAAAAATACCCGAGGCATACGCTTTCTCCAAGATCCGGTCTAACACATCGTTTAATTTATCAAAAGTTTCAGTTGTATTAATAACAAATTGAATAGGCAGACCACTTCCGCCCCCGGGCAACGAAGGTAACTGGAATGCAGCTACTTTAGCGCCAGCTATTTTATCAAGTTCCGCTTGAACTAACGGCTGTAATTCATTCGAGGTCCTCTGACGTTGGTCCCATGGTTTTAAAACCATACCAATAATAGAGGTATTCAACCCTTGAGCTCCATCAACTTGAAAGATGTGATCCGTTTCCGGATATTTTTTAAAAATCTCATTCACTGCATTTGCATATAGTTTGGTTTGAGCTAAAGATGCGTTTGCTGGAGCAGTAACCTGGGCAATAATAATACCTAAATCTTCTTGCGGTGCTAGCTCGGAATCTGATGAAATAAAGAGGAAGTAATTACTAAACAAAATGATCGCCGCAAAGACAATAACGACCGGCAGATGATTTAATGTTGTGGATAATATTCGCTCATAAGATTTCTCTAGTTTTGCAAACGCATTATCAACATAGGTCATAAAACGTCCTTTAGTCTCCCCATCTCCTACCTTAAGAAATTTAGAACACATCATTGGAGATAAAGTTAATGCAATTACAGCAGAAACAGTGACTGCACCTGCAAGTGAGAAAGCAAACTCAGTGAATAAAGCTCCAGTCAAACCCCCCATAAATCCCACTGGTAAATAAACTGCAATTAAAACCACTGTAATTGCAATAATTGGATTTGCTAATTCCCGGGCACCCAATAAAGCGGCTTTATATCGAGTTTTGCCCTCCTCGATATGCCGTTGTACGTTTTCTACAACAATAATCGCATCATCAACTACCAAACCTATTGCAAGCACTAAAGCCAATAAAGTGAGTAAGTTAATTGAAAAACCCAGAATAAGCATAATCCAAAAGGCACCAACGAGAGATAAGGGAATAGTAACCATTGGAATCACAACGGATCGAATCGAACCAAGAAAGATAAAAATAACAGCAGTTACAATAAAAAATGCTTCTAATAAAGAAACAATAACTTCATGAATAGAAGAATTAACAAATAAACTGGCATCATATACAATTTTTCCTTGTAATCCTTGAGGTAATTGCTCCTGAATTGTTGGAAATATTTTTTTAATATCATCAATTACTGTTAAAAGGTTAGCAGAAGGTGCCACCACAATCCCAATATAAACTGCTGTTCGCCCATCAAAACTGACTGAAGTATTATAATTTTGAGCTCCTAAATTCACTGTAGCCACATCTTCCAAACGGATAATTGCGCCGTTTTGGGCTTTAATGATCATCTTCTTGAATTGATTAACATCCGTTAGATCGGTACTTGCAGTAAGATTTTGAACGAACATTTGTCCATCGGTACGACCTACTGCCGAAATAAAATCATTATTTGCAAGAGCTGCTCCAACTTCTGCTGCTGAAATTCCATATCCAGCCAGCTTTACCGGATCCAGCCAGGCACGCAAAGCAAACGTTTGATTCCCAAGGATCTCTGCTTTTTGTACACCATTAACTGCCTGTAATTTAGGTTGCACGACACGAATCAAATAATCGGTAATTTTATTGATTGGCAATTCATCGCTGTAAAATCCTATGTACATTGAATCAATTGTTTGTCCCACCGACACAGTAATCACTGGTTGCTGTGAATTTTTAGGTAACTGATTCAGTACTGCATTCACTTTGGTAGTGATATCGGACAAAGCTTTTAAGGGATCATAATTTAGTAACAGATTTACTGTTATTGTGCTGGTACTTGGAGAGCTAACGGATGTCATATAATCAATACCATTAGCTTGTGCTATGGAATTCTCTAAGGGAGTAGTAATAAAACCGGCAATAACATCGGGATCAGCTCCAGTATAGACTGTAGTAACAGTCACTATTGCATTTTGGGTAAATGGATACTGCATGATAGGCAACGAACTAATAGAGCGTAAGCCCATTGCTAAAAGCATCAAACTAATCACTGTAGCAAGTACAGGTCTTTTAATAAAAATATCCGTAAACCGCATTCTTACAATCCTTAGATTATTCTTTATCCTCTTTGTTCATCGTAAACCTGGATGAACACAGGCTAGATAACTTTCATTACTCTTCTGTTATTTCTCAGGCACTTTTGGAGATGCCTCATTACTCGGTTGTATTTTATTGTTTATGATGATCTGGCTACCATTTTTAAGCTTTAATTGGCCGCTGGTCACAACAACATCTCCTGGACTCAACCCTTTTAAAACAGCAATCTGATCGCCTCGAGTATCTCCCACGGCCACGAAAATCTGTTTTACCACCAGAATTGGTTGATTATTTTTGTCTTTTTTTCCACTATCTTTAACAAGAAATACAATATCACCATAAGGATTAAAGCTAATCGCCGATTGCGGTAATGTTAGATAGTTTTGTTTCCCTCCTGTTAGAACCTCTACGCGAGTAAACATACCTGGTTTTAATTTAAAATCAGGATTAGGGAGCGTCGCTTCCACTCGAACATTTCGCGTAGCGTTATCTACAATAGGTTCTATTGTAGTAATTTTTCCTTGAAAAATTTTATCGGGGAACGTGTCAGTTACCACTTTTACTGTTTGTCCAAGTTCTAACTTTGCCAAAACTTGTTGGGGTAAATAAAAATCCACATAAATTGGATCTAAAGACTGCAATGTAGTCACTGCATCCCCTACATTAAGATACTGTCCTGGATTAATATTATTTATCCCTAATTGTCCAGAAAAAGGAGCTCGTATCGTCTTTTTTTCCACGGTTGCGGCTTGTTGTGCAACTTGGGCCTGTAAATTTTTCAGATTCCATTCATCAGCATCTACTGTCTGTTTACTTACTGCATGGACCATATATTGGGCTTTATCACGTTTATAGGTAATTTTTGCCAATTCAACTTGCGCCTGTAATGAGTGCAATAATCCAAGTTCTGTACCCGCATTTAATTGCACTAAAACAGTGCCTTCCTTAATCGTTGTACCAGGAGTGAAATAGATTGTTTGGACCATACCCGCAAGTTCTGTAGTGACGTTCACACCTAAACGTGCCCGTATGCTCCCTACTGCTTTTAAGGCGGGTTGCCATGAGGAAGGTTCGACTTTCATGGTCGATACCGTCACAGGAGGTGACTTCATTTGGAGAAAAAATTGGTTCCTCATGTAATTAACAAAAGCTTTCCAGCCAAAAATCAGGCCAAAAAGAATCCCCACCGTAATTAACATTATGATCATCTGTTTTTTCAAAAAAATTTCTTTCATCATAGACACTCTTTGACACACCAAGGTTTATGCCACCAGCCCCCACCTAAGGCCTGGAATAATGCGGCCGTATCACTATAACGCACAGCTTGCGCTTGAATACGACTAATTCGCGTCTGTTGGTACTGCTGTTGTGCATTTAATAAATTGATATAACTTACACCGCCTAAACGATATTGTTGCAGGGTAAGATTCAAAGCAGCTCGAGCCGCGTCTTCAGCTTTTATTTGTGCTTGCAGAGTACGGGCGTCGACTTCTAATCCTCTTAAAACATCCGCCACATTTTGAAAAGCTTGCAATAAGGTTTGTCTGTATTGAGCAGCCGTCTGTTGATAAGCAGCCATTGCTGCACGTCGTTGCGCCAATAAAGCACCGCCATGGAATAAGGGCTGCACCACCTGACCAGTCAGCGCCCAAACTTCATTTCTTTTGGTAAAAAGGTTTGTAAACGTGGTATTCAACCACCCCTCATTCGCAGTAATCGTAAATTGCGGGAATAAATTAGCCGTTGCTACGCCAATTTGTGCACATGCTTGGTGTAGTAATGCTTCAGAAGCGCGCACATCCGGACGTTGACGAACAAGATTTGAAGGCAAGCTCACCGGTAACTCAGTGGGTAATTTTAAACGATCTAATCGAATAACGGGTAAAGGAGCATCTGGAAAAACTCCTACAAGCGTAGCTAAAGCGTGTCTGGCTTGTGCTAAGTTTTTTTGAAGTGGTGGCAAAGTTGCTTTTGTTTGTTCGAGTAGAGTTTGTTGTGTTAATACATTTTCTTTGGAAACGCCTCCCAAACGATACTGTTGATTTAAAATATTAAGAATCCCTTGTTCAGCCTTGATTAAGTCCACTGTTACATCAATTTGAGCTTGATAAGATGCAACTGCTACTGCTGTTGTAACAATATTAGATGTCAACGTCAAATAAGCAGCAATTACTTGAAATTGCTGATAATCCACCTGTGCTTTTAAACCCTCAATTTGACGCCTTGCGCCACCAAAAACATCCAAGGTGTAGGATAAATTAAATGAAGTATAAACAAGATTAAACGTGACGCTGTCACTTGGAATTCCTATTTGTAGCCCTGAATAACGTTGTCTTTGAACCATCTGAGATGCATCAATTGCCGGCCACATTGAGTTACCAATTTGGGCTTTTAGATTTTCTTGTGCTTGACGCAAAGCAGCTGAAGCAGCCGCTAAATTCGGACTATTGGTTAAGCCCGTATGAATTAATTCATTGATTTCGGGTGAATGATAAAGCTCCCACCACAATAAAGGGATATCTTTATTCGTAATAAACGTTTGTGCTTGTCCACCAGCCCCTGAAGTATTTACGGTTTTTTTCGGTAGCGGTTTTTCAGTATATTTTTTGACTTTTGGTGGTCTAGGTGTATGAAAATTGGGCCCTACCATACAAGAAGTTTGCAACACTGCGCTCAGCGAAACCAGTATAAAAACTTTTATATGACGTTTAAAATCAAACACTAACCACAATCCTTTGCCAATCATCCAATGAATAGTTATTAATTTATCATGGATCAGTGTGGGTTGACAGTTTTAGTGAGCAGAATTGTTGTTTTCAGCAGATGTAGTGTAGTTTAATTTGATTGAGCAATAAATGATCATACAGTATAATGAACACCACTTTAAGGGTGCGATTCAATGAGCAACGAAGGAATTAAATATGCCTGCTGTAAAAATAACAGGAATGGGATGTTATTTACCTAGAAACAAAGTACTTTCCACTGAACTTGATTTACAACTTAATTTACCTCAAGGCAGTGTCCAAAAAAAATCCGGCCTGATTTCACGACACTTTGCATCCTCCGATGAAACAACTTCTTATATGGGAGCCCAAGCAGCATTAATTGCAGTCCAAAAGGCAAATATTCAATTAACAGATATTGATGCCATTATCAGTGCCTGCGGTGTAGGTGAACAGCCAATTCCATGTACTGCTGCATTAATCCAAAAAGAATTGGGGTTGGAGCAATCCGGAACAGCTTGTTTTGACATAAATAGTACGTGTTTAAGTTTTATTAGCGCCTTAGACATTGCATCGTATTTAATCGAAGGCGGACGCTTTAAACGTATTCTCATTATTTCTAGTGATATCGCTTCGGCAGGATTGAATTGGGAGGATATGGAAACCTGTACTATTTTCGGCGATGGTGCTGCGGCCTGTGTACTTGAAAAAAGTAAAGGAACACACCGTACTCTCTCGTCACATCACGAAACGCATAGTATTGGCTCTACGTTCTGTCAAATAGAGGCTGGGGGGACACGCCTTCCCCCTAAAAATCCATTACAACATATAGAACAAGGCCTCTTTTATATGGAAGGTAAAAAAGTATTCAAATTAGCGTCCAAATTATTGGACAATCTCATGGACAACCTCTTGAGTAAAGCCAATCTTAACTTAAGTGACATTAATTGGTTCGTACCGCATCAAGCAAGCCTGCTCGCGATGAATCACATACAGAAAAGATTAAATATTCCAACTGAAAAACTTGTTTCTATTTATCCCTATCATGGAAATCAAATTGCAGCATCTATTCCTACGGCATTATGTACTTTAATTAATAGCGGCCAGTTACAACGTGGACAATTAGTGTTATTAATCGGTACTGGAGCTGGTCTAGCAGCTGGTGGCCTCATCTTGGAGTACTAATATGGTTTGCGTTGTGACAGGAGCAACAGGTTGTCTCGGATTGAATTTGACTCAACGATTGATCAAAGAGGGCCATGAGGTAATTGCCTTAGGACGCAATGAGCGGCTTGGCAAAATCATTACGGAATCTGGTGCCCAATTCATAGCAGTCGATTTGCTTAATCAAGATAAGTTAAAAAAAATAACTCTGAATGCTCAAACTATTTTTCATTGTGCGGCCCTATCTAGTCCTTGGGGACGGTATAAAGATTTTTATGATGCCAATGTGCTGGGCACCCAAAATATTATTGAAGCAACGCCCCCAAATACGCGGTTAGTTCATGTTTCATCGCCAAGTATTTATTGTGATTTCACAGAACAACATAATATTAGAGAGGATTCACCCTTACCCGCAAAACCAGCCAACTATTATGTAAAAACCAAATTACTTGCTGAAGCGCTGATTGATAAAGCCTTTCAAGAAAAAAATCTTAATGTGATTACGATACGTCCACGAGCTATTTTTGGTCCTTATGATCGAGCTATTTTACCGCGTATACTCCAAAATGAAAAAAAGGGGATCCTGCCTATTATTGGGAATGGAACTAATGTAATTGACATTACTTATGTTGAAAATGTAGTAGAAAGTCTGCTTTTAGCAGCCCAAGCAAAGCAGCAATTTTGCGGTAACAAATATAATATCACCAACGATGAACCACGAACTTTAATCACCATTATTTCTGAACTTTTTAGAGTCTTAGAAAAGCCATTTATACCTAAATACATCCCCTACTCGATAGCGAAAATATATGCTGCATGTATGGAAGGACTCTATAGTTTCCCACTTATTCAAAAAGAACCACGTTTAACCCGATACAGTGCAGCCGTTTTATGTATGGGACAAACATTAAATATTGAAGCGGCCCAAAAAGACTTGAGTTATCAACCAAAGATCCCCATTAATCAAGGAATAGAACGTTTTACGGAGTGGTATCAAAAATCATGATAGAGTATCAATTATTTGAAGTTGGTTTTTGCAAATATTGTGCGCGAATGACCTTAAAGAATGCCCATTGGAAACAAAGCGAATACCCAGCCCTCTGTACTTTAATCAAACATCCAACTTACGGTTATATCTTATTCGATACGGGTTATACCAACCGGTTCTTCCAATTAACCCAAAAATTTCCCTTTTCCCTTTATAGACACCTAACCCCAGTAATGCTAAAAAAATCGCTTAAAGAACAATTAGCGGAAAATAATATCCAGGCTTCAGAAATTAAAGGAATTGTGATCTCACATTTTCATGCAGATCACATAGGCGGTTTAAAGGATTTTCCCAATGCCCAATTTTTCTGCCACCCTGATGCCATAAACGACATTCATCAAAAAACCGGAATAAAAGCATTAATACAAGGATTCTTACCCGGATTACTTCCTAAAGACTTTTATGAGCGCCTGGTTTTATTAAAAAACGAAATTGAGCTGAAGCCCAGCCTATTCCCCTTTACAACTGGATTCGATCTCTTTAATGATGGACAGATCATTGCCATCCCCTTACCAGGACATGCAAAGGGACAAATAGGTTTATACTTTAAAGCCGAGCAAGATACTTTTTTAATTGCAGACAGTTGTTGGCACCAAGAAACGTTTAAAGAATTGATTTTTCCAAGTAATCTAACCTACTTGATTCACGATAATAAAGAAAGCTATCAGCAAACAATCCAGAAATTACACCAACTTTTTAAAAATAATAAAGAAATCGATATGATTCCTTCCCATTGTCAGCACATTCGCGCTCGTCTTTCAGGAAATCAATCATGATACTTAGACTCCTTTATTATTATTTTAAGACACACTATCTGCGAAAACGATTTAAATCACGAGCCCAACTGTCTACTTACCAGGAAAAAAAATTTAGAAAGCTCGTTAAAACAACTTTATATAAATCCCCTTTTTATCAACCCTATTTGGATAAACCCCTGAGTGAATGGCCCATTATTAATAAAAAAATAATGATGCAACACTTTGATGAAATAAATACGATGAATATAAAAAAGGACCAGGCGCTAGAATTGGCTTTAAAAGCGGAAAAGACCCGCGATTTTTCCCCCTTAATCGATGGTATTGCTGTGGGACTTTCTTCTGGCACATCAGGAAATCGGGGTTTATTTCTTGCCGATGAAAAAGAGAGGGATGCCTGGGCGGGGATTTTATTGGCTAAAGCCTTACCCCAAGGATTAAAACGAAAGGAGCGCATTGCTTTTTTCCTTAGAGCAAATAGTAAACTCTACACAACCCTCAACAAAAGCAAAAAAATTCAATTCCATTTTTTTGATTTACTCGAAAATTTCCAAACTCATATTGATCGTTTAAATCAAATACAACCTACCATTTTATCAGCACCCACCTCAGTATTACTTGCTTTAACAAAGGAAAAACATCGTTTATCCATAACCCCTGGAAAAATATTTGCTGTGGCTGAAGTTTTAGAGAAACGTGATGAAGCAATTATAAGGAATGCTTTTAATTGCCAGGTCGCACAAATCTATCAATGCACCGAGGGATTTTTAGCCATTAGTAATAAAGACAGTAATCATTTATTAATGAATGAAGAATATTTGATTATTGAAAAAGAATGGCTAGATGAAAAACGCTTTGTACCTATAATCACGGATTTAATGCGAACAACACAACCCATCATCCGCTATCGTTTAGATGATGTACTTGTTGAAGAACAATCAAATGGTGTTTTTACACGATTGGCAGGAATTGAAGGACGTGTGGGTGATATTTGTTATGCAACCCAAAATAATAAAGTATTTCCCCTCTTTGCCGATCTGATACGCCAGAAAATGGCATCCTTCACTTTTGAATTCGATGATTACACCATCCAACAACATGCCTTAAACCAATTTACCATTCAAATCACTCCTGATTTACCCGAGAAAGATGCCTTAATCGCTCACTTAAACGAATTATTTCAAGCACTAGATTTCGATATTCCTGCATGGCAATGGCAACCTTTTATAAAAAAAGAGCTTGGTGCTAAAAACCGAAGAATCCAAACACTACCCGAAATCGTGCAGTTTTTTTAAACTCATCATAGAACGAGTACTCAAAGAATAAGACTTCTGAATTTTGTTCCTGTACAATGATGTTTTTTTACACAAAAGATACAAAGTAATCATGCGCTCTAGATCATTTTTTACTAGCCCCAAAATATTCACTAAAAAGACTGTTGAGATGGATGAGCATGCATTCACAAATAATGGATCCACCGCATTGATTACCGAAGGGGTTTGTACTTGCATTGCTTTTGTAATTAAGGGTACATATTTAGATAATGAGCTTGAGAAAATCAATTTTTGTGGGTTATATCATTGGTCAGGTTTTAGAATTTCAAATAAAAACCAAGACCAGTTAGCTCAAGAAACCTTGGAATGTTTCTTAAAAAATCTTCGTATTGCATTTAAATTATCCCATCTTACTCCGATTGAAATAGCATCACTTCAATTTATCGGTGGAGAAAAAAAAGAAATTGACGGTGATGAACTAATCCTGAAGGGGACGGAAGCTGAAGTTATGTCTTTAACAAAAATAGTCCAACAATTTGATTTTAAGGGGCATTATTTTATTCTTCATCCTGAGGCAATTGAACATCATCACTTTTTAACCCGGGGCGATCAATCCATTACAATAAAAGCCACCCCCCACACGTGTAATTTTTATATTGATTCAGGCATAACCGAATATTTATCCTGCAACACAACAGGTGGGAACTCCCCCTAGGGGGAGTCGTAAAGAAATTATCGTGATGCTCTTTGAATATCTTTACCCACATGAGATACGTCTTGCCCAAAACCATGAACAGTACCACAAGAACTTAATGCCCCAAGTGTTGCAAAACATACGCCAATAATCATTATTTTTTTCAGAATGTTCATCTTTTTCCCCTATTTTTATTTTTAAAATGATTTCTGCATGTCTATTATTTTAGACCATATTTTTATAAGTTAGAAATTAATAAATGATTTTTAACTGATAGATCATTAATGTATTTTCTAAAAAATATTGCTACAGTATTTCGATCTTCCGCTATAAAAAAGAGATATAAATTTTGCGTTCACTCTTTGTAATTTATGTTTTAATCGCGCTCACATTAACGGGTTGCTCTTTTTTTGGTGAGCTACATACGAATACAAAGCCAATCAACGCCCCTGATTTAGCAATACAACACATTTATAAAAAACCTAAAGAAAGCAAATCAGCACCTTATTTTAAACGGTTTAATGATCCACAGTTAGAGCAACTCGTCTCTGTAGCTCTTGCTGATGCCCCTGATATGCGCAGCGCCAAAGCACGAGTTGTCCGTGCCAAACAACTTGCAAAAATTGCCTATTCATCACTTTGGCCATTTATAGACTCCAGTGGTTATTTGGACAAAGCCTATTTCCCAATACACGGAAAAATACCACCACCTGTAAACTCAATAAAAATTGACCAAGCGAATATTGCAAATATTGGCTTAAAATTTAATTATGAGCTGGATTTTTGGGGCAAAAATAGAGAAACCTTAGCCAGTAGATTAAGTGAAACATTTGCAGCACAGATGGATCTCGCCGAAACCCAACTTGTTTTGAGCGCAGCGATTGCTACCGCTTATTTTGAAGTACAAAATAACATTATCCAACAGCGTTTGGCCAAAGAAAATGCACGCCTGTTAAAGCAACTTGCTGATATCATCGTGGACCGAGAACGCCAAGGTATTGAATCGAATATTCCTGTAAAAACAGCTGTAGCCGATGCTCAGGAAGCCATATTATCCATAGAAAATTACAAACGCGCTGAAATGCAATCGCGACATCAATTAGCCGTTTTAATAGGTAAAAATCCCTTAAATACACAAATTGAACCCGCTGCTTTTGTTTATAACAAAAAACAACTCCAGTTACCTGCAATAATTCCTGCAAATATACTGGCCCAAAGACCCGATATTGCTTCAGCTCGCGCCCTTACTGAAGCTGCAGCCCATCAAGTGAATGTTGCAAAAACCGCTTTTTTCCCCAATATTAATTTGAAAGGATTGCTCAGTTTACAAAGTCTGTACTTTAGCAAAGCGTTTAATGTATGGCTCCAAAACGATCATGCCTCTGCTGCAGTTGATCTACCGATTTTTGATGCGGGTGCACGAAAAGCGAATCTTGGAGTTAACTATGCTGAATTTGAACTTGCAGTAAACCAGTACAATCAAACTATTTTAAATTCATTGCAACAAGTCAGCGATCAACTTTCTACCTTAAAAACCCTTAATACTCAAATTACAGCCCAGAACCAAGCATTAATTAATATCCAATCCAATTACAAATTACTCCAGGCGCGTTATACTCAGGGAATTATTGATTACACTCAACTAATTGAAATCAAACAGTTATTAATCCAACAAAAAGCCATTTTGAATAATTTGCAAACACGTCAAAAACAAGCTTTTGTAGCCTTATTAGCAGCCTTAGGTGGAGAGCTATAGAATTATGGCAGAACAAACAGAAACTGAAGCCGACTCGAAAAAAGTAGGTGCAACACCTGAAACATTACGTAAACGTAAATTTGCTATACTCCTCCTCGGCGGTATTTTTTTACTAACTGCATTTTTATGGTTTTTCTATTGGCTCATTTGGGGACGATTTGCACTCTATACCGATGATGCCTATGTAAACGGAAACATGGTGCAACTGATGCCTCAAATCCCAGGCACCGTTATCACGATTAACACCGATGAAACCCAATTAGTTACTGAAGGCCAAATCATAATTAAATTGGATCCTACCGATTATGCAATAGCCCTACAAAGAGCTAAAGCCGATCTAGCACAAACCGTCAGGCAAGTACGTCAGTATTTTGAAAATGCGGCTCAGGCACAACAAAATGTGAATGTGAGCAAAGCAAATCTAATAAAAGCGAAATTAGATTTAAAACGTCGCGAAGGTCTGGTTGGTAATCGAGCAGTATCCCGGGAAGAGATGCAACATTATAAAACGACATTAGAGACAGCTCAGGCAACGTATGATAGTTCAGTGCACCAACTAGATGCAGCTCTTGCTTTAGTTGAAAATGCACATTTGTACACTCATCCACTTGTTGAAACGGCCAAAGCAAATCTAAAAACAGCTTATCTGAATTTGCAAAGAACAACGATTGCAGCCCCCATCACCGGTTACGTGGCAAAACGCAGTGTGCAACCCGGACAGCAAGTCTCGCTAAACTCCGTCATGTTAGCTATTATCCCACTGCACGATACCTGGGTAGATGCTAACTACAAAGAGTCCTCTCTAAATGATATTCGTATTGGGCAGCCAGTTACTCTTTATGCCGATGCGTACCCCGAAATGACATATCATGGAACCGTTGTTGGTTTAAATGCAGGAACAGGGTCTGCCTTTTCTTTACTCCCGCCACAAAATGCAACTGGAAACTGGATTAAAATCGTACAAAGACTTCCTGTGCGTATTAGTTTAAACCCCGATGAGTTGAAAAAAATTCCATTGCAACTTGGATTATCCATGCGCGTGACTGTTGATATTCATAACTTAGACGGCCATCGACTTCCACAAACTGCTGAATCTAAATTTAAATATCAAACAACGGTTTATAAAAAACAGCTTGCTGAAGTAAAATCGCTGATTGACGAAATTTTACATGCTAACTCACCCGACATGTTCCTCCCAAGGACAAATCATAATGGCTGAGCGTCCTCCTCTAGTTGGCAGTAGATTGGCTCTGATGACCATTTCTTTATCATTGGCCATCTTTATGAATGTCCTCGATATCTCTATAGCTAATGTTGCCATTCCAACCATTGCAGGCGATTTAGGTGTGAGTCCAGATAATGGCACTTGGGTAATTACCTCTTTTGCCGTAAGTCAAGCCATTATGCTGCCGTTA
This sequence comes from Legionella stuttgartensis, assembly GCF_977063405.2. Classification (NCBI taxonomy): domain Bacteria; kingdom Pseudomonadati; phylum Pseudomonadota; class Gammaproteobacteria; order Legionellales; family Legionellaceae; genus Legionella; species Legionella stuttgartensis. The sequence continues at coordinate 250,665 of NZ_CDRUHA020000110.1, forward strand.
ACAGGATGGCTAGCCAAGCGTTTTGGTGAAGTTCGTTTATTCATCTTCTCTACAAGCTTATTTACCATTGCCTCCGTGCTTTGTGGATTATCAATAAGTTTGGAGATGTTGGTTTTTTTCCGAGTAATTCAAGGTGCTGTTTCAGGACCGATGATTCCTTTATCACAAAGCATCCTCCTTGCTAATTATCCTCCTGAAAAGAGAGGATTGGCAACCGGAATATGGACTATGACTGCGGTTGTGGGACCGATATTTGGTCCAATCCTAGGTGGTGTGATTACCGATAATTATACCTGGCCCTGGATCTTTTATATTAACGTCCCCGTGGGCATCTTCTCAGTAATATTTACGCTCATTACTCTTAGTGGGCGAGAAACACCAATTACTAAATTTCCTATTGACTTTATTGGCCTGATATTATTATCAATAGGCATCGGCAGTTTGCAAATTTTATTAGATAAAGGTCAAGATTTAGATTGGTTTCACTCACCATTCATTATGACTTTAGCAATTATCTCGACGGTTACGCTTAGCTTTTTAATTATTTGGCTTTTAACGCAAAAACACCCGATCATTGATTTATATTTATTCACTAATCGCAATTTTTCTATTGGAACAATCAGTCTAACTTTAGGTTTTATGGTCTATTTTTCCACCGTAGTTATTTTTCCCTTATGGCTACAAACGCAAATGGGTTACACGCCAACTTGGGCAGGGTTTGCAGTTGCCCCGGTGGGAATTTTACCCTTTTTTTTAACACCTCTTGTAGGTAATTATATGGGTAAATTTGATCTACGCATTATTATCAGCCTTGGGTTTATTGTGTTTGCAGGGACATGCATATGGCAATCTACCTTTTACACTGAAATGAGTTTTAATCAACTTATTATGCCGCGCTTTATTCAAGGCATTGGCCTTGCTTTTTTCTTTACCCCATTAATCACGCTCATTTTGACTGAACTCCCTCCTGATCGCCTGGCGAGTGCATCGGGCCTTGTCAACTTTTGTCGAATTTTGGGTAGCAGTTTTGGCACATCCATCAGTGTCACGTTATGGAATCATAGAGAAGCGTTACATCAAAGCCATCTGGTGGAACAAATAACCGCGTACAATCCTTTAGTGCAACAATCACTCAATCAACTTCATTCATTGGGAATATCGGGCCTCAAAGGGTTCGGGGTTCTCTATGCAACAATCATCAATCAAGCATTTATGCTGGCTACAAATGACATTTTCAGACTCGCGGCCTGGATTTTCATTTTTTTGCTGGCCATGATTTGGCTTGCTGAACCTACCTATGTACGCTCGTCCGTAAGGATTGCAACAGAGTGATTGTTTTTGAGCCAATTCTTCCCTATAATCGCCATCGGCTTTAAATAATAAAAATAATAATAAAGGTGTTCTGAAATGAAAAAATGGATTCTACTGGCAACAACCAGCTTAATGATGATGAGTGCTCATGCAGATAAATCTTGGTGTGGATATAAAGATTATTTCCGCTTAAGCGATACATCCCACCCTGGTATCTATGTGGTTAGCGGATTTAATGATGCAGATGTCATGCTTCACCTAATTGGACCACGTAGTTTTGAGATTTTAGACGGCTTTGCATGTCGTTCAGGTTACGCTCATGTTACTGTTGCTTATGACTCAGAGAATTGGTGTGTTCTTGATATTAAAGACGGTCCATTAATGAACCATCCAGTTGTTAATGCTTCTTGTAACGGAATTCGCTACATTGATACAGTATACGATGGCATGGGAAGTTACTCCTATACGATTAATCTTGATTAACAAAGTTACCCCTTGTCCTGAAGAATTAAGGCAAGAGAGACTCCTATAATATTAAGATAAATATTAATCTGGACTCCTTGCCTTTATCCAAGTTTCCCCCGATGGCCCAGCACGTCTTATCTTTTCTTGCCCATATCTAAAGACCAACCACCACCTAAAGCTTTAATTAACTGAATACTCGCAATTTGACGACGAGTGTGGATATTAACTAATGCAAGTTTTGATTGTAGTGCGGTATTTTCAGCGACAACAACTTGCAGAAACGTAACCAATCCTCCTTCGTATCGGTATAACTCTTGATCCCAAGCGCGTTGTGCTGCACGAGCTGCGGCATTTTGGCTTCGATACTCCTTATCGAGCTGATGAATCGCAATCAGATTATCTTCCACTTCTTGGAATGCAGTTAAGACCGTTTGCCGATAAGTAGCAACGGTCTCAAAATATTGAGCTTTGGCTTGATTTAATAAGCCTCGCAATCGACCACCATCAAAAATCGTTACTTGTGCTACAGGTTGCGTTAAGGTCAATAAACTCAACGGACCAAGTGCCCAAAAAAGGCTGGGTTTTGAAATGAGATTCGCAAGACTTTTGCTCTGAAAACCAGCACTTCCACTTAAGTCAATCTCAGGGAAAAAAGCAGCTCGTGCGACGCCAATATTTGCATTTGCCGCTTGAACCCGAGATTCAGCAGCAACAATATCAGGTCTTCTTTCTAGAAGAGTTGAAGGAATGTTGGGGGCTATTTCCAGAAAAATCTTAGGTGATTTGGCTGGAGGCACAGAAAAATTACTAGGTATTTCCCCAACCAATACTGCAATTGCATGTTCAAACTGAGCGCGCTGTAATCGCATGTCTGCTGCCATGGTTTTTGCATTCTCAAGCTGAGTTTCAGCTTCATCCACATCGGCTATAGGTGCAGCCCCACCTCGATAACGATTTTTTGTTAAATAAAGAGCTTTTTGATACGCGATAACGGTAGTATCCAAGATACGTTGTGCCTCATCGCTTCCTCTTAATGCAAAATAATCATTCGCAAGTTCTGCTTGTAGACTCAAACGAACCGAAGCAACATCAGCAGCACTCGCCGTAGCAGTGCGCTCACTAGCAATGACCGAATTGCGAACGCTACCCCATGCATCAAGCTCATAAGAGAGAAAACCGCCCACTAAAAATTGGTTAAATACAGGAGGAGTTACAGGATTCGCTACCGTTCGTGAGTTTTGCTGGCGATCCGCATTGAACAATCCCTGCATGAAGGGGAAAAAATACGATCGAGCTACTTGTACTAATGAAGTTGCTTCTTGAAAATGAGCATAGGCCAATTTCAAATTTTGGTTTGCTCCATTCAGCTGGTTTTCTAAATCATTTAAAACAGGGTCATTAAACGCTTGCCACCAAGCATCGGGTGAAACAATTTTTGGTGTCGATTTAATTTCCACCCATTTTCCTGGTTCCTTAAAGTGTTCAGGGATAGGCATAATCGGGCGATGATATGTTGGAGCCAAAGAACAACCCATTAATGCAAAAACAAGTGCTCCAGCACCAAGCAATTTTTTCATGAAACAACTCGCACAGTTTCACCATTCATAATGGCATCAGGAGGATTAAGTACAACGCGATCACCGGGCAAAACTCCTGTGGCAATTTCAACTGTTGCACCAAAATCGCGTCGTAGCGTAACCGATTTTAAGACAATCTTGTTGTCTTTATCCAAAGTCGCGACTTGTAATCCTTGAGCCTGAAAAAGCAAGGTATTAACAGGAAGAATCACCGTTTTGGGAGGAATAGCTAAAGTAAACCAAACTTCAGTATACCCACCTGGCAATAACTCCTTATTTTTATTGGGAGAAATAAATTGAGCGAGCAAAGTACGGGTATTTGGATCAATCGCTTGCGCTGTTTCAAATAATTTGGCCGAAAAAACTTGCTTGGGGTGCTCCGCAAAATGGAGATCTACTGTCATATTGGGTTTAATTCGTGAAGAGTAATACTGAGGAATTTTGACATAAATTCGCAAAGGACTTGTTTGGGCAATACGAAACAAGGGTTGCGCTGTTGAACTACTTCCTGCGTCAATTAAATCACCAATATCGGTGGCGCGATCTGTAATAACACCATCAAAAGGAGCGATAACACGTTCAAAACCGACTAATTCTTGTAATCGTTGCAAATTAGCTTTAGCAGCAAACATCGCAGCCTCTAAAGCCGCAGCTGTACTCACTTTTTCGTCAGTCTCTTGTTGAGATACCGATTCTGTTTTTACTAAATGAAGCCAACGCTTTGCAGTAATCTGCGCCAATTGATTATTTGCAATTGCAGTCTTCAAATCAGCCCTTGCCTGACGTTCCTGCGCATCAAGCTCCGGTGTTTCAATAACGGCAAGCAAATCACCTTTTTTAACCTGACTGCCAATATCTACATACCATTTTTTTATATAACCATTAGTCCGTGCATAAATAGGTGACTCGTGCCAAGCTTGAACATTGCCTGGTAAAATAATTTTATCAACCCCTTTTTCTTGTTTGGCTTCCATCACTCGGACCACAGGAACAGCATCTGCAAGAGTCTCATTACGTAAGTTTATCGCTGCATAAATACGTAAAACAATTATCACTAAAATGAAGAGTAAAAAAACTGTTATCGCGATAACAAGTCGTCTATGTTTATGGTTCTGTACATATGATCGAATGGATTTAAGCATGGTCCTTCCTTTGCTTCTTCTTCAACTTGCGTTCGTGAATTACGTAAAAAATTGAAGGGACAAAAAAGAGAGTAGCCATCGTTGCAAAAGATAACCCTCCAATTACCGCCCGTCCTAATGGAGCATTTTGCTCCCCTCCATCTCCCAAGCCTAAGGCCATAGGAAACATACCGATTATCATGGCTAATGCAGTCATCATAACAGGTCGTAAACGCGTCTGTCCTGCCTCAAGCGCTGCTTTCATGGGATCATTTTCAGTTGCAAGATGATCGCGAGCAAAACTAATAATAAGGATACTATTTGATGTTGCAACTCCCATACACATTATTGCTCCTGTGAGTGCAGGCACGCTTAATGCGGTATGAGTAATAAATAACATCCAGGCAATTCCTGCAATCGCAGCAGGCAAGGCAGTAATAATAATAAATGGATCAACCCATGATTGAAAGTTAATAACAATCAGCAGATAGACTAACAAAATCGAAAAAGCCAAACCCCAATACAAACCATTAAATGCATGCTCCTTAGTATCAATTTGCCCACGAATCGCTACCGAGGATCCTCTGGGCAACTTGTTTTGCGTATCATTAATAATTTTCTGGATGTCTTTAGTTATCGACCCTAAATCTCTATCTTGGATTGAAGCAAAAATATCAATCACTGGTTGAACATTATAATGAGACTCAACAACAGAGGTCCAAGTACGTTTCAATTTTGCAAAAGAACCTAAAATTTGCAGTTGACTGGGCAGAGTTAAACTTCCAATTGGGATATTAAGCAAATCATTTAATGAGGTCATGACGTATTGGGGTGCTTGAGTGACAATTGGATAAGACACCCCATTTTTAGGATCTAACCAAAATGTGGGGGTCGTCTGAAAACTACCTGATAAGGTCACTAATAAATCAGAGGCGACATTGAATTGAGTAAATCCAAGTTCATTTGCCAAACTACGGTCAACCTCCACAAAAAACTCAGGATAATTGTTAGATTGTCTTATTCGCACATCTGTGAGACCAGGAACACGCTTTAACTGCTTCATCAAGTTATTGGCATAACGCGCATTGTCATCTTTTTTTAAGCCAATAACCTGAATATTAATAGGTGATGGCAAACCAAAATTGATAATTTGGTTTACGATATCAGCCGGTAAAAATGCGAACGTCACAGCAGGAAAATGTTCTCTTAGGACTGATCTTAATTGATGCACATAATCAGAACTGGGGCGATGCCCGTCTTTTAAAGAAATTAAGATGTCAGCATCTTCTGGTCCATTCGTTGCTGAATTGCTGTATGATAAATTAATACCGCTAACGGGTAACCCAATATTATCAACAATACTCCCCATATCTTTAGGGGGTATCACTTGGCGAATCACAGTATCAATATTATCTACAATTCGTGCAGTTTCCTCTACTCGGGTTCCCGTGGGAGCACTAATATGTAATTTAATTTGTCCTGCGTCCACATCAGGAAAGAAATTCGAACCAAGCCATGGCCAAAGCAATAATATTGAAATGGCAACAAAACCTAAAAAGTAACAAATAAAAACTTTTGCATTGTTTAATACCCAAGATAATGATTTGGAATATTGGCCGCGCAATCGTGCAAATTGTTCTTCAAATGATTGGTGTAGGCGCGCAAATCGTCCCTTATCTTGCGCTTCCCCGCTCAAATCGTGTTTATGCAACCAATATTTTGCCAGGGTAGCGACCAGAGTACGTGATAAAATATAAGACATGAGCATGGCAAAAATTACCGCCTCAGCTAAAGGCACAAATAAATATTGAGCCACGCCCCCTAAATAAAACATAGGGACAAACACGATACAAATACATAAAGTTGAGACTAAGGCAGGTATTGCAATCTGTTTGGCACCGTCAAGAATTGCTTGTTCTACTTCTTTACCCTGTTCCAAATTCCAGTTAATGTTTTCAATAGCAACCGTCGCATCGTCAACTAAAATACCCACAGCAAGTGCCAAACCACCTAGGGTCATGATATTGATTGTCTCTCCCAACGCAGAAAGAATAGTAATCGATGCAATAATGGATAAAGGAATGGACAAAGTAATTATAAGCGTACTCCGTAAACTTCCTAAAAAGAGTAAAATCATAAGCCCGGTTAATGCCGCTGCAATCACTCCCTCCGTAATAACTCCGTGAATCGCGGCGGTAACAAAGATTGATTGATCTGCAAAATTGGACAAATTAAGTCCTTCTGGAAGCATGTTCTTAACTTTAGGCAATAAATCCTTAACTCGATTCACGATATCTAAAGTAGATGCATTACCGGTTTTTTGGATTGACATCATCACAGCCCGTTTTCCATCCACTCGTACTATATTGGTTTGGGGTGCAAATCCATCACGCACATGTGCCACATCACGGATATATAAAACCCGACCAGGGGTTGATTTAACCGGCACATCATTTAAATCAACGGCTGAAAGCGGACTACCATTTAATTTAACAATGTATTCATACTCACCTATTTTTTGTGTACCTGCAGGGATAATCAGGTTTTGCGCAAGAATTGCACTATTAACTTCTTGTGCGGAAATACCATAGGTTTGCATGGCTGGAAGATCTAAATCGACCTGGATTTGACGTATTTTACCCCCATAGGGATACGGTAATGCGGCTCCTTGTACGGTTGCAAGTTGAGTACGCAGAAAGTTATTGCCCAAATCATTTAATTTTTGTTCTGGGATGGTTGCACTCGATAATACCAGTTGTAAAACAGGAACTGTTGAGGCTTTATAGCTTAAAACCAATGGCGGTAGTGTCCCAGGTGGTAAGTTACGGAGCATCGTTTGTGCGATTGCTGTGACTTGGCTTAAAGCCAAATCAACATTCACATTGGGTTGAAAAAATAATTTGATTACACTGACACCAATCAGCGACGATGATTCAATATGTTCAATATCATTTACGGTGGTAGTAACGGCCCGCTCAAAAACACTCGCAATGCGATTACCCATTTCATCAGGAGGCAAGCCTGAGTAATTCCATACAACGCTCACAACCGGGATATTAATGTCAGGAAAAATATCTGTAGGAGTACGCATTATTGCTAGTGGCCCAATAATAAGGAGCATTAAGGCCATTACAATAAACGTGTAAGGTCGCGAAAGTGCAATCCATACAATCCACATAAATATCCATATTAACGATTTGAAAAGTAGACCATTATATCCATGAAATACATCAAATATTAAGAATAAACTTGAGTTTTTATTGGGAAATTATGCCTAAACTCATTTAGATAATCCTCTTTTTTGAAAAAGAGGAATTATTTATAATAAGATTTCAACAAGTCAGCTGCAAATGAGATTTTGTTTTGGATTGAACTTACCCACTTTTAACTGAGATCAAATTCCTGACCACAACGAACAAAACCAGCAAAACCTTGAGTTTGTGCATCAGGTAGCGCTCCATCATTATAATGATACAACCAACACTTGGCTTTAATTTCAGGCTCTAAGGTGACTAACTGATCAAAATGAGCATGAACTCCACTAGGAGTTTCCATGGTTTCACAATCATGAAAAATTACAGATGCATCATGATAATAGGGCGAAAAGTGTTCAGGGGTAAACCGCGCATCCGTTGTAATGAAGATTTTTTTCCCTTTGTAACCAATATTCAAACCATAACTGGGCATTAATTCTTTATTAGAATAAATATGGAAAGTTTGTACTGGGTTCAATGTTAAGCCCTCCCAGTTAAAAGGGTGACCAGTACGAACTAATTGAACTTTAAAATAATCGCTTAAAGTCGCTTCTTTATCATCGAGTGTTTTTAACCCTCCACTTAGACTGCCATTCCATAAGAGATCAACTAAATCCTCATGGATAATTAAACGAGGCATTCCCATCGGTTGGGAGGCAAATTTTCGTTGAAAAGCGAACCACTCGATCCCGCCGATATGATCGGCATGTAAATGACTAATATAGAGTGCATCAATATCTTGAGATTGATATCCGGCTTTAGTTAAAGAAAAACGAATATCTGTACCACAATCTATCAGAAGTTTTTTACCACTATCTGTTAAAAGTAGCATATTTGATTGAAAATTTCCGAAATCCGTTCCTATACCGCTACCGGCTCCTAAAAATAACAATTTCATTAAATAATCCTTGAACTGTTTAAGGATCAAGTCTGGCTCGTCCTGGAATTCCCTAATTAACAGACCTCTCTTCTATAAAGAATAGCATTTAAAATAAGTTATTAGAAATAGCCTCCATTATTATATAAATAAGCTATTCTTGAAGGTAGGTTAATGGAAAAAAGAGTCAAACGTGCTCAGAAAGCTCCATCTTAAAAACACACGTCTTTTATACTACTTTTTCTTCTTCTTAGCGCTCACGTTAATGAGCCTTATCATTTGTTTATTTGCCTTAAAACACATCGCAGTTCAAGAGGTTATTGATGGAAATGAGCGTTATCAATTGTATATGTTAGCTAATAAACTTCGACAAAGTTCTGATGATTTAACCGAGATGGCCCGCCTTTATATAGTAACGGGCGAGAAAAAATACCGTACTTACTATAATGAAATTTTAAGCATACGCAATGGAACTTCGCCCCTACCTTTAGACTATGATGAATTGTATTGGGATTTGGTTATTAAAAACAAACGACCCCAATCTTATGGCCCAGCAAAATCATTATCCTCAATGATGTTGGAGCATCATTTTACTCTCAAAGAATTTTCATTACTAACTAAAGCAGAAAACCAAAGTAATAAACTATCAGAAACTGAAATTAAAGCCATGAATTTATTTGAGGGGAAATATCCAGATAAATCAGGGAACTACACGATAATTGGCAAACCTAACCCTCAATTAGCGCAACAAATGGTTTTTGGCGATGATTATACGAGTGCCAAATTACAAGTGGTAAAACCCTTACAAGAATTTTTTAAACTGGTAGATAGCCGTACATTCATAACCAATGAAAAAATTGATCTCAAGATGTCAAAAATTATTGCCTTGGCTCTTGCGCTTTCACTTCTGTCAACAATACTCATGCTCTTTTTTATTATTCATGCATTAAAAACATTATCGAGAGTAAATGAGGCAAATGACTTATTACTCTTGAATATTTTGCCAGAAGCAATCGCCTCACGCTTGAAAATGGGAGAGGAAGATATTGCCGATGAATTTTCTCAAGCCAGTGTTATGTTTGCAGATATTATTAATTTTACGCAACTAACGGAACAATTGGGTGCTAAAAAAACGGTAAATATCCTCAATCGCTTGTTTGCTGAGCTTGATAAACTCACAGAAAAATATTATGTAGAAAAAGTTAAAACCATTGGTGATAACTATATGGCAGTCTCAGGTGTTCCCGAACAAACCACCCGGCATGCAATAAATATAGCGAATTATGCGTTGGCTATTCTGGATCGAATGATGACTTTTAATCAAGAACATAAGATGGAACTTCAGTTTAGGATTGGTATCACCTATGGTACGGTAATCGCCGGAATCATTGGTCATAAAAAATTTGTTTATGATATATGGGGTAATGTGGTCAACTTAGCCAGTCGTCTAGAAGAAACCTCCCTTCCTAATAAAATCCATATCTCGGAAAAAATGGCCTTTATGCTTCAAGATGAATTCATTATTGAGCCACGAGGAACTCTAGAAATGAAAGGAATTGGCAAGGTAAACACTTTTTTCCTGTTGGGAAAAAAAGAAGTATAAACCACCGTTAGCGTTTATTTATCCTTATGGCAACGTGGACAAATTCCATAAATATTCAATGCATGATCCGTCATGTGAAAATTGGCGCGTTCGGCAATAGTTTTCTGTCTTTGTTCAATGACTTCATCAACAAACTCTTCAACACAACCACATTTAATACAAACCAGGTGATCATGATGTGCCCCCTGACTCAATTCAAATACAGAGTGTCCTCCTTCAAAATTATGTCGATTCACTAATCCTGCAGCTTCGAATTGCGTTAACACACGATAAACAGTTGCAAGACCAACGTCTTCTCCTGTCTCTAATAGCGCCTTATAAACACCTTCCGCGCTCAAATGATGATTAAGAGATTGCTCCAATATTTGTAATACTTTTAAACGGGGTAAAGTAATCTTCAATCCAGCATCTTTTAGCTGCTTACTCTCTTCCATCAATTCTCCTTCGCAGTAAAGAACTTGTCTTATCGAAACCTGAAAAAATTCCAGTAGATCCGGTACCCTTAGCTTGCACAGTAAGGTTTATCTGCTTTTCTAGGTTAAAGGTGTCTTTCATTAAATGACGTGTTATTATGGCGAAATTTTTCACGATAGGCAAAAAAATGAGAATAATAATTTTTCTACTAGGAATTGTATGCACCTTAACTCTTACTCAATGCTCATCATTTGATCTGTCTCGACGAGTAGCACAGCAAGGAAATTTGTTACCAAAATCGAAAATTGACCGACTCAAAATAGGGATGAGTAAAAATGATGTTGCTATATTAATGGGGACTAGTTTGTTAAGTCCTACGTTTAATGAAAACCGCTGGGACTACGCATACACTTGGCGTAGAGGCCGAGGATATATGACTATGTCCACAGTGAGCTTATACTTCCAAAACGGTGCTCTGGCTCGTATCGAACGTGGTAAACTAAAACCAGGGGTAGCATCACTTAATCAACCACCAGACATTAATCAAGAATAAGCAGGACATAAAGCGGTGCTGTATCGTAGCCTGGGTGTAGCGAAGCGAAACCCGGGTTTCGCTTCGCTAAGGACACACTATATACTCAAACTCTGAAAATTATCGGGCACGAATCGCTTTTTGACGACGCTTCTCTTTTGGATCTAAAAGCAAGGGTCTATATATCTCGACCCTATCACCTTCTTGCAATACTTGTTCTAAAGTAACCTGCTTTGCATAAATTCCAACAGACATCCCTCGTGTTTCTGGATGAATATTATATATTCCTGATGCATTAAGCGCATCAAGAACTGTTGCTCCTTGTTTGAGCTCTAAAGTCATATGTTCTGTGGTCTTGTCTAAAGCCACATAAACCAGCTCAACCTTGACCATAAATTGCCTTGGCTCTCTCACAAAATGAATCCACCATCTTATCCGTGACTTGTTCAAATACAGGACCAAGCAGCATGGAAAACATGCGTCCTGCAAATTCAAACTCTAGATCAAAAGAGATTTTGCATCCCTCTTCAACTTCATCAAAGCGCCAAAACCCCTCTAAATGACTGAATGGACCATCAACAAGACGAATTTCTATCATTTTATTAACTTGTAACATGTTGCGTGTGGTAAATGACTTACTCATACCGGCAGCACCAATAACTAAGGTCGCTTGTACTTCATCTTCATCACGATGATGTACCATGCTTTCTGCGCAATAAGGTAGAAATTCCGCATAACGTTCTACTTCATTCACCAATGAAAACATTTGCTCACAGGTATAATTAACCGTACGTGACTTTTTCACTATGGGCATTTATGCTTCTCCCCTAATTTTATTTCTAAACCAAAGACTTAAGTCTTTAATTTCCTCAAAACAAATTGAATGTTCCATAGGATACTTATAATAAGAAATATGTTCATATCCTTTATTCAATAACCAATCTTTACTTGATTCAGTCCATTGAGGCAAAACCAAGGGATCAAATTGTCCTGCTCCCATAAAAAAAGGTGTGCTCTTATCCAACTTTGGTCTGGTATGCGCAGCTAAAGGTAAATAAGCAGATAAAGCAACAACTCCCGCTAAACGAGCTGTTGTATGAAGAGCGGTATGCAATGCCATCGCTCCACCTTGTGAAAATCCTGCTAAAAATATCTGATTGTACGCTAAACCATGGTTTAATTGTTCATCCATGACTTTACGAATCAGCAATTCGGATTGTTCAATTCCCTCTTTATCTTCTCTGTCAATTAGTTTCATGCCCATAATATCATACCAAGCAGGCATGACCATGCCACCATTTAAAGTCACTGGACGCTGGGGGGCATTAATAAATACATGACGTACCGCGAGATCTGCAAGCGTTAACTGATCAACTAAACCCATCATATCGGAAGCATCAGCACCTAAACCATGCATCCAAATAACACATGCTTGTGTTGTTTGAGCCTGTGACTCATTTATAATTACATTCAAAACAAATCCCCTCACAGACAAAAAAGAGAAATTATCGCTAATGCAACAATACAGTGCAAGTTATATGCGATCGATATTTGATAAAAGTCAATTTATTGCAAAATAATATCAACCTGTATTATTTATCAACAAATAAAGAGCCCTGGCTATTCCATTATTAGCCAACATGAATTATAGTTCGCTAGTCTGAATCAAGAAGCGGCAATAGCATGTTTAAGAAAGTAGAATCCAAGTCATTTACCCTTACGATGTTAGGGACAGATACAGAATACACGCCTACTCTAAAAGATAAGAAAAAAACACCTTTGAAAGTCGGAACTATAATACGGAACTTCTACCCGAAGGGAGAAACTTTAAGTATTGTTTCTACGTTGATTAAAACAGAAGAAAAGCCGACGATTGCTCCCAAACAACTTGTTCCTTATCAGTCCTCAGAGGTTGCTGTTGTTAATGGTCCCAAAACAGACGGCGGCAATGTTGGCGAAAAAATTGGAATTGGACTGGGTATCGCTTTAAATGCGCTTGTTCGTGGACAAACAGAACTTAATGAAATTGCGCACAGTAGAGGTGGCGTTGAATCCATTCTGATTGCTCATGAAATAAATGCAATCAAAGAAGCCATTAATTCTTGCGATAATTTTGAGCAGTTAATAAAACTACTCTCATTGCAACAAACCGAGCGCCAACAAGCAAAACAAAAAGATAAACCGTTTAATAATACTCCTGACATTATTAAACCATTACTAACCCAACTGCCTAAAGATAGAGAAGCCCAGGAACTATGGTTTAATTCATTAAAAACGAATATCTCTAACGTATCAATGAATCTTTTTATCATTGATCCGGTTCCTGGAGATTGTTGGCCTGTTACCTGGTACGATCAAAGATTTTTTACTCTTCCACCTGTTGTAAAACATGCGGAATTTGTCTATTACGAAAATGAACGTTCTGATTGGGGCTTTACACCAATCTACCCAGAAGCGTCTACAGCTGATCAAATAATAGTTCGCAACACCCTCCCTGGACATCATGGTACAGGCTCGGCTGGAACTAATGCATCTCAACAAAACATTGTCGTTTCGCCTGAAACAACTAAAGCGACTCACGTGCAAAAATTGATGATTTTTAAGCTACTTAAATTTTTAACCGTACATGGAGTTGAGTTTAATAATGCTCAAGAGATTTTTCGTGAGCCTACAGGTTTAGGTAGAAAAAATATCCCTTTTCTTGAAAACTTAAAAGGGGACATTGATGTAGCAAAACTTGATTTTCAAGCCATATTCCGCAAGCTTTATGATAAAATTTATGCAAATAGAGCGGCCTATGAAGCATTTAATTCCACCCATTATACCCTTATGGGTGTGGCCCCTCAAAGAAAAATGCTTCGAACTGGTCATAAATATGGTCTTTTAACAGAAGTTTTCCCTAAAAATATCGGGTATGTAAATGATGAGCATAGCCTATTAATGAAAGAGTATTTCTTCAAAATATTCCAAGTTAATTCCACGGAAACAAATTTAGCACGCTTGATTGACTCAGCCAAAAAATTGCTCTCTGGAAACATTAAAAAAATAACAAATCTTTCAACTTCTCTTTCATCATCCCTTACTGAGCACTCGATTACATCCACAACGATACTTGACAGTGAAAGTGCGCGCAAAGATGTTTTAGATTCATTTGGGTCATTAATTCAACGAGTAAGCCAACAATACCTGACAGATGACTGGAGTGAAGAGAGTAAGCAACGAGAAAAGCAAGACCTTTTTGTGGCCATCATTGCTACATTTGAAGAGTTTGAAAAATTACTACAAATAAACAATAACACCATTCAAGAATTTGTCCACTCCCTCTATACCTTGAGTTTAAAAGGAATTACACAAACAGTAGGACAACAGCATGCAAACTTGCAAGATGAATTTAACCGTTTGCAAACATCAACCGATACAAATTTGAAATGCTTTTTTAATGCTTTATTAACCCAAATCAATAAAGATGATCGTTATTCAGATGGAGAGATTAATCCGGATATCAAAGAGATCATGGAAAGTCCTAGGTTTGCTGAGTTAGCGAATCATCCAATAAGAATAAAAATAGAATACATCTGCCAGCAACTGGGGGAAAAACTACCTAAAAGCAATACTGAAGAAAGTTTAGTTGACCAACTTACACAACGATTTGAGGAGCAATATAGTATTTCTTTTGATGAGTTTGAAAAACTGTATCATCAAATTGGAGTCTTCACTGATGACATAGCAGCATTAGCTCGGGTACGAGAACTTGCAACTGAGGTGGCTGTTTTCAATACGCATGAGCTGCATCTCCGAAAAAAAGCAGAAGCGTTAATTGATGTTGCGGCGCAAAAATTTTATCGAGACCGCCCTGATGCTTTGCCTGAACTCGCAGAAAAAGGAACGTTCAAGGAGTTAGTAGAACGCCATGCTATTAACAAATATGGAGTAGTTGACAGACTTAAGCTAGAAAAGACTACTTTAGAAGAGGAAAAGGAATCTCTAGTTGCACGCATTGATAAAATACAGAAAAACCTAGAGAAAAAAAATCAACAACTGAAAGAAAATAACACAGCCTTAAGAGCGGAACAACGCAAAAAAACCGAATATCATAAAGCATTGAACGATGAGAAAGAGGCTGAGCATTTATTACTCATTAATAAAAAACTCATTCCATTAACCGAAGAATATTTGGCCTCACTCAAATCTCAATTATCACATAGGCCTAAAGACTTAGAACAAGATGATGAAATAAAAGAAGCCGATGATAAAATAAACGTCAAAATTGAAGAAGTATCTAAACTACTTAATATTTTGCGCAATAAAAAGGAAATTCCTCATCCTAAAGAGAGAGTCCGCCAATTTTACAACTATTTAGATAGAGTAGAAAAGACACTGACCAAACATCGTGATTCGCAATTAAAACGGTATATCAGAAATGTCGTAATTGCAGGAGGAATTCTTTTTGCTGGCCTTGGATTAATTGCACTTGCAGTTTATGCCCATGTAGGCTATTCCTCTGTTAAATCACTTTTATTTTGGCAATCCTCTGGAGACAATGTGGTTTCGGCATTGAATGAATATAGAAAAGAGCTTGATATATCGATTGATGATGTCGATGTCGATGTCGATGTCGATGTCGATGTCGATGATGAAAGAACAGAAAAAGCACTGGAGCTCAACGTTTAAGCGGCAGAACCCGGGGTTTTTATTAAAATTTTCCCGGGTTACTTCAAAAACATTGTATATTGCTTGAATTTTTACTCAAATAAATAGATAGTTATCCTTTAATCGCTAACTTGCTTATTGCTAATGAAACGAATTTGCTTTTTATTTATAGCTTGTCTTGTACTATTCTTATCGGCTTGTGGGCAAAAAGGACCTCTTTATTTGCCACAACCAACAAAAAATGCCACGAAAAGCAACTCTTAACGCGACAGAAAAACTTATGAACATTAAATTTACAAAAATGCATGGCTTAGGCAATGATTTCATTGTGATCGATGGGATCCATCAGAATATTAATCTAAGTACCCAGCAAATCGCGACTATGGCTCACCGAAATACCGGGATTGGCTTTGATCAATGCTTGCTGATTGAATCTAGCCAGCAAGAGGGTATTGACTTTAATTATCGAATTTTTAATGCCGATGGTCAGGAAGTTGGTCAATGCGGTAATGGAGCACGTTGCCTTGCTTTATTTGCTAAATACTACGGTTTAACCGACAAAAATCACTTGACCGTTGCGACCAAAACGACACAGATGAATTTACATATCAATCCAGACTCTAGTGTGAGCGTTGATATGGGAGTTCCTCAATTAGAGCCATCGTCTATTCCGTTTAAAGCGGAGCAACAAGCTATTGAGTACTCTTTAGAACTTCCATCCAAAAAAATGGTCAGCTTCCATGCCTTAAGCGTTGGAAATCCACACGCAGTGTTATTGGTAACCGATACAGAAACAGCACCAGTTGATACTCTGGGAAAACAAATCAGTTTGCATCCGTGTTTTCCTGCTCAAGCCAACGTTGGATTTATGCAAATTATGAGTCCACAGCATATTAACTTACGTGTTTATGAACGCGGCTGTGGAGAAACACAAGCTTGTGGAAGTGGTGCTGTTGCAGCGGCGGCTATTGGTCGTTTATACCATCAATTGGATAAACAAATAAAAGTTACATTACCTGGTGGCGATTTGTTTATTGAATGGCCTGAATTTAATCAGGCCATCACCCTCACTGGTCCGGCCGTTTTTGTTTATGAAGGGAGCTTGTTTTAAAAATAGAGAATTGAATCCTCTTCGTACCCATTTAACTTTTTATACAAAATTAACACAAGTATTGAATTTTATTTACAAAGAGTTATCCTGAAAGAACGACCTCACACTCGCACTGACTCATTAGACTTCCATCGCAACTCGCTGCGGCGAGCATGTATGAGAAGTAATAGAGCGCGTAGAACCGGAGTGTACTGGAGTACATGAGGATTCAAGCACCACATCGACGAAGTAATTTGCCACCACAGTAGGTTTCGAAAGAAAGCTATTTTGGAAACCGGTGCTTGACTAAAAGGAGAGTGCCATGACAGGAAGCAAAATACAAAGTTTTGATTTATTCAAAGCGGCTATGGGGAACTCTGAGTACTTAAAAGAGATCAATAAGGATATAAGAAGCCAAACTCAATTTTTAACTACTCTTGAAGAGGGGCAATTGACCGCCTCAAACATTCTTGAGTCCATCAAAATAGTGCAAAGTCGCACAGTAAAATCCCTTTTAATTATTCACTTGTTAAGTCAAAAAGAATTCCTATCTTGTTTAAGAGGAGATTCATTATTAAATCGATTAACGCAACAAGATCATCATATCCCCTCACGCCTTAACCCCTTGATTCATCAACTTGATTTGACAACGCTCTCAACTCCATTAATTGGCAAATTGGAACCCGAGGCTGCAATAAGTATTCTTTGCTCAGTCCCTCATTTTCATCAATTAACCAAAACGCAGATTGAAGCGTTAATTGAACGATATCCCCTCTATGAGAGACACCGCGTTCTAACCTATTGGCTCAGCCATTTTTCATCCATGCCTAATGCCCATTACGTCTTGGCGCATTTAATGCACATTGCAGGCCCCAATGTCATCGATGAACTAAGCAAAATGGAGTTGAATCAAAAAGAAACAATCCTCATCAATATTATTGAACATTTAGGATTATTTAATAACCTCCCTCTTAAATTTTTAGAGCATGCGAATAAAGAATCTCATTTGATTTTAGCGATGCGTCTATATCTCAACGGCCACTATAATAAGGCATATGCAAGTTATATCAATCAACTAACAAAAAAATTATTAGATAAAAATCATCCTTTTTCACTTGAAGCTATTGAATTACTTTTTTATTTAAATGATAAACTCGCATTTAAGGAATTAGCAAAAAGCACCGCTTTTTTAACTAATCGCTACTTAAGAAATCATGCATTAAACGGAGATGTTTCATTATTTTATCAAAATAAGCGAATCAACACTCAAAGAGTTATGCAAACAGTTTATTTAAATCCACTTATTCCTGGGGTCTCAAAAGAGCAAAAACAATTATTAAATGCCGATGAAAACCCCTTTATAGAAGGATTGATTAAGCATGATAAGTCGATTAATTTTTTTGAGTATTTTTTAATACACTATAAAGGGGACCCTGAGCCCATTACGAAACTAATCAATGACTACATGGAGTTCTTCGCAGGCTCAGAACATTTAAAATCACGAAACCAAGCCATACATCACATTGGGTTTATGTTAAGGCGTCCTGAATTAGATAAAACAATTAAGGAAGTACTATTTACTGCTTTTTTAAATCATCCCATGTTCTTTGACGAACAAATCAGCTATCAATTATTTCTGTTTGATGCAAAGAGGATCGTCCGGTATTTTGGTTTACGTGGAGGGAAGGAAAATTATCAACACGTGATTAATTTATGTACCTTAGCGTTAAAAAATCTTAATTCCGAAAAAAATCAGGAAATCATCCAGGTAGCTCAACAAGGGCTTTCAGAAGCACGACAAGAGTTAATTTGGACCCAAAATCAAGGATTTTTTGCATCTCTCATTAAATGGATTAAACGATGTTGGACTTATGGATGGAGTGGTTTTTTTAAACCAAACCCGCCTGATTATGTTGCTCCTGAGTCATTGGGCCCAGTGGAAAACAATAAAAAAAAAGCTACAAATCCAGCAAAAAAAGCAATTTCAGCTCCAGAACAAGAAAAAGATCTTTTGATTTTGTTAAACAAAATTCGATTGCCATTAACACAGGAAAAATTTGAAGCCATTATTAAAGCATTCGATAGTTATTCGTTACAGATAATGCCTAAAGAAGAGCTCAAAACAAGACAAAAACTCCATAAATTATATCATTACGTAATGATCCATAAAGAACACAACGAAGAGCTTTATCGCTGGTTAAAAGAAAACCAAACTCCATTTATTGTCAATCGATTCCATTTGTTGGAATTAACCTTAAAAGAAAAACAACGTAGTGAGGTGGATTCCTTGCTTGCGGAGGTCAATGACGATTCCGATCACCTCCAATATGTTTCTGATGAATTGGATTGCCCTATGCCAGAACTAATAATCAAATCTCCCCCAAAACCTTCAAAAACAGAGGCATCTTCTGACTTTGTTACGAACGCCTCGAAAGTATTTTCAGAATATGCTTGTGAGGCAACGGGATATGCACAAAGCGCATTCCATTGGGCGGAAAGTTTTTTTTCTAAAATGAAAGAACCAACACAAGAAGAGGAAGATACCTTTGAGGTGGAACATATTGAATCGTTTAAAAATGTAATCAGTAGTAGTGAAACGATTAGGCCTTGAGCTTCCAACGTTTATGCATCCAGTTCCATTGCTCAGGATGAGCCAAAATAATACGTTCTAAAGCTTGGTTGTAAGCCAATGTATTATGGTACAGGGATTCTTGAGCATTTCCATAATCGTTCCAAGGAATAGGATCATAAAATTCTAAAACATGTTTCCCATTGGGTAATCTATAGCCTGCAGCAGGAATTACTGGGACTCCCGTATAACGAGATAACGTTGCTAAACTTCGGTAAGTCCCTGCCTTCGTACCAAAAAATTCTACAGCGATACCATCACGATTCGCTAAAGAAGCATGTTGATCCAGAACAAAAATGACTGCATGGTTTTGCTCTAAAGCAGCGCAAACCTTATCTAGAGAATTTTTTTTAGGAATAACGTTTAAACCGACTTGGTAGTATTGCTTAAACAAACTGCGCTCAATAAATTTGATTGATAAAGTACGACGGATAAAATGAAACTGTCCTTGAAATTCTTTAAAATTTAAAACACCGCCGATTGGTGCAACTTCCCAATTGCCAAAATGCCCTGTTAGAACTAAAACACCTTTTTGTTGTGCGACAACCGCCAGCATGTTTTCGTGACCGCGAACCTCGACCTGATTGCGTAAATCATCTTCTGACATAAAACGCAATTGAATGGCTTCTTTAAAGGATTTAAGCAAATGTGAATAATAGGACATAGCAAGCCGCTTTTTTTGCGCTTGACTTAATTGATCACCGAAAACACGATCGATATTGGCCATAACTATTTGCCGCTTATAGGGTAAAAATTTATGGACGAATCGACCTAACCAGCTCACGGGCAATTCATTAACTTTTTGCTCTAATTTAGTCACAAGCTTTGATCACCAAACACGCATTCATACTGGCAAATCCTCGATTAATCGTTAGTGCATAGGGTTTTCTTTTTAAAGTCTTATGCTCTGAACTTACGAATAAACCATCACAACTGGATGCAATATTTTGCAAATTAGCTATCCCTGGCACACATTTAGATGAAAGTGCATAGGTTGTCATTACTGCGTCAATCAATCCAGAAGCGCATAGAGTATGTCCCATAGACCACTTGAATGCTGTTACTGGAATTTCCTCTTCGGCAAACACATTTTGTATTGCCTGAGATTCACTATAATCTGATTTACTATTACCATTTCCATGTGCAACGATAAATCCTAAATCATTAGAACTTAGTTTTACAAGATCCAAAGTACGCTGCATCAATTCAGTAAGCTTTTGCCCACTTGTATCCAGAGAAAACAGGCCTTCTGCTTCACTAGTAGATAAACCACCGATAATCTCACCATAACCCGTTGCTGAGCGTGCACGCATGCTGGCTTCACTTTCCAATACCAAAGCCGCAGCACCTTCAGCTAAAATTGTGCCGTCATGGCTCTCATCAAAAGGTTTTAAATGTTGATTACTCAATACCCCTAATTGGTCATAATAAAATAGCGCTTGTGGTTCAATACCCATATCATAGGCAACAACGACCGCTCGCTCTGCCTGACCGGTGCGAATAGCATGATATGCTTCCAATAGAGCTTGGGTTCCACCCACAGCATGATTGGTTACATTATGATTAGGGCCTTTAAATTCATAGGTAATCCCTGTATATGCAAGAACATTATTAGGTAATATTCGTAATAACCACATTGGATGGACTGTTTCAAACAAATGCTGCGCAAATTGCTGCATATTGCCGTGGGTTTTTGCTAACAACGGTAAAAAATCATATTGTTGAAAATATTTATTCCCCGGCGAACCCACAAAGACCGCTGTTTGCTCATTAAATGAATTGGGATCTTCAAGAGTATCGCGATAAGCAATCATTTGACTGTGTTCGATTGCTTGTACTGCAGCATTAATTCCCATCACATCCTGACGTGAAATGACTTTCATCAACTTACGGTCCGGTAGCATTTTTGCAGGATTGAACTCTTTTAGTTCCCCTCCCAAACGATGAGACCATTGTGACAAATCCCACTGGGTTATTTCAGCAATGCCACTTTTACCAGAAAGAATTGAATCCCAAGTTGCATCCGCAGTAGCACCTGATGCAGTTAATACACTGCGCCCCGTGATAAATACTCTATTGTCCTGACTCATAAATCTGCTCCTCCAAACTCAGGATGCTTAAACAATAAGCAACTATTGGAGCCACCAAATCCAAAAGAATTGGATAAAACCACGCCCAAAGATCGTTCCCGTGGCCCATCAACCACATAATCCAAATCACATTCTGGATCAGGGTTAGTTAAATTGGCCGTTTTAGGTATCTGTGCCTGTTCTATTGATTTAACGGATAATACAGCCTCAAGTGCCCCTGCCGCAGCAATCAAATGCCCCGTTTGACCTTTAGTCGAACTTACTGGCAAAGTTGCAACAGACTCTCCAAAAACAGCTTTAATCGCATTCGTTTCGCTTAAGTCATTCATTTTGGTTGAGGTGCCATGTGCATTAATGTAATCCACATCGGAAGCCTGTACTCCTGCATCCTGAAGCGCACGCTCAATTGCTTGAATCGCACCATCACCATTTGGATGAGAATCAGTAATTCGATAAGAACTTAAGGAATTCCCCTCGCCAGCCAATTCGGCATAAATGCGAGCACCACGGGCTTTTGCTTTGCTCCATTCTTCAAGAATTAAAAAAGCAGCCCCTTCTCCCAAAACAAAACCATTACGTGTCGCATCAAAAGGTCGACTTGCTGCTTCCGGTGTACTGTTGTACGTTGATAAGGCACCTAATAGGCAAAAACTAGACAATCCCAATGGATTAATCATTGAATCAAATCCGCCAGCCAACATAAAATCGGCTTCACCCCGCCGAATGACTTGCATTGCTAATCCTAATGCTTGGCCACCTGAAGCGCATGCGGTATGAACTGAGGAAGCATAACCTCTAATTCCGTATTGTTGAATCAATAAAGACAATCCTGAGTTTGGTGTCGTTTTACCAAAATCAGATAATTTATAAAATTCTTGTGTGTTATCCAGCAAGCGTCCCCAATCTGCTTCACCATCTTGGGCACAAATTTGTTGAAATCGAGATAGATAATCAAATTCAGCAGTCATCATACCACTGCCTGTAACTACTCCCCACTGGCCTGCTGTTTGTTCGGTAGGCACAATACCAGCATCATCAAAAGCTTGTTGAGCGGCTGCAAGAGCATAGCGGGTAAAATGCACTGAAAAGCGACTACGTTTGGTAATTAATTTGGGATCAAGCGTAAAGTCTTTTACTTCAGCCGCAATATATGTCGGAAAAGCACTGGCATCAAATTGCTTAATTTCAGCAATTCCGGAGTGTCCTGCCAATAAATTAGACCATGTGGACTGTACATCAAGTCCTAAAGGGGAAACTGCACCCAAACCTGTAATAGCCACTCGTCTTTTTTTCACTTTATTTACCCTCTGGGAATAAGTACCACATCTACAACACAAACACGTTTCCCGGCAACCTCGCTGCGGTAGGCCAGGATCAACTCGTCTTCTGTTTGCTTTTTAACTGTTACATTACATTCAAGAACATCGCCGGGATAGACAAATTCATTCATTTTTATTTTGCGAAACTCGCTCACTTGATAATGCGTTGTATATCCTGCGCGCTGAACAAATTCATAAGCTAAATTAAGCTTGCATTCCAATAATACCGTCAAAGGTAATACAGGTTTTTTGGGGAAATGATCTGCAAAATAAGGGGCTGCTCGTGATATTCTTTTTTCAGCGATTAAACTAACCCCTGGTTCACTGGAACGAATTCTATCAAATGTCATGGGCATTACGGATAACTCCGAACCCATTAGCAGATAATCGTCTACCTCGGGCCCACTTTCTTTACTAATAACCGACCAGTCACCAGGGCGGTTAATTTCAGAAAATTGCTGTTTCACTTCATCCAAATTGATAAAATCATCCATAGGCAGCAAAGGGCCTAAAGCGCCGTCAAGACTGAAGACAAGCTCACTACCCACCCGGGCTTCACTATGATATTGCATGACTGAATCATCTATGTGCTCTATAAATGACTCCAGCAATAAAGTCTCCCCGACATATGCCCTCCGATGCATGGAGGCACGTGCGACGATACCAGCCACAGGCCTACGAGTAAATTCTTGCAGCGCCATTACATTCCATGCAGCCAATTGCCCTAGTGTTTCACCGATTAAAGAAGGAATAAAACAAGGCCGCCCTTGTTCATCAACTGTGAGGAACGTATCATTTGAGGTAATATGCTTGATCCCCCGGATTAACTCTCCAGGAGATGACTCTACTATACGATCAACGAATAAGAATCTCATCAGTATTTATTAAACCCTATTTAATCTTTAAAAGTAAACCGAAACTAAGCCCCTGCTCCGGCAGTTTGTTGCTCTTTGATCGCAACAACAACTAATTTACAAAAAGTTTCAATGGTAAATAACAAGGGTATTTCATTGACTTTCATGTTGGGTTTGAATTGATCTGCAGGAACCTCGCTTAAATAGTTTTGCAATGCCTTCAAACCGCGCTCAGAAATAACGCCACCTTTTTCAAATTCGTCTTCCGCCAAATCACCACGTGCATTTTTTTCCAATTGACCACGAGGAATTTTAATTTTGAATTCTTTTTCTAACTGGAAAACCAAATCAAGAAAATCAATAGATTCAGCGCCTAGATCTGCTATCAATCGACTGTTAAGAGATACTTCTTCTGCATCAATTACTAACACATCAGCAACAATTTCCCTAACCTTAGGATAAACGTCTGCTACATTCATATTTTGTTCCTCAGAGATCAGCTAATTTAAAAAGCCCGGAATTATACCATATATTTTTTTAAAGACACAAAATTAAAGTGATGAGGTATTAGCCAACCTGACTATACCCTGCATCAACAAATAAAGTATGCGCATTAATCATAGCCGCTTCCGGCAAGCATAAGAGATAAATTGCATTGGCGACATCTTGTGTTGTCAATGGTCTATCGGTCAAAGAGTGAGCTTGATATTCATCAAGTAATTGTTCTCTGTTAGGAAAATGCTTTAATGCGTCTGTATCAACTACTCCAGCAGAAACAGTATTCACAGTAATCCCATCAGCAGCTAACTCAAGACTCAAAGAGCGAACTAATGCTTCAAGAGCCGCTTTAGAAGCACCGATAAAGGCATAATTAGGAATTGCTCGAGATGCGCCAAGACTGGATAAAGCAATAATGCGACCTCCTTTGGGCATTAATGAACGAGCCTCTGTCGCTAAATGATTTAATGCCAAGGCATTCGTTTCTAAACACCAACGCCAATGTTTCGTTGACATCTTAAGTGCCGACTTTAAAACACCACTGGCCGCGTTACTAATTAAGAAATCAAGTCGATTAAAGTGTTCTCGGAATTGAGCAAACATTTCTTTCACAGACTGATGGTCGGCCACATTAGCTTGAAGGGCAATTGCCTTGCGCCCCATAGCATGAATTTCTTTAACTAAAGCTTGGGCTTCATCAGAGCTGTTGTAATAAACTATAGCAATATCACATCCTGCCTGTGCTAACTTTAATGCAGTCGCCTTACCGATACCTCGTGCACCGCCAGTAATCAATCCAACTTTATCTGCAAAAACCAAACTCATGGAATATTCCTCATCAACTTCAATTTATTAAAAATAAAAGCAACTGTTGATAAAACAATGGTACCACTTAAGAAATCATGTCCATGTAGAGGCTGGGTGAACACGAAGCGACCCGGGAATTTGTTCCCTACAAAAACCCAGGTTCCGCTTCGCTCCGCCTAGGCTACGATTTCAAGATACCAAGCGCTCATATATCGACACCCTTGGAAGAACAGTTACAAAAAAACTACATTTTCATTTTTATTTATCGATAAAGCAATGATTAGATCATTAAATTTTTAAATATCTTGTTTCTAGAGGGCTAACTTTGTACTATCGGCACACGATTAAGTTAAACATATAATAATGAATGAAGCATTCTTGGTTTAAAACTGTATTTCCTATAGCTGCAATTTTTTCTTTTCGCATGCTTGGTTTGTTTTTACTCATTCCTGTATTTAGTATTTATGCAGAAAATTTGCAAAACGCGACTCCTGCATTGGTAGGTTTCGCGCTTGGAGTTTATGGGTTGGCTCAAGGCGTCCTTCAAATGCCTTTTGGTATGCTTTCTGATAAAATAGGTAGAAAACCCATGATTACTTTGGGCTTACTCCTTTTTGCTTGTGGAAGCTTACTTGGCGCTATGACGGATTCTATTTATGGAATGATCCTCGCCAGAACATTACAAGGTACTGGGGCAATTGGAAGCGTTTTAATCGCATTACTTGCTGATCTTACCCCTGATGAGCAACGCACTAAAGCAATGGCTGTCATTGGTATGACCATCGGCACATCTTTTAGTCTGGCTATGGTTGTGAGCCCAGCTATTACGCATCATTTCGGCCTAGCCGGTATTTTTTACCTCACTACGTTATTAGCAATAACCGGAATCATTTTGCTTCATTTGGTCATTCCTAAACCGGTAAGTGAACGTTTTCATATTGACAGTGAAACAAATCCCGCTTTATTGAAACAAGTTGTTTCTAACATGCAACTACAACGGCTTAATGTAGGCATTTTCTGCCAACACTTTATTCTAACAGCAACTTTTTTTGCCATCCCCTATATCTTAAGAAAGCAAGTAGAACTAGGGCATTTATCCCAACAATGGCATTTTTACCTGCCACTTATGCTTATATCATTTATACTGATGATCCCCTTTATTGTGCTTGCAGAAAAGAAAAGGCGCATGAAAAGCGTTTTTGTTTCCTCAGTTCTTACAATGACCGTGGCACAATTATTATTGGCCTATACGTTTCAAAATTGGTTTAGTTTGTGCACCCTCATGTTAATTTACTTTGTTGCTTTTAATATCCTCGAAGCAGCATTACCTTCTCTTGTATCGAAACAGGCAAATCCCAACAGTAAAGGGACAGCCATGGGTATTTATTCAACCAGTCAATTTTTAGGTCTTTTTATTGGTGGCGCACTATCTGGTGTGTTGTATCAGTGGAACAGTAGCGAAGGGATCTTTATTACTAATGCCATTATGGGTGTTTTTTGGTTAATTACTTCAATTTCAATGAATTCAAACGTCTCTGTTGCAACACTTATTTTACCCTATCCATGGTCCGAGAAAAAAGAGAACATTATTGCTCAACTATTAAGTATTAAAGGAGTGATTGAAGTCGCACTTGCAGAAAAAGAGCAGGTTGTCTATTTGCGCGTTAATAGAGAGAACTACCCCGAAGGAAGTGCAGAAAAAATTCTATCAACTCTATCCTCCTGAAAAGGGAAATTTTTATAACAGCGTCAATAATATCAAAGGATCTTTGACGAATAATGTGATGAATCGCACTTTTATGGCATTCACTTTAAATTATTTTATTTTTTTGATTTTCTGAAATTTCAGATTTTTCAGGAGCAATTCCTAATTCCTTTAAATAAAGCTTAAGAATTTCCTTATTAATATTAAATTCAAGTTTCACACTCTTACCAGTAAATTTTGTCGAACCCACCATATAACTTTTTATATTGCGAGGTAAAAGAGATAATAACTCATCAATAATATTATCTTGATTCTTTGATAATAATTTATCAGACTGTATTATTCTGACAAATTTTTTAGCCAACTCTTTTAGAATAGGGTGCGAATACTCAGGATATTCTACTTTTTTGTGTTGTAGCGGCCTGCCAAAGAATCGTGCTGATAATAGACAAGAAGACGGAGCGCTTACTGATGTTTGTTCATTTAGCCCATGTCTAAACATTTTAGCCTTTCCTACAAGACAAGTTAAGTTAAAGTCAAAGACATCATTGCTCATGTGGAGTACTTTAACAGCTCCCTTCGCTCCCGCAAACAAGCTCTGCGCCTCTATTCCGGGGACAGTTAGACTCACCTTTGAATAATACTCGATCTCCATCTTTTGGAGTGCTTCACCTAATTGTTTACGAAATTGCTCCGCCATACAGCGAGACTTATTCTCTAGTCGGTATTCATCACAAAAGAATAGCTTAATGACGTTTTTATCACTAAAGTTTGGTATCACCAAATCAGTTATAAAATTCTTTGCAACGCTCTCTATCGTAAGTTCTCGATAAGTATCATCATCAACTGTTTGGTTACATACTATGAGTTGAGACGTATCCATACCATGGCTTAAAATATAAATGTGACATTCCCCATTTTGCAAAGCCTTATGAATATTGTCTTGGTTGGTGACTTTATCGCTATCGTGATAAATAATGAATACTTCTTTATTCTTCTTTTTAGAGCGCTCATACCAAACCTTGGCTTTCCTTTGCAAATCATATAAAGCATCCTCAAATGAAAATGGTATGTATAATATATTCATTAGATAAGCATCAAGATCAAATATGAAGCATATTATAGCCAGTAATTATTTACATCGCACTAAACATTTAGTTCCTGAGTTGAGCAAATTGCCATAAATCACCTGTTGCCTTCTATATGATGAAATCGATAAAAAGTCGCAGTTCATCAACATTAATCACACTTACTTTGGGTTTATCATACGCTCAGCAGGAACAAGACTCACTGAGTCCTTATCACTTATATGAGAAAAAATACTTGGTTTTCTTTGGGCTTCTTTTTCTTCACAATACCTTTTAATCACTGTAAATTTATCTGTATCATTCAATAGATTGTAATGAACTAAATAATCCAGTAATCGGATAACATCCTTAATAGATATTTTTCCTTTATCTTTTCGTTCAAAATGATAATGACCTTCATCACTATAATCTGGATTAATTCCTTCGTGGTACTTCAGTTTATTAGTTTCTTCTGTATCATGGTCAACTACATATGTAAAAACAGAATGTTCATCTTTATCAAGTTCAATAACCAATTCCATTAAATTCAGTAATTCATTAAATCCATTGTAATAAATTGTTATATTATCTTTTTTAAAAACAATACATTTTATATTCTTGAAAAGTTGGATAACTATATTCATCACATTATTATGATTTTTATTGGTCAATTTGTTTATTTTATCACACGCCACTGGCTCTAGGGCCAGGTCTTGTCGTTTTCATTCCTAAAATTTAAATTCAATGAATAGGATCAAAAATAAATTTGGATTGTCTAATTTGAGTTATCTTTATTGATAACTCAAATTAGGTATGCATTTAATTATTGACGAATCAATCGCAAATTTTTATCGATAAAGGGAGTCTTTTCTGTAGAACGGTATGGATTGATATCCAAGCCTCCCCGTCTGGTATAACGACCATATACAGTTAACTGTTCTGGTTTGCAGTAGTTCATAATATCAACAAATATCCGTTCAATACATTGCTCATGAAACTCATTATGATTTCGGAATGATACAAGATATTTCAATAAGCCTTCACGGTTAATTTTCTTTCCTTTATAAGCAATTTGTACACTTCCCCAATCAGGCTGGTTAGTGACCAGGCAATTTGATTTCAATAGATTGGAGTATAAGGTTTCTTCCAGTAGTTCATCACCTGTAAAAAGAAACGAAGGTTCAACAAGATACACAGAACATTCTATATCAAGATGATCGAGTGACTCCCCTGTAAAAGATGGTTGTATCGCAAACTGATTGGCTGCTTCTAAAGGATGAACCTTCACCCAAACTTCTGCACCAACACGTTCTTGCAAGTCTTTTTTAATCGTATGCTCCAAGTCATCGACATTTTGTATTCGCGTGTTGTTGAACGAATTAAAATAAAGTTTTAATGATTTTGATTCGATTAAGTTAGGTGAGCTGCAGTCATAAAATAATTCAGCAATTGCGACCATAGGTTTACCCTTCGCATTAAGCCAGGAAACTTCATAATGATTCCAGCAATCAAAGCCATAAAAAGGTAATTGCATGGGATCAACGCCGATTTCCTGTCGCTTCCCCGCTCTCGGAATTGGGAATAATCGATCCGGATTATACGTATCATCATAGGCAGACTTTTTACCTAATTCGGATTTTTCAGCTTCAGTTTTATATTTCTGCAGAACTTGATCATTCATTGTATTTAACTCCAATATTTCTATAATTTTTGCAGTACTTTTCCAATTCACTGGTTGCTTCATTTCCATTTGACTGGAAATGTAAGTAAGCAAAGAAGCCGCCTCATTAATCCGATTTGCTTTCTCAGTTAATTCACGTGCTTGTATGCTAATGGATGCCATCACATCAAAATTTGGACTTTCTATAATCTTTTTGATTGTCGACAAAGAAAAACCCAAAAACTTTAAAGTAGTGATCTGTTGTAATCTTATTAAATCCATTTCAGAATAAAGACGATAGCCACTATCAGAACGTTTTGTTGGTTTCAATAAACCGATTTCATCATAATACTGTAATGACCTAATTGTTAATGAGGTCATTTGGCTAATCTCTTTAATTTGGTAATATTTCATTCAACTTTCTCCTGGAGAGCTGATTCTAAACTATCACGTAACGTGAGAGTCAATACTGAAAATGAAAGAAAATACACAGGGATTATACACTATGCCTAAAATTGATTTTAATTGGCTAAAATACATTACTGAAATTCAAGCAATTGCTCAAAATGGGCTATGTTACTCAAATAATGAGTTTGATAAAGAACGCTACCTAAGACTTCGGGAGATTGCGTTTGAGTTTATGGCAAACTATTCGGATACACCACTTAAAGAGATAAAGCAGATTTTTTCATTAGAAAAAGGATATGCAACACCTAAAATAGATGTTCGTGCTTTTGTTTTAAAAAATAATAAAGTCTTATTAGTTAAGGAACGCTCTGATGAACTCTGGACCTTACCTGGTGGATGGGCGGAAACAAATGAATCTGCCTCAGAATCAGTAATAAGAGAGGCTAAAGAAGAAACTGGATTTGATGTTTCAGTAATCCGACTACTTGCATTATGGGATAAACAAAAACATGATCATCCACTACAATGGCCCCATACTTATAAATGTTTCTTTCATTGCGACATTTTGTCGGGAACAGCAACAGAAAATCTAGAAATTTCTGAAATTGATTTTTTTGACATAACCAGCTTACCGCCACTTTCAACGCATCGGGTGACCCAAAAACAAATTACGCGTCTGTATGAACTTGTTTCCAGTTCGGACAAAACTCTTTTTGATTAACCTGCTTGACTCTAACCTTACGTCATACATTAGCCTTGGTAACAAGGAGGAAAAACGATGAAACAATGGTATGCAAAAGAGTTTAGCCAACTTACACAAATTTCAGTAAGGACGCTACATCACTATGACAAAATTGGTTTACTTAAACCCAGTTTACGTCTAAGCAATCGTTATCGTTTGTACTCTGAACAAGACTTATTAAAGCTGCAACAGATTATTGCGCTGAAATTTTTTGGTTTTGAATTAGCGCAAATCAAACAATTACTTGCCCACAATACAGAGGTGCTAGAGCACTTCAGCCTACAAGCAAAGTTTTTGCAAGAAAAAGCAGAAACACTCATGCAAGCAAGTAGTATTCTAAAGCAAGTAACTGAAAACTGTGGCCGAGAAAAGTCTATTCCTTGGGAACAAATAATACAGCTAATAGAGGTTTATCGTATGACACAACAACTTGAAAGTTCTTGGATTAAAGAAGTATTTAATCCCAAAGAGTTAGAGCAATATGCGCAATTTGAAGCAAATCTGCAATCTCGTTTTAACGAAAAAGAAAAGAAACAGTTTGAGGATAATTGGTTTAATTTGGTAAACGAAATTCAGAATAATTTACATAATGCTCCTCAATCAACAATTGGTATTTCCTTAGCAAAACAATGCATGACTTTAATCAATAATCTATATGGTAAGGAGCATGCACATCTGCGAACCACCAAATGGGAAAAAGGTTTTAAGGAAGGAAAAGGTCTTGAAGATCATGGACTAACAACCGAAATTGTGGACTGGCTCGATCGTGCTATAGATGCATATTGGTTTGAATGCATTCATGAAGTACTCGCAAAAGCGAATAAAATGCACTTTGCTGAATCAATAACCGCTTGGAATGAACTCATGGAAAACATCTGTGGAAATTCAAGTGAGTTAAGAACAGCTGTTTACGATAAGATAATGCATGATGAACACGTGAGTAGCGAAGCAAAAGATTGGCTTAAAAAAATTTCCGAATTATAAGCTAATAACAAGCATACGAGATGGGTATGCTTGTTCCTTTTTCTAGCGAATTTCTATTGCAACTCATCCGTGCAAGGGATATATAAATTAGGTATACTCTTCTCCTAACTTTCGCATACAGGAGATCAGAAATGGCACGAGGTATAAATAAAGTCATCCTCATTGGTAATGTGGGTGTTGACCCTGACGTACGTT
The DNA here is from genome assembly GCF_977063405.2 of Legionella stuttgartensis. Classification (NCBI taxonomy): domain Bacteria; kingdom Pseudomonadati; phylum Pseudomonadota; class Gammaproteobacteria; order Legionellales; family Legionellaceae; genus Legionella; species Legionella stuttgartensis. The sequence goes on from NZ_CDRUHA020000110.1 coordinate 282,517, forward strand.
ATTTACCAAATGGAAATGCTGTAACCACACTATCAATTGCCACTAGTGAGGCGTGGAAAGATAAAGTGTCCGGTGAAAAGCAAGAACGAACTGAATGGCACCGTGTAGTATGTTTTAACCGCTTAGGAGAGATAGCCGGCGAATATGTGCGCAAAGGCTCTAAGCTCTACATCGAAGGCAGTTTAAGAACCAGAAAATGGCAGGATCAGCAGGGCCAAGATAGATACACTACTGAGATTGTAGCAAATGACATTCAAATGCTAGACAGTAAAGGAACGGCCTCATCAAGTTTCGATGAGATACCGCAAGCTCAATTTGCACCAAGCAATCAAAATTCTGGCAGACAACAATCTCCACAAGTACCACAAGATGCTTTTGATCAGTTGGATGATGATGTTCCATTCTAAACATGTAAATATACGTTGTTTCAACTAATTGTAGCCTGGGTGCAGCGAAGCGAAACCCAGGAATACTATTCTCGCCAAATACTTCTCCTCCGTACCGAAACTACATGGAATTCACTATACTAAACAATCATTTCTTCCAATAGTACAAAATAATTAAGCAATGTCTACATAACTAATACAATGAGGTAATTATGGATAAAGTGAATTTAACAGAAAAATTTAAACTCTTTAATGAGTACTGGTCTCCACGTATTGCGGGGGAGTTAAACGGTCAGTATGTCAAGCTTGCTAAATTCAAAGGTGAATTTATATGGCACACCCATGCCACAGAAGATGAGCTTTTTTTAGTATTGAAAGGAACACTCAAACTCGAGCTTAGAGATAAAATAATTACTTTAAAAGAAGGAGAGTTTTATATTGTCCCCAAAGGTGTGGAACATAAACCGGTAGCCGATGAAGAAGTGCACGTCATGTTGTTAGAGCCAAAATCAACAGAACAAACAGGTGGTATTGAAAGTAATTTACTGGTGTATCAACAGCCGTGGATTTAACTTTTATTAAAACACTTTAAAGCATAAGGTGCGAAAAGTTATAACTATATTGCCAAATTCGAAGGGCACTATAAATTACCTAGATACAACTTTGATCCGTATATAAATAAAAAACCCGCATAGTGCGGGTTTTAGAATAATAAAAATAGTACGTTATTCTTCAGTTTCGTCACTGACGGTAGGTCTGTCTAATAGTTCAACGATAGCCATAGGTGCATTATCACCTTCTCTGAATCCGCATTTGATGATACGCACATAACCACCAGGACGCTCAACAAAACGTGGACCTAAATCTTTGAATAATTTACCCACAGCTGATTTGGATCTTAGAATATCAAACGCATGACGACGAGTAGCCACTGAATCAACCTTTGATACAGTAATTAAAGGTTCAATGTAACGTCGCAGGTCCTTAGCTTTAGGCAAAGTTGTTTTTATCAACTCATGCTCAATCAAAGAACAACACATGTTTGCAAACATAGCCTTTCTGTGGCTACTTGTACGGCCAAAACTTCGGCCAGAATTACGGTGACGCATAACCAAAACTCCTAAACATTATTCGCCAAGATTTGCTGGCGGCCAATTCTCAAGTTTCATACCTAGCGATAATGAACGTGAAGCTAAAACATCCTTAATTTCAGTTAAAGATTTCTTACCTAAATTAGGTGTTTTTAAGAGTTCATTCTCAGTTCTTTGTACTAAATCGCCGATATAATGAATATTTTCTGCTTTCAAACAATTTGCAGATCGCACAGTTAACTCTAAATCGTCAACGGAACGTAATAGAATAGGATCAAAATCATTGCGTTCTTTATTATCAGATCGAGATTCTTCAAATTTCATATCAACAAATGCATGAAGTTGTCTTTGAAGAATACTAGCAGAAATTCTTATTGATTCTTCAGCATCAATAGTTCCATTCGTTTCTAATTCGATAGTTAACTTATCAAGGTCAGTACGATTTTCTACACGAGCACTATCAACATAATAAGCCACTTTCTTAACTGGAGAGAAGCTATTATCAATTTTAAGCTTCCCAACAGATTTTCTTTCTACTTCATCATCGAAATGTCTAATGAATGAATCAGTACTGTGGAAACCAATTCCTCGTTCAACTTTCAATGTCATATTTAATTTGCCTTTTTCATTCAAATTAGCAATAACAAGCTCTGGATTAACAATCTCTAATCCATGAGTCAGTTGAATATCTCCAGCTGTAACCTGACAAGGACCTTGCTTGTTCAGTGTTATCATAGCTTCTTCACCGACTGTCATTTTTATCGCAACTAATTTTAGGTTCAGTAATATGTCAACGACATCTTCCTGCACACCTTCAATTGTGCTGTATTCATGTAGAACACCGTCAATTGAGGCTTCAGTAATTGCACTTCCAGGCATTGATGATAGTAAAATACGTCTCAAAGCATTGCCGAGAGTATGACCAAAGCCACGCTCCAAAGGCTCTAAAACTATTCTAGCTTTATAGGGCGATTCTGCCTGGACCTTAAGAACATTAGGTGTCAACATTTCATTGATTTCAGTATACATTCAGCTATTTCTCCGAGCTTACTTAGAGTAAAGTTCTACAACTAAGTTTACGTTGTAGTCTGAAGATAAGTCAGTTAACGTTGGTGCTGTAGAGAAAGTTCCTTTAAAAGAAGAAGTATCTACAGTAATCCAATCACATGGAGCTCTTTGTTCAGACAAAGTTAAAGCTGCTTGGATGCGACCTTGACTTCTAGCTCTTTGTCGAACAGATACAACATCACCAGGTTTTACTAAAAACGATGGGACGTTAACTATTTTATCATTAACAAGTATGGCTTTATGCGTAACCAATTGACGTGCTTCAGCGCGTGTGGTTGCAAAACCCATACGATACACAACATTATCCAAACGTCTTTCAAGTAAAGACATTAGGTTTTCACCTGTTGAGCCTTTCATACGAGCAGCCATTTTGTAATAGCCACGGAATTGCTTTTCAAGAACACCATACAATCTTCTGATCTTTTGCTTCTCTCTAAGCTGGATTCCATAACCATTCAGGCGTGGTTTCTTATCGCCATGTTGTCCAGGTAATTTTTCTGATTTACATTTGGACTTGTGATCACGGACACCACTTTTAAGTAATAAATCACAACCTTCACGACGTGATAACTTACATTTTGGACCAAGATATCTAGCCATTAATTACTCCTGAGTCTTATACACGACGTTTTTTAGGTGATTTACACCCGTTATGAGGTATACCCGTAACATCGGTAATTTCAACAATTTTAAAATCTTGTGATATCAATTCACGAATAGTGGACTCTCTTCCAGGGCCAGGGCCATGAACAAATACAGCCACAGATTTCATACCGTATTCTTTAGCAACAGCAGCAGCACGCTCAGTAGCAACTTGCGCAGCATAAGGTGTGCTTTTTCTTGAGCCTCTAAATCCTGAACCACCAGATGTTGCCCAGCACAGAGCATTACCTTGCCTGTCAGTAAAGGTCACTATAGTATTGTTAAAAGAAGCATGTACGTGAACGATACCATCAGATACGACACGTTTTGCCTTCTTGCGTACTTTTTGTTGTTTTGACTTAGTTATTGCCATCTTACTTTCCTACATGAAAAATCAAACGGTAGTGCCCTTTCTGCGGCCTTTTCGAGTACGAGCATTAGTTTTCGTACGTTGACCCCGCAATGGCAACCCTCTTCTGTGTCTTAGACCACGATAACATCCTAGATCCATAAGGCGTTTAATGTTCATTGTCACAACACGACGCAAATCACCTTCCACTGTTATTTTTGCAATTTCTGTTCTCAAAGACTCAAGTTGAGCATCAGTTAGTTCTGATACCTTTTTAGAAGGTTCAATCCCAACAGTAGAACATAATTTTAAGGATGTAGGTTTACCAATACCATATATAGCTGTTAAAGCAATCACAACATGTTTGTGATCAGGTATATTTACTCCTGCAATACGAGCCATTAACTTCTCCGAACGTTATTTGTTCTGTCGAAAGGGACAGAAGAATACTATTTTTATAAAATTAAATCAAGCAGATATTAACCTTGCTTTTGTTTGTGTCTGGCATCTTTACAAATAACCCGTATAGTGCCACTTCTTTTAATAATCTTGCAATTGCGACAAATTCGCTTTACAGATGCTCTTACTTTCATTCCAAACTCCGATAAAAATCATAAAAGACCAGGTAATTTTGTACCTTTGAAATTAGCCTTTTTCATTAAAGAATCATATTGCTGAGTCATTAAGTGAGCTTGTACCTGAGCTACAAAATCCATAATAACAACTACGATAATCAGCAAAGACGTTCCTCCGAAATAAAAAGGGACATGCCATGTATACATCAAGATCTGAGGCAAAAGACAGACCAAAACTAAATAAATTGCTCCGATTAATGTCAAACGAGTCATTACACCATCAATGTACTTAGTTGTTTGTTCTCCTGGTCTAATTCCAGGAATGTATGCACCAGATTTTTTTAAATTATCAGCAGTATCTTTGGGATTAAACACCAGAGCGGCATAAAAGAACGCAAAGAATATAATTGCTACTGCATAAACAATTAAATATAAAGGTTGTCCAGGAGATAAAGCCATTCCAACATCAGCAAGCCAACCTAAACCTTTAGTATGAGAGAAAAACTGTGCTAAGGTTGCTGGTAATAATATGATACTGGATGCAAAAATTGGAGGAATTACCCCAGACATATTTATCTTTAAAGGTAAATGGCTGGTTTGTGCAGCATATACCTTTCTACCTTGTGTCCTTTGCGCATAATTAACTCTTATACGTCTCTGCGCACGCTCCATAAATACTACAAATCCTGTTACTACAACAACCACTACAGCAACAATGATTAAAGTTAATGCTTGCATTTGTCCTTCTTTAACTTGTTGAAGAACTGAAGCAATTGCAGTAGGCATACTTGATACAATACCCGAAAAAATAATCAGTGAAATACCATTACCAACACCTTTTTCAGTAATTTGTTCGCCTAACCACATTAAAAACATCGTACCCGTAACTAAGGTAGCAACTGCAGTAAAATAGAATGAAAAGTCAGCTTGAAGTGCAATTTGTTGTCCAGCTAACCAACGTGCCATTCCTAAAGACTGAAACACTGAAAGCACTAAAGTTAGATATCGAGTATATTGGTTTATTTTTCTACGCCCTGATTCACCTTCTTTTTTAAGTTGCTCAAGTTTGGGAGAGACAACTGTAAAAAGCTGAAGAATAATAGACGCTGAAATGTATGGCATAATACCAATTGCAAAAACCGTCACACGCGATAGAGCACCACCAGAAAACATATTAAATAAGCCAAAAATTGTATTCTGTTGCTCATTAAAGAAATTCGCTAACCGTGCAGGATCCAAACCCGGAACAGGAATATGGGCGCCTAAACGATAAAACAGAATAGCGAGAACAACAAACAATAATCTTGATTTTAGTTCAGCCAATCCTCCACGTGATTGGCTTGCATTATGTTTTTGGTTTTTCATAGTCACTCTTCTATGCTGCCGCCTAAACCTTCAATGGCCAAACGAGCTCCTTTAGTGACCCTTAAACCTTTAAGTTTGATGGCTGTAGTTAACTCACCGGATAAAATAACTTTTACATCTTTAATAGAACTATTGATTAGACCAGCTTCGCGTAAGACATTTAAATCAATTACATCAGCAGATAATTTTGCAAGTTCACTAAGGCAAACTTGATCTATAGTTCTACCAACTCGTGACTTAAAGCCCATTTTTGGTAAACGTCTTTGAATTGGCATTTGACCGCCTTCAAAGTTAATTTTATGAAAACCACCAGCTCTAGCCTTTTGACCTTTATGCCCTTTACCACTAGTTTTACCTAACCCGGATCCTATACCACGTCCTAAGCGTCTTTTTGGACGTTTTGAACCAGGATCTGGTGATAGTGAATTTAAATTCATTATACACTCTCCTCAACCAGCAATAGGTAGTCAACTTTATTAATAAGGCCACGGATCGCTGGGGTATCATTATGTGATACGCTAGAATTAGTTTTACCAAGACCTAATTGTTTTACGATAGAAATATGCTTTGGTTTTCTGCCAATAATGCTCTTAACCAAAGTTATTTTAATTTTCTTTTCCATAATTAGCCCGCCATAACTTCTTCAACAGTTTTACCACGCTTGGCCGCAACATAATCTGGGGTACCAATATTAGTTAAAGCTGCGATCGTTGCTCTTACAATATTGCTTGGATTGGTAGAACCAATACTCTTAGCTAATATATTTTGTACGCCTAAAACTTCTAATACAGCTCTCATCGCACCGCCAGCAATAATTCCAGTACCTTCACTTGCAGGCTTCATAAATACCTTAGAAGCGCCATAGTTCCAAGTAATCTCGTGGAAAATAGTTGATCCAGAAAGTGGAATATAAACCATGTTTTTCTTTGCTTGTTCCATTGCTTTTTGAATAGCAATTGGAACTTCTCTAGCCTTACCTCTACCAAAGCCAACTTTACCCTTGCCGTCACCAACAACAACAAGCACTGCAAAACCAAAAACACGGCCTCCCTTAACAACTTTAGCTGTACGATTAACCGATACTAGCTTTTCTTGGTAGCCATCTGATTTAGGTGATGATTCATCGAATGCCATAATCGTTCCTTAAAAATCCAATCCAGCTTCGCGAGCACCTTCTGCAAGGGCTTTCACTCGGCCATGATATTTATAACCAGCACGATCAAATGCAACTTGAGTAACGCCTTGCTCGCTCGCACGCTTACCAAGCAGTTTGCCAACTAAGGTGGCTTGTTCTACTTTACATTTACCGGTCAGACTGGCGCGTAATTCTTTATCGTTAGTTGAACATGAAGCGATTACTTTATCACCCAGCTTATCTGCTTGAATGATTTGTGAGTAAATATGCAAACCACTTCTAAAAACGACAAGTCTTGCTCTGCCTGATTTACGAATCAGTGCTTTTGCTTTTAATCCACGTCGATCACGTGAGTTGTGTTTATTCATAACTTAAACCTTATTTCTTTTTCGCTTCTTTACGAGCAATATACTCGCCAGCTAGTTTAACACCTTTACCTTTATAAGGCTCTGGTGGTCTAAATGCTCTTATTTCAGAAGCTACTTGGCCCAAAATTTGTTTATCCACTCCTTTTAGCAATATAACTGTATTGCTTGGAGTTTCAACTAAAACACCTTTAGGCAATTGGTATTCAATAGGATGAGAGAAACCTAATGATAATGTAATAGACTTATCTTTAGATTGTGCTCTATAACCTACCCCGACCAATTCCAAGGTAACAACAAAACCTTCAGTTACACCCTTAACCATATTATTTACTAATGCTCTCGCCGTTCCAGCTTGTGCCCAAGCTTTTGGATCATTTGCAGCAGGAGCAAACTCAACATGGTTAGAATCTTTATTTTTAGTTACTTTTACTAACCTATTAATTTTTTGGGTTAGTGTTCCTTTAGGCCCTTTTACAGTAACCTCACCATCACCTATTGTTATTTCAACATTTGCTGGTTGAACTACTGGGGCTTTTGCTACTCTAGACATATTATTCCTCGCAAGTATTAAGCCACTTCACAAATGACTTCGCCACCAACGCCTTTCATCTTTGCAGATATATGGGTCATTATACCTTGTGATGTAGACAATATAGCCACACCAAAACCAGGAATAGAAGTCAAATCTTTATAAGACTTATATACTCGCAATCCAGGTCTGCTAATTCTCTTAATCAGTTCGATAACAGGTCTGCCATGATAATATTTCAGCTTTATCGTCATCAATTTAAGATTATTATCTAGTGATTCTACAAAGAAGTTTTCGATATAACCTTCTTCCTTTAAAACTCGAGCAATTTCTTCTTTCAACTTAGAAGAAGTTAACGTTATTTGCTGATGTTTTGCTTGTTGACCATTTCTAATTCGGGTCAGCATATCAGCAACTGGATCATGCATACTCACAATCGTTCTCCAATTAAAAAATTACCAGCTAGATTTTCTTCCGCCTGGTATATTACCAACCATTAGTTGTTGTCTTAAGCAAATTCTGCAAAGAGCAAATTTACGATAAACACCATGTGGACGACCACATTGTTGACATCGTTCTTTAAAACGAACAGGATTTGAATTAACAGGCAATTTAGCTAACTTTAACTGACTATCCATAATTACCTGAAAATCATCAGATGATTTAATCAATTTTTTCAATTCGTTTCTACGCTTACTGTACTTATTTACAAGCTTGCTACGCTTTAACTCTCTCATAAGCATTGATTTTTTAGCCACAATTTCACCCTTATTTTTTATCTCTATCTTTTAATGGAAGGTTAAAGGCTTCTAATAAAGCTTTAGCTTCTTCATTTGTCTTAGCAGTCGTAGTAATACAAATATCTAAACCACGAATACCATCTGTTTTATCGTAATCAATTTCTGGGAATACGATTTGCTCATGTATACCCATACTATAATTACCAGTTCCATCAAAAGATTTAGGATTTAAACCACGAAAATCTCTTACACGCGGTAAAGTTACGGAAATCAATCGGTCTAAAAACTCATACATACGTTGACGTCTTAGAGTTACTTTACAGCCTATTGGCCATCCTTCCCTAATCTTAAAACCAGCAATAGATTTTCTTGCTTTAGTAACAACCGGCTTTTGTCCCGCTATTAAAGTCATATCTTCAACAGCATGGTTCATTACCTTTTTATCACCAACAGCTTCGCCAACACCCATGTTTAAGGTGATTTTTAGCAGCTTTGGAACTTCCATAACGCTGGAATAGTTGAACCGTTTCATCATCATAGGGATGATTTCTTTTTTATAAAATTCATTAAGTCTTGCCATTTGAATCACCTAATTAAACACGGTCAATTATTTCATTGTCAGATTTAAAATATCTAACTTTTTTACTCTCACCGTTACTCTCGATGAACTTAAATCCTACTTTATCTGCTTTTTTTGTATTGGGATTAAAATGAGCAACGTTTGAAACGTGAACTGGTGCTTCAAGAGTAACAATTCCACCCTTGTTTTCTGGCTTCTGTGGATTGGGCTTAACATGTTTCTTAATCAAGTTTCCGCCTTCTACAACAATGCCATTTTCAGTAACACGTAGGACTTTACCTCTATGACCTTTACTTTTTCCGGCAATTATAATTACTTCATCGCCTTTTTGAATACGTTTCATATCTAAATCCTTCTCACAAAACTTCTGCAGCCAGAGATATTATTTTCATAAATCTCTCTCGTAGCTCGCGAGTAACAGGGCCAAATATACGAGTACCTATTGGCTCGTTTTGGTTATTTAACAGTACTGCAGCGTTACCATCGAAACGGATCAAAGATCCATCATCTCTACGAACGCCTTGCGCTGTACGAACAACTACAGCCTTCATAACAGCACCTTTTTTTACTTTACTTCTGGGTATTGCATCTTTAATACTAACTTTGATTACATCACCTACACGTGCATATCTACGGTGCGACCCGCCAAGCACTTTAATACACATAACCTTACGTGCTCCGCTGTTGTCAGCCACTTCGAGCACTGTCTGCATTTGGATCATTTTTTACTCCAGCTCTGATTTCGACCAGAAAAAGGTTGCTGATTATATCAGGCCTTTTAGGGTTTTAAAAGTAAATCAACAGGGTTGATTAAGAAATTACTTCGACTAATACCCAGCTTTTTGTTTTAGAGAGTGGTCTTGACTCACGGATCTTTACTATATTGCCAATTTTGCATACTTGATTTTCATCATGAGCATGAAATTTAGCTCTACGTTTCATAATTTTTCCATATTTTGGATGCTTAACAGAACGTTCAATCATCACAACTATGGTTTTATCCATTTTGTCGCTAACTACTTTTCCAACCATTGTTCTGGCATTTGATTCACTATTAGACATGTCACTTACCTGCCTTTTCAGTCAACATTGTTTTTACTCTTGCCACTGACTTACGCACCATGGTGATGAGATGTGTTTTATCTAGTGAGCCACTTGCTTTCTTCATTCGCAAATTAAGTTGTTCTTTACGCAATGAAAGCAGTTCATTTTGCAGTTCTTCTACTGATAAACTGCGTAATTCATCAATCTTTTTCATTACATCACCTTCCTTTCTTCAAATATAACTTTGAAAGGAAGTTTCGCTTTAGCCAGATCAAAAGCTTCCATCGCAAGCTCTCTGGATACACCTTCCATTTCAAATAAAACCTTGCCAGGTTGTATTTGAGCAACCCAATATTCAACGCTACCTTTACCTTTACCCTGTCTTACTTCAAGAGGTTTTTGAGTAATAGGTTTGTCTGGGAATACTCTAATCCAAATTTTACCACCACGCTTAATATGACGTGTCATTGCTCTACGAGCTGCTTCAATTTGTCGTGCAGTTAGACGACCACGCTCGAGAGCTTTCAAACCAAATTCACCAAAGCTGATGTTGCTACCGCGCAAGGCTAAACCTCTGTTACGGCCTTTCATCTGTTTTCGGTATTTTGTACGTTTAGGTTGTAACATGATTCTTAATCCTCACTCACTGGGCACCGTCAGAAGATCTTTTCTTTTGTGGGAGAATTTCGCCCTTGAAGATCCAGACTTTTACACCAATAATACCGTAGGTAGTTTTAGACTCTGCTGTACCGTAATCAATATCTGCTCTGAAAGTATGTAAAGGCACACGTCCTTCTCTATACCATTCACTTCGCGCAATTTCAGCACCACCTAGTCGTCCACTAACACAAATTTTAATTCCTTTCGCCCCTGCTTTAAGAGCAGAAGTAACCGCACGCTTCATAGCACGTCTAAACATAACACGCTGTTCTAATTGTTGTGCAATTCCTTCGGCAACCAAAGTTGAATCGAGCTCAGGTTTTTTAATTTCTTCAATATTTAGATGAACTGGTACACCTAATTTGTTAGAAATTTCTGAACGTAATGTTTCAATACCACCACCTTTTTTACCGATGATAACACCAGGTCGTGCAGTCAATATTGTAACTACAGCATTATTAGCAGGTCGCTCAATTAAAATTTTACTTACAGCAGCTGCCATAAGTTTCTTTTTAAGCTCAGTACGTAATTTAATATCTTGAATTAAGAATTCAGCGTATTTTTTACCTGCGAACCATTTAGAGTTCCAGTCTTTAATAATACCAAGGCGTATACCTATAGGGTTAACTTTTTGTCCCATTGCTATTCCTCGTCAGACACTTTAATCGTGATATGGCAGGTACGTTTACAAATTCGATTTGCACGTCCTTTAGCTCTGGGACTAATACGTTTTAAAGTCATCGCTTCATCAACACAGACCATACCTACTTTTAAATCATCAATATCTGCTCCATTATTATTTTCAGCGTTTGCAATAGCTGATTCTAATAATTTAAGCATTAATTGAGCACCTTTTTTTGGTGTAAACTTGAGGACATCAAGTGCACCAGATACTTTCATGTTACGTATCATATCGGCTACCAATCTGCCCTTTTGAGCGGATAAGGGAGCACCTTTTAACTTTGCTGTAACTTCCATCATATCCTCTTATTTACCTTTAGCCTTTCTGTCACCAGAATGGCCTTTAAAAGTTCGAGTCATGGCAAACTCACCTAATTTATGACCAACCATATTATCTGTAATATATACAGGGATATGATCTTTGCCGTTATGAACAGCAATTGTTAAGTCAATCATTTCGGGAACGATTGTTGATCGTCTAGACCATGTTTTAATTGGTTTCTTAGATTTTGATTCAATTGCAGCCTCTACTTTGGCAATCAAATGATGGTCAATAAAAGGACCTTTTCTTATAGAACGAGCCACTTGATATCCTCTCAATAATTATTTCTTTTTACGTCTTCTGACAATAAAACCATCAGTACGCTTATTACTTCTGGTTTTGTAACCTTTAGTAGGCATACCCCATGGTGATACAGGATGACGTCCACCAGAAGTGCGGCCTTCACCACCACCATGTGGATGGTCAACTGGGTTCATAGCTACCCCACGAACTGTTGGGCGAATACCTCTCCAGCGTTTAGCTCCGGCTTTACCTAATGCGCGTAAACTATGCTCACTATTACTTACTTCACCAATTACCGCTCTGCAAAGAACATGTATTTTACGCATTTCGCCTGAGCGAAGTCTTAATGTTGCATAAATACCTTCTTTAGCAACAATTTGTCCACTTGCTCCAGCACTTCTTAAGACCTGCGCACCCTTTCCTGGTTTCATTTCAACACAGTGAATTGTGGTACCAACAGGAATATTTTTTAGTGGAAGACAATTACCTGTGCTAATAGGTGAATCAGCACCACTTACAACAGTATCACCCTCTTTTAAATTAGCTGGTGCGATAATATATCTTCTTTCACCATCTTTATAAACAATTAATGCAATTAAAGCGGTGCGATTTGGATCGTATTCAATACGTTCAACACGTGCTTCAATACCATCCTTATTACGTTTAAAGTCAATAATACGATATTGATTACGTTGACCACCACCAATATGTCTTACAGTGATTCTACCTTGGTTATTACGTCCACCAGTCTTCTTTAGTTTTTCAACTAAAGCAGCGTGTGGTTTTCCTTTATGAATATGGTGATGAACCACGCGTAACTCGCCACGTTTTCCTGGCGATGTAGGTTTAGATTTTAATAGTGCCATCTTAATCTGCCTTATTCGGTAGCTGTAAAGTCAATATCTTGATCAGCATGAAGAGTTACAAATGCCTTTTTCCAATCACTACGCTTTCCGCTTGTTTGTTTAAAACGCTTTGTTTTTCCCTTCACATTGATAACAGATACATTTTTAACTTTAACGTTAAATATATGCTCTACCGCCATTTTAATTTCATTTTTAGTTGCAGTTTTCAATACTTTGAAAGTGAACTGTTTCAGCTTATCAGCTATGACAGTAGCTTTTTCAGAAGTATGTGGTTCACGTAGAACCATCAACAATCTTTCAGCGTTCATTGTAACTGTTCCTCAATTTTTTTAATTGCAGCTTCTGTAACAACAACTTTCTCAAATTTGAGTAAAGAAACAGGATCTATAGTTGTAGCGTCGCAGATGTCATAATCAATTAAGTTTCTTGAACCAAAATATTCATTCTCGCCAACTTCACTCATTACGATAAGAGCATTATTAATGTTTAGTTGGTTCATTTTATTAACAAAATCTTTAGTTTTTTTGCTTTCGCATTGGAAATCACTCACTACAATGAGGTTACCAGTGCGGCAAAGTTCGGAGATTATACTACGTAATGCACGTTTGTACATTTTTTTATTAATTTTTTGTGAATAATCTCTTTTTTTAGAGGCAAACGTGACCCCACCGCTTCTCCAGAGTGGGCTTCGTATTGTACCAGCACGAGCACGACCGGTACCTTTTTGATTCCATGGCTTTTTACCACCACCTCTAACTTCAGACCGTGTTTTCTGAGCACTATTACCACTACGAGCGTTATTCATATAGGTTACTACTGCTTGATGGATTAATCCCTCATTGTAACCATATGCAAATACTTCTTGGTTCAGTATTAGTTTTGAATTTGTATCTATAGTAGTAATTTCCATCACTCACCTCGTTCTTGCTTTTTAACTGCAGGCTTAATCTCAACTTGTGAGCCAGGAGCACCAGGTATAGCACCTTTGATAAGAAGTAAGTTTCTTTCAGCATCTACGCGCACTAATTCAAGGCTTTGAACCGTACAACGGACATTACCCATGTGACCAGCCATTTTCTTACCTTTGAACACACGTCCTGGAGTTTGGTTTTGACCAATAGAACCAGGTACACGATGCGATCTGGAGTTACCATGAGTAGCATCTTGTGTTCTAAAATTATATCTCTTAACAGTACCAGCAAAACCTTTACCCTTTGTGGTTCCAGCAACATCAACAAACTGCCCAGCAGTGAATACATCTGCTACTGATATTACCTGGCCAGCTTTGAATGCATCTTCTGAGTCAATTAAGAACTCAACTCGCATGTCACCAGCTTCAATTTCAGCTTTTGCAAAGTGACCAGTTAAAGGTTTGTTAACTTTGCTTGCTTTTTTAGTACCACCAGTTAATTGAACAGCAGAGTAACCATCAGTTTCTTTGGTTTTAACTTGTGAGACTCTATTAGGGTGAACTTCAACAACAGACACTGGAACAGAAACTCCATCTGCCATGAAGACCCGCGTCATACCGATTTTACGGCCTAATAAACCGATCATCATTCTAACACCTCTTTAATATCCTTCACCCTAACATTTAGTCATCAAGGCTTATCTGAACATCAACCCCAGCAGCCAGATCTAACTTCATCAACGCATCAACTGTTTTTTCAGTTGGATGAACGATAACGACCAGACGTTTGTGAGTACGTAATTCATATTGATCTCGAGCATCTTTATTAACATGCGGTGAAGTCAATACAGTAAATTTTTCCTTACGGACTGGCAAAGGTATTGGCCCACGAACTTGTGCGCCAGTACGTTTTGCAGTCTCTACAATTTCTCGAGTTGATAAGTCAATCAACCGATGATCAAAGGATTTTAATCTTATTTTAATGTTTTGATTGCTACTCATTGTAATTACTCGATAATTTTAGCGACAACACCGGCGCCAACAGTACGGCCACCTTCCCGAATTGCGAAACGTAAACCTTCGTCCATCGCAATAGGTGCATGCAGGTTGATAGTCAATTGTACGTTATCACCAGGCATTACCATTTCTACTC
>NZ_CDRUHA020000111.1:0-250777 GCF_977063405.2 Legionella stuttgartensis
TCATTAGTCCCTTTATTTTAGATGAGTTTTCTGTCTTGGTCTTTTTGTAAACTTCTTGGGGTATTTTCTGGTGAAACTTTATTGATGGCCTGCGCCATTTACTAGCGGGTTATTAGCACTGTCTACACCATTTTATCCATTACTCATTGCCCTACTTTTCTTTGCCCTTTCCTGTTTCTATACCGCATACTTTAACGTAGATATTAATTTTAACCGTATTGCATTTTCACGAGGACTAGCCGGTATAGGCCTAGCATTATTTTTATCCCCCCTCTTTCATTTATCAGTATTCACTTTTCCTGAAACAAAGCTCGCTGAATGCATATGTTTTTTTCATGTGTCACGTTTGCTTGGTAGTGCGTTAGGCGTTTCATTATTTCTTATTTTATGGCATAGACGCGAAGTCTTTTTTCACCTTCGATTGGGCAGCAATTTGACTGCATTTTCCCCTGAAACACAAAATTTTTTACAACAGGCAAAACTATTCCATCTCCAAGGTAAACATGCTCTTGCTCAATTAAATAATTACCTTACGCGTCAGGCTATTGCTTTGGCACTTGATGATTGTTTTTATCTTATGGGTTGGATGGCGCTTTCTATGATGTTTTTGTTAATTTTTATAGCCGTAGCTCGTGCTAATAAAGATCAACCCCTTACAAGAATGGTATTAAATCATAGTGTTCCAAAAGTTAAGCAATCTTAAATATTTTTTGAACATATTATTCTATTTTCCATCAACAATTTGCAACAATTAAAAAGTTTTGTCCATTTATTACGCTTTTGAATTGATAATTTATCATTTTTACAAAATTTACATACTCCTGAAAGCTTAAATTTAGTTCCTCTTCAAATAAATATTCATATTCAAAAACAATTGGCATTTTATATTTTTCTATTGTTTTTACCGCCCCTTGCATTGCCAATAAATCACCGCCTTGAATATCGATTTTCATAAAGCTTACTGGTTTTTCAAAATCAAGATCATCTATCATTATTGATTTGACTGGACGCCCTTTCCCATAGACATAATCTATTCCGTAAGAACCATAAGTAGAAAATCGCTCGAAATCTTGGACAGGAAAAAACAGAGTCTCATCCCTACGATTATGGACTGCACCGAAATGACTTATGATGTTTTGGGCATTTTCTGCAATATTTTTCCTCAAAACAGAATAAACAAAATCATCAGCCTCAAATGCATGTACGACACCTTCATCACCCACTAATTGAGAAAACAAAACTGCCATTTGACCAAAATTAGAACCAATATCTAATACTGTAGTTCCGGGTTTAATATAACGCTTAGCTACTTCATAAATAGGCTCATCAAAAATATTCCCAGAAATGATGGCATTCGCAATAATGTCTTCATGCGCATCCGTTGGCAAAAAATAATTTCCTGTAGCAGTGATATGGTGTGTAAGGCTATCCGTTTTTTGACTTTTCTTAACAACTGTTTTGTTTATTGAGTCCATTCTTTTTTTAAATTCATCACAATGCCAAAAAGAATTTAACATTTCGATGAGTGATTGATGATGAGCATAATGAATATCCAATACTTCGATACTTTCTGGTTGGCGCCCCAAAAAGATATGGTACATGGTACATACATCTTCTTTAGTAAAATCTTTCACTGTCTTTCCCTAGATCAGTAGATCATATCCCCCGACCAATTTATGTAAATTAAATTTGAATCAATAATCTGAAACTCAAAGGCTTATAGCTACATAAAAGATAACGCTACATTTGCCCTATTAAAAACATCAATGAATTAATGCTAATTCTTCTGTAAAAAATGGACCATCCATAAGTTTTTCTGGCCATTTATAAAGCATTACGGTAAGAGTATTACGATGTTCACCAAATATAAAATCGACAGAGTTGGTGCGCGCAGGAATCATCTGATGTTGCGTGTTATATACTGTCTCTAAATGGTCCCTTATTTTTTTAATTACTGGCGAATCCTTTTTATTTAATAACAATAAGCAAACCCCTATTTCGGCAATAACATCATTCTCCGAGCGCTCTATTATTTGTTGCATATTACGCTCAAAATAATCGCTTATCCAGAGGAAGGATTCGTCATTTACTGAGTTTTGATAATAATGACTCGCTGCAGTGACAAAATACGTCATACCATAAAGTTTTGCTTCATACTCCAATTCGGATAGTTGACTATCCATATAATCGGGAAAAGTTTGCTGAAAAAGTTTGGTATAGGATTTCCTTAAATCAATAATATTTAAATCATGTAAATAATATACATAATTAACTAATTGAGCTCCATAAATCCTAATGTTTTCCTCATTGACGATAAACGCCTCCAAGCGAGGGATTTGAGTTTTTAAAATGTCTATAACCGTATTCGTCTGTGGAAACAAAGAAGTATTTTCCAAATGATAGGAAAAAATCTTATTAGTTGTCTCTAACAAATAAAGATAAAAAAAGTAATCATGGGTTAATTCAAAATAGCAATTGAAAGAAGGTTCCTATCACTGGAACTTTTTATAATTTGATGTACTATCGCGAAAGGAAACCTGGGAATTCTATTCTCTATAATCCCCGGGTTTCTCTGCATTAAACCCTGGCTACAAGACCTATTCAACCTTACGCCAAGTGGTTCCGTTGACCCCATCTTCTAACTCGATGCCACGACTTAGTAAGTCTGCTCTTATCTGGTCAGCACGCCCCCAATTCCTATCAGCACGTGCTTGAAGTCGCTCAGCAATTAATTGTTCTATTTCTACTCTATCCTCTTCAGCAAATCCTGATTGTAAAAATGAAGCCGGGTCTTCCTGCAATAGCCCCATAATACCTGCTAAATATTTCAAGGTAGCACCTAGAACCGGTGAGTTATTCTTATTTACTTCATGGCTAAGCTGAAACAAAACAGATAATGCCACGGGTGTATTAAAGTCGTCATTCATCGCCTGGTTAAATTCATTAATCCAATGATTATCTAATTCTCCGTCAGCAATAGTATGGCCGTCTTTTATGGTTTGATACAAACGAGTTAATGCTTTTTTTGAGTTGGCCAAATTTTCTTCAGAATAATTCAATGAACTACGATAATGACTGCTTAAAAGGAAATAACGCACCACTTCAGGATGATGATCAGCCAAAACATCAGCAATAGTGAAAAAATTGCCCAATGATTTTGACATTTTCTCGTTATTAACTTGCAACATTCCTACATGCAACCAATAATTTGCAAATGGCTTTTCGGTAGCCGCCTCACTCTGAGCGATCTCATTTTCATGATGAGGAAATTGTAAATCCAAACCGCCCCCATGAATATCGAATTGCTCACCTAACTCACTCATAGCCATTGCAGAACATTCAATATGCCAGCCTGGACGTCCTTCACCCCAAGGAGATGGCCAACTGGGCTCGCCTTGTTTTGCTTTTTTCCATAAAACAAAGTCCAATGGGGAGCGTTTTTCTTTCACAATTTCAACACGAGCTCCAGCGACTAATCCCTCTAAATCCTTGTGCGATAATTTACCATAGTCAGCGAATGAGTCGACTTGGTAACATACATCACCATTATCGCTAAGATAAGCATTTCCTTTCGCAAGCAAACGTTCAATTAATTGAATAATACTGTGTATATGCTCCGTAGCCCGTGGTTCTACATCCGGTGCTAAAATATTTAAGGCTTTTGTATCCTCATTCATTGCTGCAATATACTGAGCAGTCAATTCATCTATTGGTATAGCACGCTCATGTGCACGTGCGATAATTTTGTCATCAATATCCGTAATATTACGCACATATTTCACCTCATAACCTTGGGAACGCAAATAACGAACAATAACATCAAAAGCTACCATAGAGCGAGCATGGCCTATATGACAATGATCATAAACAGTAATACCACAAACATAGAGCCCGATTTTTCCAGGTGCAATTGAAACAAACGGTTCTTTTGTTCTGGTTAAAGAATTATATAAATGCAACATATCTGCCCCTTTAGCTTACCCTAGTTTTCCCCAAGTATCTTTCAAGTCAACGACACGATGAAATATGTTAACACGTCCATCTTTTAATTCATTAACACCATAGTATCCCAAACGCTCAAACTGAAACACTTCGCCTTCTTGCTGAGTTGCTAAAGCTGGTTCACAATAGGCTTGTTTTATTTGCAATGAGTTATGATTTAAAAATTGGAAAAAATCGTCCTCTCGGCCAGGGTTGGGATCATTAAATAAACGGTCATACTCTAATACAGTCACAGGATATGCATGTTCACATGATACCCAATGGATGACCCCTTTTACTTTTCTATCTTCAGGATTTCTTCCTAAAGTTTTTTCATCATAGGTACAGCGCAACTCAATAATATTGCCCTGTTCATCATGAATCACTTCATGACATTTAATTACATAAGCGTGACGTAAACGCACTTCAGCCCCGGGAGATAAACGGAAGTATTTTTTAGGTGGCTCTTCCATAAAATCTGAACGTTCAATAAAAAGCTCTCGCGTAAACGGTAAATCACGTCGCTCCGAATCTGGATCTTGCTGATTATAAGCTGGCTTTAATACTTCTACTTTACCTTCTGGATAGTTTTCTAGAACTACTTTTATAGGATCCATAACGCATAAAGCGCGTTTCGCTGTTCTATTTAACTCATCACGAACACATTCCTCAAGTATGGACATATCGATTACAGAATCACTACGTGATATTCCTATTATTTCACAAAACTGGCGGATTGCAGCTGCTGGATAACCGCGTTTTCTCATCCCACGTATCGTAGGCATTCGTGGATCATCCCATCCAGTAACAGCCTTTTTTTCGACCAGCTCACGTAATTTGCGCTTGGAAGTGACTGTATGTGATAAATTCAAACGTGCAAACTCTGTTTGTATCGGTTTTGCAGGTAACGGTAAATTGTCTACACACCAGTCATAGAGAGGACGGTGATCTTGAAACTCTAAGGTACACAATGAATGAGTAATTTTTTCTAAAGCATCGGAAATAGGATGAGCATAATCATACATCGGATAAATACACCATTCGTCACCAGTACGCTGGTGATGCGCATGTCGAATGCGGTAGATTACCGGATCACGCATGTTCAAGTTACCAGACTGCATATCAATTTTTGCTCTTAATACATGGGCACCATCAGAAAACTCCCCTGCTTTCATGCGTGTGAATAAATCCAAGCTTTCTTCGATGGGTCGATTTCTGTATGGACTTTCACGTCCAGGCTCTTGTAAGGTTCCGCGATAAGCACGAATTTCTTCCATGCTTAAACTATCCACATAAGCCAAATCTTTTTTAATAAGTAACACAGCAAAATCATACAACTCATGGTAATAGTCTGAAGAGTGCGTCATGTCATGCCATTCAAACCCTAACCAACGTACATCCTCAATAATGGCATTGACATACTCTTCCTCTTCTTTGATTGGATTAGTATCATCAAAACGTAGATAACAGATTCCTCCAAACTCTTGCGCCAAACCAAAATTCAAACAGATAGATTTAGCATGCCCTACGTGCAAATATCCGTTAGGTTCGGGAGGAAAACGAGTCACTACAGACTTATGTTTGCCACTCGCCAGTTCATCAGTAATCAGTTGTCTTATAAAATGAGCTCGTTTTTCAGTTAATTCTATCATTGGGATATTTCCGTCACTGTTATTACTATGTAGCTTCAGTAAAAATAAGCTATAACTCGATTAATCTTATATGCCGGTTATTGAATACCGGATTCCCAGGTTACGCTTGTGTTCATCAAACCAACCCAATAATGCATTTTTCTCTATATCTCATTAGTTGGAATAAGACTGGCGCAACTTTTGTTATCATTTTAAATTTTTATCCATAGCATGTCGCATAGAGTAAATTAAATCGGCTCCCGCTTCCAACATATCTTTATTCGCGTTGTACGCTTCCAGAACTCGTGTAATCAGGGCCGCTCCAACGATAACACCATCTGCAAATCTGGCAACTTCTGCAGCCATTTCTGGTGTTTTTATGCCAAAGCCTACCATTAAAGGAAGCTTGGTTTGTGCTTTACGGCGTTGATACTGCGCGTTTAAAGATGATACATCCAATGCATCTGAACCAGTAACACCTTTTAAAGACACATAGTACAAATAACCCTTGGCGAATTGGTTAATTAATGCCATTCGCTCATCGGATGTCGTAGGAGAACAAAGAAAGATACTGTATAAACCATATTTTTGCCAGATCTTAGCTACTTCTTCACTTTCCTCGGGAGGTAAATCTACTAAGATTGTTCCATCTACCCCGGATTCTATTGCCTGTTGTGCAAAAAGTTCATAGCCAAAATGCTCAATAGGATTTAAATAACCCATGATAACAATTGGCGTCTCCTGATCCTGCAAACGAAACTCTTTCACCATATTCAAAACCGTTTGGCAATGCACATCCTGAGCAAGCGCTCGTTCCATTGCTCTTTGGATAACAGGTCCTTCCGCCATGGGATCAGAAAAAGGAATACCCAGTTCTAAAATATCTGCCCCGGCTCTAACCAGTTCATGCATAAGCTTCACCGTGATTTCGGGATAAGGATCTCCGGCAGTAATGTAAGGACTAAGCATTTTTTTACCACTGGCGTTCAAGCGCATCAATGTTTTGTCGATTCGATTCATACGGTAATCCCATCAATTTGTGCCACAGTGTGCATATCTTTATCACCTCGACCTGATAAATTCACGATAATACTTTGATCCACTGACATCTTCTTGGCAAGCTTCATTGCATAAGCCACTGCATGGCTGGACTCAAGAGCAGGAATAATTCCCTCAACCCGTGTTAAAGTACGAAAAGCGTTCAATGCTTCATCATCATTAATTGCTTCATAAATAACGCGTCCTGTATCTTTTAAATAAGCATGTTCAGGACCTACTCCCGGGTAATCAAGACCTGCTGAGACGGAGTGAGTATCTTTGATTTGACCGTATTCATCACAGAGCAAATATGTCCGGTTACCATGTAACACCCCCGGTTTTCCCGCAATCAATGAAGCAGAATGTTCGCCACTTTCTAACCCCTTTCCTCCTGCCTCAACTCCATAGATTGCAACCGTTGAGTCACTTAGGAATGGGTAAAATAAACCGATTGCATTAGAGCCACCGCCTACGCAAGCAACTAATGCATCGGGTAAGCGTCCGGTTTTTTCCAGAAATTGAGCTTTTGCTTCTATGCCAATAACAGATTGAAAATCTCGAACCATCTGGGGATAAGGATGTGGGCCAGCCACTGTACCAATAATATAAAAGGTATCATCAACATGGCTTACCCAATCACGCATCGCTTCATTTAATGCATCTTTTAACGTTTGTGATCCTGATGTAACTGGGACAACTTCCGCACCTAACAATTTCATGCGATAAACATTAGATGACTGACGTTTTATATCCTCAGCCCCCATATACACCACGCATTCTAAACCTAATTTAGCCGCTACTGTTGCAGAAGCCACCCCATGCTGGCCAGCGCCTGTTTCGGCAATTACTCGAGTTTTTCCCATACGTGTGGCAAGGAGCGCTTGCCCTACTGTATTATTAATTTTGTGCGCCCCGGTATGGTTCAAATCCTCACGTTTTAAATAGATTTGTGCCCCCCCGATTTCTTTACTTAAACGTTGAGCATGATAAAGTGGATTAGGTCGTCCCACATAATCTTTTAATTCAGCATTTAGCTCTGCTAAAAAATTGGGATCTTTTCGATATTTTGCATAAGCTTCTTCTAATTGCTTTAATGCATACATCAGGGTATCTGCTACAAAAATACCACCGTAGGGACCAAAGTGCCCGTGCTCGTCAGGAAGTTCTTTTTTGTTCATCTCTACCTTCATTAACTTCTTAAAAATGAGCCTGGGTGAAGCGCAGCGTAACCCGAGATCAGCATTCCAATTTCCCGGGTTACGCTGCGCTTCACCCAGGCGACTATACTACCAATTTAACAATTTCTGCATAAACCGACTCATTTTGCCATGATCTTTAATCCCAGGTGATACCTCAATGCCACTGCACAGATCGACAGCATAAGGATGACAAGATTTAATTGCTTCGAGTACATTAAATTCATCCAATCCACCAGCCAATATGTAAGGCTTTTCCAGCTTTTGTGGAATAATTTTCCAATCAAAAGCACATCCAGTTCCACCGCGCGCTACCTCTGAAGGTGTGTCTAACAATAATGCGCGTGCTGTTGCAAAATCCTGTGCAGCCTGATGAATATATGTTGCTGAATTACAGTGTATTGCCTTAATAAAAGGCATATTAAATTGCTCGCAAAACTCAGCGGATTCATCACCATGAAACTGCAATAGCTGAATCGGTAATTCTTCTACTATTTGATGGACTAAATCACGTTCAGGATTCACCAAAACAGCAACGGAATTTACAAATGCAGGCAAATCTTTTAACAAGACTTTTGCCTGATCTATTGAAACATAACGTGCACTTTTCGGATAAAAAATCAAACCTATAGCATCAACACCCAGATTAATCGCATGCGCGACATCTTCGCTACGTGTCATACCACACATTTTGACTCGTATGCGTGCCAGATTCATTATTTCTCCATAAGAAAAGAAGGCCCCGGATTATTCTGTAATATAGAAAACGTCTGAGGGTAAGTCACTTGTACTAAATACAACCCATAAGCAGGTGCTGTTTCGGCACCGAGTCTTCTGTCTTTTGCTTTTAGCACTTCATCTACCCAAGATACAGGATGTTTTCCTGAACCTACTGCAATTAATACACCAGCAATATTTCGTACCATATGATGTAAAAAAGCATTAGCAGTAATATCTATTATCACCAAATCACCAGTACGACTCACCTGTAATTTATGAATATTCCGCATAGGCGTATTCGACTGACATTCAACAGAGCGAAATGAAGTAAAATCATTCTCTCCTAATAAAACCTGGGCCGCTTGATGCATCAAACGATGATCTAATTGCCGGTATTGCCAAGTTATATTGCTTCGAAATAAAGCAGGTCGAATAGCACCATTATAAATAACATAACGATATCTTCTCGCAGTGGCAGAATATCTCGCATGAAATTCTTCTGTTAATTCTTTTCCCCATTTAACGCAAATATCTTTAGGCAAAAAAGAGTTCGCGCCATGAATCCATGCACGAATACTACGCACTTTATCACAGTCGAAATGAATTACTTGGTTTGTAGCATGTACACCAGTATCTGTCCTACCTGCGCAAACTACAGAAATAGGACCATCTGCTACCTTTGATAAAGCATGTTCTACGGCTTGTTGCACAGTATGCAAGCCTGTTTGTGCTTGCCAGCCATGATACTGGCTACCATCGTACTCAAGCACTAAGGCGATACGCATTGAATATTCCTGATAAAAGGGTCAATTTATAATACAGTATATGTTTTGTCTATACCTTAATATAATTGATTTACAAGTTTATTAAATATTATAGTAATTTCTTTTATCTTGGTTCTGATTTTTAGTAATTAATGATTTTCGCCTATAAATTAATAGGTATTAAAAAGTGTCTTCGACTATTTTATTGATTTGATTCATTCAATTATGATACTTTCTCATTCCGCAATTAATTGGCGTCAATAATTGTGCATATCATTATAATCATTAATTGAGACTCATTATGAAAAGGAATTTATTTTACTTAGGTATTACCACTTTATTATTTGTCTGCCATAGTTCTTCTTTCTCTAAAAACATCGAAAACATTCAAAATTCCTTACATCAATCTATCTCCAACGCTCAAGGTAATTGGTTTTTATCAATTGGAGGAGGCGCGCAATTTCCGGAATTAAATTCCCATACCAAAGTAAATAATGGCTCGGGGTTTCCAGCCCCTTATGGTGCAGACCGCTACTCAATTACGAGTAATAATGGAGGAATTATTGCAGCATCTGCAGGCCGACGTTGGCAAAATGATGGCCTCTGGTTCCCTTCTTATTCATTGAGCATCTTTTGGCAGTATTTTTTCAAAACACATATCAGTGGGGAAATTACACAATATTCTTTACCTCAATTTACAAACTACAACTACAATCTGGACTTTACTTCCAATCTCTTATTAGCCTCTGGAAAAATAAATCTGATGAGATATGGAATATTTTCACCATTCATTAACGGAGGAATTGGCAGCTCTTTCAACAATGCCTCTAACTATAGTGAATCCGCATTATCAGGAGTTACCCCGCGAATTAGTCCTGAATTTAGAAACTCTAATACAAGTGAGTTCGCTTACAATATAGGTGCAGGTGTGGATGTACAACTCCTTCCGCAATTGTTCCTCTCAGTGGGTTATATTTACCAGGACTTAGGCCCACTCGCCTCTGGTAACGGAGTTAATGCTTGGACTGGAGAATCATTAACTCTTGGTTCCTATCGTTCAAACGAAGTTTTAATCACAGCCACCTATCTTTTTGGTAAAGAAAAGAACTTTGTTAAATAAAGAAATAAAACCCTCATAGATAAGCCTGGGTCTAGCGTAGCAAAGCCCAGGTTGTTTTTGCTAATGGAGCTCACGTTACGAGCAAAACCCTCATCCAGGTCATAATAAAAATTATGGTTTTCCTTGTATTTCATCAATTAAGCGTTGCGCTTCATCTTTTTGTGACTTAGTACCATGTTCCATAACTTCGTTTAAAGAATGCAATGCAGATTCTATATCTTCCATTCCTATATAAGTTCTTGCTAGAGCAAGCAGAGTATCTAGTGCCTTTTTGTTTTTTAACTGGGAAAGATCACTATTCTCATCGTTTTTCTGTGTTTGAATTACATCATCAGATGAAGGAGTAAAATCCAAACCATTGTCCTCATCGCCGTGCTCTTGAGAATTATTTTCTCCTAGAGTCGGCTTTGATGTAAGCATATGATGTAAACCCGATTCAAACTCAAGTAAATTATCTTCTTGAGATTTATCTTTTTTGCCATCATTAGTTCGCTCAGATGACTCAAATTTCTCTTCAGTAGGTATAATTTCCAACAAGTGCTCTTCATCTGTTGCCAATACTTGAGGCTCAGGAGCATTAGAAGTACCTTTTGTGAACTCACTTGCAGCCTCAAAATTAGGTTCTGTTTTTATCACAGGTCTAAACTCTAATTCCGGCTCAGCCTTTGGTTCAGGTTCTGGTTTTAATTCAGGTTCTGGTTTTAATTCAGGCTCAGGTTTTAACTCAGGCTCAGGTTTTAACTCGGGTTCAGGTTTTAACTCAGGTTCAGGTTTTAACTCAGGTTCAGGTTTTAACTCAGGCTCAGGTTTTAATTCAGGCTCAGGTTTTAATTCAGGCTCAGGTTTTAATTCAGGCTCAGGTTTTAATTCAGGTTCAGGTTTTAATTCAGGCTCAGGTTTTAATTCAGGTTCAGGTTTTAATTCAGGCTCAGGTTTTAATTCAGGCTCAGGTTTTAATTCAGACTCAGATTTTAATTCAGGCTCAGATTTTAATTCAGGCTCAGGTTTTAATTCAGGCTCAGGTTTTAATTCAGGCTCAGATTTTAACTCAGGCTCAGGTTTTAATTCAGGCTCAGGTTTTAATTCAGGCTCAGATTTTAACTCAGGCTCAGATTTTAACTCAGGCTCAGATTTTAATTCAGGTTCAGGTTTTAATTCAGGTTCAGATTTTAATTCAGGTTCAGATTTTAATTCAGGTACAGTTTTTTCATTAGACTCTGCTTTAAACTCTTGTACAGGTTCTTCCGTAATAAGCCCCTCATCAGAACAAATAATGGGTTTCTGTGAATCAGAATGTACAGTAATTGGAGCATTGGTCTTTGCTGTAACGGATCCTTTTTTTGCTTGATCACGCCATTTAAAATAAAAATATGCAGCAACCCCACTCGCCCCACCAGCAACAAGCAATAACAGAAATAAAATCCAAAAATCAGATGAGTGATCTGAATTGTTCATGGAGTTGGCTTGTCCTGCAATGGCTATCCGCTCTTTCATCATCGTTTGAATTTGATTACGGATTAATTGAAGCTCGTGATCGCGTATATCTAATTGTTTTTGTAATCTTTTATTTTGTGTTTGTAATAAACTGAGTTGTTCTGTTAATAGAGCATTAGACTCCCGCAAAGAATCTACTGCAGCAGTTGTAATTGATATTTCAGCTTTCAGTGTCCTATTTTGCTCAGGACTCACTTGTTTCTTGGTCTCCAAAGACGAGATTGAACTTGGCAAAGTAAATCTAGACAATGTTTGGCTCGGTATCAAAGTTGAAACATCAGAAAACTTTGGTACAGGCGGTATTTGTGAGTACTCAACAGAGGCTGCACTGGATGCTTGTCCTGTTATATAGGGAGGAGCTAATACATGATTAATTGATGTTTTTTCGTTCCATGCTTTATCATGAGCCATTACTTCAACTGTAGCTAAGTCAGCTGGAACCTCCTGAAAATCTTTATCAGAAGGAACGTTAAGGCGAACTCCATTTTTTAATCCATTTAGATTTCCATCAATAAATGCATCCGGATTTGCTCCTACAATTGCAAGAACAATTTGCGGTAAAATTGCTTCTGAAGTTTTATATCTTTGTGCAATCTGCCATACATTTTCATTAGATACTGTCGGACCATAAACTGCTTTTTTCTTTTGTGTAGCCTGATCCTGATTCACTTGACGATACTTCTTAGTCGAACCTGTTGTATTTTGATGATAAGTAGTAAATTTTCGCTGATAGGTTAAACCGCTTTGTGCAGTTGTATTCGCTAATTTATAACCAGGTGGATCCAGCAATACCGTAAAAACTTTATTAATTTGCCCTTTAGACCAGATCAAATCGACAACAAGTTCCATATAGGGATCCGTCATTCGTTCTGTTGAGTGAACGATCACAACGAATTTTCCCTGTTTATTTTTTCTAATATCAAAGGAAAGAGAACTAACTTCTTCAGAATGCTCAATACCTAAGCTTCGATAGCTTTGTGGATCAGCAAGTCCTACTTTAATACCGGACAAAGAAACGTCGTGTACATCGAGTAATTCAATTTCAGCAAGAAAAGGCTGGTCTAAAGCTGATTCTACTTTCATTTTACCTAAACCTAGGGTGTACGCACTTATTGGCAAAGTAAGTGAAAACAGAGATGAAAATAAAACCGTTTTTTTCAATCAGAGCTCCATGCCCTTTGGGGTTGAAGACAGAAAATTAGCTTTTAAAAAAATTAACATTCTTTACTAATCCATTCAAGTAATTAGCGTTCTTATGAACATCTTAAGTAGAACTATTTAATTTAAAATATTCTATTTGGCTCACGAAACAAAATACTATGAAAAATGCATTATTCAATTAGATAACTCTACTTGCAATGCATGCAAGAGTCCATCGTTATCTCTATAAAATTTCTAACAAAAATGAGCTTCCCATCTCAAAAGGAATAATTGATAATAGCATGAATTATTATTAAAAATAGGATAAAAATCATGGAATTCAGCAAAATAAATCCGCTTGCTTTAAGTATTTCTATTAGTATTCTATCAGCACTTGCTTCATTTTTTATGGGCTTGGCGGCATTTGTTTTTTATACTGGTAAACCCTTTGTCGCCATGGTAGGCAGTATATATCTTTCATATACTCCCTCCGTGGCTAATGCCGGTCTAGGTGCGGGCATAGTACTCATGAACACTTTTGTTAGTAGTTATATTGCTGCTTGGGTATATAACTTTCTGCTCGATTACATTAGATAAGAGTTGGCTCCTTAGTATAATCTTGTGTCCCATGATAATGGGATGCAGTATAACAGTCTTCAAGGGAAATAAAATCAAACCAACAGGTTTGAAGTAACATCAACATCTTGTATCCCATTTCAACATTGGTTTCAATCAATTGATCGATAAGTAATTCTAATTGTTCATGCTGATGCAATGGTTGTTTTGCTTTCGGCTTTTCCTTACACATTTTAGCAAACATAGCCTGGAACCTTTCTTCAACCATTTTAGGTACGGTCGAATTACCATCAAAAATACGATGATCCGCGCTGATAGAGACGGGCAACATATCTTTAGGTACAAATGACTGTGTATCATGTTGCCAAACAGGTCTTCGATCAACTTCCATTATAGTAAATCGCATGGACTCAGTTTTACGAAGTGGTGCCATAGATTGGGTATAACCAAAAACACCAATATTACTTAATGAGATATACGGTGTTCCTGCGAGGGGATATGGATAAGTGTTATATGCATATTCATAAACCATATCTTTCATTAGTTGCTGTATACGTGGATTTGTTTTTTCTAAGTGTTCACGTTTTTTATAGCAATAAACCATCATACCTACTATGGTGCGAATTTTTGCAGACAAATCATAAAAGCTAAGATTATGACAATTTTCGAAAACAATTGTACCTAGATGATCACCACATCCCGGCAGCAATACGACAAGACCAACATAAGCTTCCTTCGTTTGGAAAATTTTTCGAAAACTCAAATAATTTCTAAAAGAATCCGAGAGCGTCATCCAGGAACTAACTGCCTGCAACATCAAAGTAGTCAAGGTCTCTGAAGCAAATTTTTTATTAAAAAAGTCAAGGCATGAGATATCGATCCTAAACTGTCCAGTCATCGTTGGATCGCTTGGGTTATCCCACTGAGTCATGAGTGCTTTTCGAATTGGAGTCATTTCAACTTCTCGATTTGACTCAGTATAATTTCGAACTCTAGGTAATAGTTCATCTGCAAATCCAATGAAATTCTTCCAATTTTCACTGGGTTCAAGATTGACTTTACTTAGCTGCTGAGTATGTTTTCTATTGAGGGATTCTTTAAAATGCATCACTCCATCAACACCCAATAAAGCACAAACAGAAGACATATATTTATATTGCATAAAAATATTGGTGATTAATTGTTCTTCCAGATAAGCAATTTTCGGTTTTATTTGCTCAACATCTGGCATACCAATATCACGATATAAATCGGCTTCGCATACATGACGATGCTCATCTTCGAGAATTGTTGTGAATACTTTTGGTGCAACACCATAACGATGTAGGCTTTCAAAAATTTCCTCAATCCATCCCTCACCTATAAGATTAAGCAACATAATTGCTACTTTAGGGCAACTTTCTGCTCGAATAAAATTACAAATGATTTCAATATGTGGGCTGTAGGGAGGTGGAGAAGCATAAGGGGCGCAAAGCATATAAACAATTTTAGTGAATACTAAGCCATGAAATATTTCGTCAAGCAATTGTTGACGCATGCGCTCTCTGTATTCAACAGTAGACATTTTTGATTCAAATTTAAGCGGAATTTGCACTGCCAATACTTCGAGCTGTGCTAAAAGTGAAAACGTGTAAATATAAAATAGCTTGTCAGATTGAAGCTCAAAAGGTAAACCATCGCAAAATAACTCGTCAATTCTATTTTTAATGAGTTGTTTCTCATCTGCCGTAATCTTGTTCCATCCCTCTAAAATCCATTTTTCTGCGCCCCAAGATGGTCTAAGTAATTCACTAAGTTCTTCCACAATATTTACCATAAAATCAAAGGTATTTCAGTATAGAGATAGCAAGCTTATGAGTCAATCATGCTCCGTTGCAAAAAAATTTTGTAATTTAGCTCCTCCTCACCTGAGTAAAATATGTTCAGCTCTTTTAATCTGTCATGTACAAAGTAAGATGCTTCCAATAACCATGATAATAATTAATAATGGAACGAATTATTAGGAAAATAATAGGTAGCTATATGAAATTCGGCAAAATAGATCCTGTTGCTTTAGGGGCATCTCTTGGCGCTCTCTCTGGAATATCTACATTCTTCATGGGGTTAATGATTGTAATTTTTAATAAAGGGAAACCCTTTACTGGTGTGATGGGAACAATATACATGACCTATGATCTCTCCTTACTCCAATGTGTTCTTGGTGCAGTCGGAGTATTCATTAGTACCTTCATTAGTAGCTTTCTCATCGCCTGGCTTTACAACACTTTGAGTAAACGAGTTTGAAGCAGATGTACAGTCCAATGTACGAGACAATAATGCGAACTAACTTCATTACAGAAGCTTAAAATTTTTTTTGAATTCCAGTACATAGATATTAAAGTTCAATGAATAGTTGGGAGTAGCTTAAAATTATGATAATTACTTCATACATCATTAATCCTATTGCATTACCCCAACCTCTAATTCATAATTTATTACCTTGCTTTTCTTATGGGTAACTATGTCTGCATCATTGATTGATGGAAAGGTTGTCGCTTCTCTTCGTCGAGAGGAATTAAAACACCATGTACATGATTATGTACAAATAAATCATCGCGCACCAGGTCTTGCTGTCGTTCTGATTGGCAATGATCCAGCCTCTACTGTCTATGTAACCAATAAGCGTAAAGCGTGTGTCGAAGTAGGTATTACCTCTCATTCTTATGACTTATCTGAAAAAACAACTCAGGAAGAACTAATCAAGCTGATTGATGATTTAAATTGCTCTGATCAAATTGATGGGATTCTTATCCAATTGCCATTGCCAAAACATATAAATGAACGTGTCATTATTGAGCACATCAAACCAGAAAAAGATGTTGATGGCTTTCATCCTTATAACTTGGGACGACTAGCACAGCGTAATCCATTATTACGCCCATGTACGCCTCTTGGCATAATGAATTTATTAAAACATTATCAAATTGAAGTCAAAAGGAAACATGCTCTAGTTATTGGTGCATCAAATATTGTGGGTCGCCCTATGAGTTTAGAATTACTCCTTGCTGGAGCAACAGTAACTATTGCCCATAAATTCACCCAACAATTAGAAAAATTTGTGCGAACCGCTGATATTGTGATTATAGCCACAGGAAAAATGGATATTATTGATTGTGAATGGCTAAGTAAGGAACAGATCATTATCGATGTAGGTATTCATCGATTAGCGGATGGTAGCATTAGAGGTGATATAGATTTTACAAAGGCGGTAAACAAAGTCTCATGGATAACTCCCGTACCCGGCGGCGTAGGACCAATGACTATTGTCACATTACTCGAAAATACACTAAAAGCGGCCACTTTAGCGAATCAAATAGACGGGTAATTGATCAATAAAAACCCCCCGCCTTTTATTCCAAAGCGTTTAATAACTGGCATCTTTTAGAGACGCTCAGCTACTTATCTAAAATATCCCAGTCAAAGTCTCCGCTCAACTCGTCGAAATCATCTTTAAATTCCTCTTTTAAACGTTTACGCTCTAGCTTCTCTTCGAGCATACGTCTAATGTTTTTTCGATGAGCTGTAGATTCGATATCATCATCGTAATTATAATCAGAGAATGATTGGTCATCATAGTCTTCGTGAAGATCCATAGCTTTCCCCTTTTATACTCTCTTAAAAAGAGTATAGTAGACAAATTATAAAAATGTTTTAGGAACACTATGCTCAGTTATCAACACGGATATCATGCAGGTAATTTTGCAGATGTCATTAAACATATTGCTTTAACCCATCTTTTGAATTACCTAACACGTAAAGATAAGCCTCTTTTTTATCTTGAGACCCATTCAGGGAAAGGCTTATATGACTTAAAGAATAAACAAGCTGAAAAAACTCAGGAATACAAACAAGGCATTCAACGAATTTGGCCTGATCAACGCACCCTACCCTCTGTTTTTCAAGACTATTTTCAGGCGATCAATCAACTCAATTCCACTCCTTCATTAAAATATTATCCTGGTTCACCGTTTCTCGCGATTAATACCTTACGTATGCAGGACAGAATGTACTTTTGTGAGCTTCATCCCAGGGAGTTTGAAGCTCTAACCCAGCTTCAGCGTATGAATAAGAAAGTGCATTTTAGCAATACTGACGGTATCGCAGCGATGAAAGCACTACTTCCACCGCCAGAAAAAAGAGGATTAATTTTTATTGATCCTTCATTTGAAATAAAAGACGAATATAAAGAAATTCCTCTTTCAATCAAACACGCTTATTCTCGTTTTTCTACAGGTGTATTTTGTCTTTGGTATCCGTTGGTCGATAAAAAATTGACTGATAGACTTAACAGAGGTATGAAAGAAATCAATGCCAAAAATGCTTTACGTATTGAATTTAATCTGACAGCAAAGCCAATGGAAGGTATGTCGGGTTGTGGTCTATGGATAATTAATCCACCCTTTACTTTAGCAGAAGAAATGAACACTGCCTTAAATATACTTAAAACTTATTTTAATCCGGATAGTTCCTCTTACATCATTGAGACTTATTCATGACGATTTATCCTATTCCTGCTTTTTCAGATAATTACATTTGGGCCATTATTGATACAACTGCAGGAACTTTTGATTGTGTCGATCCTGGTGATGCAGAAGCAGTAATCGAATTTGCACAGACACAACAACTGCGCTTGGGTTCTATTTTGTTAACTCATCATCATCAAGATCATATTGGAGGAGTAAGTCAATTACTCAAAACCTATCACTCATGCACTGTTTATGGTCCAAGTGATCCGCGCATCCCTTATGTAAATAATACGATACGAGAACATCAGTCCCTTCGAGTTGGGCGATGTGTTTTCAAAATTTTATTCAATCCAGGACATACCTCAAGTCATATTAGTTATTATGAACCTAGTAAAGGATTATTATTTTGTGGTGATACCCTTTTTTCTGCGGGTTGTGGCCGTGTTCTTGACGGGACAATGGAACAATTACATCAATCATTGCATCTTTTCAAAACATTACCCCCCACCACAAAAATATTTTGCGCCCATGAGTACACAGAACAAAATCTACGCTTTGCACAAACAGTGGAGCCTAATAATCCGGTTATTCAACAATACTTAAAAAAGATACAAAGCTCCTCCCAATTTTGCACGCTTCCGTCAACTCTGGAACTCGAATTATTAATTAATCCCTTTTTACGTACCAATCAGCCCGAAGTACAAAAATATGCATTAACACATGGGGCAACATCAAATAACTCATTAGAAGTATTCAGCGTTTTAAGAGAAGAAAAAAACATATTTAAATAAGACCAGGTTTTTATGGAGATACAAACCGAGCTGGCACAACTAATTGAGGCATTTTCACTTTTTCAGCGGGAGATGTGGAGGGTAATTTGTTCTCACTGACTCCCCTCTTCATATCGATACTGGAGGTCTTTTTCCCCATAAAAAACCCAAGTTTTGAATTTGAAAGAGTGGGAATTATACTTTCATTCGAAGCTCCTCTTGCCTTTTGTCTTATCTTCTCATGAACCAATAATTTAGATTGCATATCTTCATTCAAAACAAATGAGGGTATCTCATCCAATAATGCCGTTTTTTCTGAGAGATTTGATTGTTCATTGCTTTGTGCGGAGAATTGGTTAAGAAAGACGGGGGCAACCATCCATGCAGCAAGAGCAAAACAGACTAAAGCCACAGGGATAGACAAATATATAAAGCTATAGCTGATAAAAGCCACTGTTGCCATTAAGACAACAAGCTGCTTTAAGCTAAAATGCTCCGATGAGTCTTTAACCTCCTGCTCGAGTTTGGGTGCTACTGCATTTACCACAGGCTTCAGTTTCGCTAACTCGCTTTTAAACTTACTCAGAGTTAAAAGATACGTTTTACGAAGATTTAACATGTTTTGTTTATTTTCTTCTGCAATACGCTCATGATTCGTTTGATAATCCAATAACTCTTGAATCGCTTGTCGACTTTTCTTAGGTAGATCATCAGGTATTGTTTCGAGCCATTGCCCCAATTCCTCAAAAATAGTCTCCTCGGGAAGTTGCTCCATTAATGCAAAAAAATTTGGATGAGCGGTTATCTTGATTAAATTGATAAATTCAGGAAATGAAAAAGAACTTATTTGACCTATAAAATTAGAGTCTAACAAACTTAATTGCAACAAACTTTCATAATAAGGACTATTTTTTAATACATTTAAAACTCTCTTTGAGTGGCAAGCATGTTGCAAAAAAGCCATGACCGTGTCAACTTGTAATAACTCATTAGGTTTGCATTCTCTGTACTGTTCCAACAGCTCTAGAACATCGGGAATAACTTGTAGCCATGGGATGTATTGTGGTTTTTCTATAAGCTCTAAGTATTTTGATAAGGCTAATAGAAGCGCTTTATTTTTTACTAATGGACCAAACTTATCTAGTAAAAGTCCTATGGTAATTTTTTCATTATCTAATGTCGTAATTGCATGAATGGCCTCCGATAAATCATTACCAATGTCGTCAATACCAATAAGTATTTGTGCTACTAGAGACTCTGAATTTGCAAAACTACGTTTGAGCGTTTGTTTTATCCATCCGAAAATCGTGGGGATGATAAAACGATTTATAATAAAAGACATTGGTCCTCCAATAAATATGGAGCCGACACTAAGGACATGACTTATTCCTGTGAACCATGTGGTTATACTTGAAATATCGAGGGTAGGAAGACGTATCTCATCCCATTTTTTTTCAAGTATCTTAGCCTTCGTTGTATCAATATAATTTTCTATATAACTTCTGATCGACTTGACAGGAACTAATTTTCCAATTACCGGGATGGTTTGCGCAAATTCCAACATTTCATCCAAACTTGTTTTAATTAGTTTAACGTATGCATTTATCTGCTCTGATCCAAGCATTCCCTTTTCATCTACAGCATTCCCCAGTGCCTGTTTAAAGCTGCATTTCTTTTTAAAATAAGGATCAAAAAGCTCAACTAATTCATCTAAGTTATCAAAATTTTGTTTTGTTATCTTATGACCATCCAGTTTCCATTTACGGTGAAAAATGTCTGAAAAAATCCGTAATTGCTTAACTGTGGTTTGCAAATGAGGCGTTAATTTTTTTACAGTTTCAAGTGGAATAGAGGGTTGTACGAATTGCACATCATTAAATTGATTTTCTGGAAGCCAATTATCCACCACGTGTTGATAATCACTGATTCGTGTTGACAAAAATTCATCTATTACTTCATCATCGAATAAGGGGTGTTGCTCTAATAATTTTCCATAATGCTTCTCTGCATTTCGATTTAAGGAACTTAAAGAACGCAATAACTGCTGTGGATCCGCAATCGAATTATCCTCTCCATATTGGGATGCTAATATTTTATCAGCAGTTTCCCGCAGTTTTAGAATCTGGTTTACCATAAAGTTACGAGCTTCTTCTAACAAACGAGTTTTTGCACGTTCTTGTTGTTGTTTTAGGCTAATATTGAGTTGATGTTTTCTAAAAGCAGCTGCCAAAGTTTCTGGGGAGTCAGAAGGATTACCTAGATTTTGTGCATCAATGATTGAGATAAATTGTCCAGGCTTCCCATTTCGAGCTGACCTTCCTTGAATTTGGCGCAACTCACTGGGAGTTAAATCGGTACATAAATTAATGGTCAATAAACCATCTTCATGCTCCGGATCAATATCTGCACCTCGAGCAAGACTTTGATTCGCCGCAGTTAAAACATCATCTTTTCCAGCAGTATAAATTATATTTTCTTCTGATTTCCCTGCCTCTTCGAAACCATGATAACTCTGAATTTTCCAGTCTGTTCGCGACGTAATAAAATTCTTAAATAACTCTGTATATTGTGGTGAGCGGGTAATTAACAAAATAGGTTGAGTTGGATTTTGCAGTTTGTGTTGCTTAATCCACTCAAATGTTTTATGAAGATGCTCTTCTCTCCCGAACACTGTTATTAATCCCAGATCTTTGGATCGATCCGGATAAAATGTAGGATAACTGAACGCTAGTAAACCTTGCTGCGTATAAAACTCAGCCCGTTCTACGCAGGACCCAGCTGTTCCAGTCAAGCCAATAATAGGGCCATTATGTAATCGATAATAATCAAAGAAATTTTTTGCAC
The DNA here is from genome assembly GCF_977063405.2 of Legionella stuttgartensis. NCBI lineage: Bacteria > Pseudomonadati > Pseudomonadota > Gammaproteobacteria > Legionellales > Legionellaceae > Legionella > Legionella stuttgartensis. Next base: position 21,780 of record NZ_CDRUHA020000111.1, read on the forward strand.
TGTTAACAAGGATTGTTTCGGTGCTCGGTTCAATTTTGAATGGATGAACTGGTGGCGGTTGTTTATTATTTAGCCGTGTATGGAGTAATTGTTGGACATACTCTGAATAATTAACATTAGGAGCTGGTCTTTTAGTACTATCAATTATAGGGGCTGCATAAAAATATTCCTTACCCTTTTCACTTATTTTAACGATGTAATAGTCTTCTTTCTCTTCAAGCTCATGAGCAATCATGGCTGATTCAATTAACATCCCTAAAAACTCGTTGGGTATTTTTTGTATAAAATCAAGAAACTCTTTACTTGGTTTTTTAGCAATAAAATAATTCTTTAAATTAACGATATCGTCGTCTTTGCTGCAGGGATTATTTAGATAAATTTCCTTTTCTTTAACAAATTCAAGTAATAACTTATTCAGTTCGGGCCACAATTTTGTATCTTTGCCCATAAGATCTATTGTAGCTGCCAAGCGAAACTGCACGGTAGAAGTTAAAGTTGCATCAATTTCATCCCCCACCAAAGAGGGATTAGTTGGCATCACTTTTTTTTCCAACGCCATACGCATGCGAAATAAAGAAAGATTCGATGCCGTAGAATAATTTATGCCGTTGGGGATATATTCTGGATGAGTACTTTGTGCAGTGATAATGCTTTTCCCATAAGGGATTCCTAAATATTGATAGAATGGTGAAAATTTCTCCAAGGCGTTTTTAGCCAATTGATCATTTTCAGTAACAATATCAACCGTTCGCCCCATTCCACACAGTAAAACAGCATGCATTGCAGCAACAATACTCTTCCCTTCTCCGGTTTTAATTTCATGAATTATGTTGCCCGGATAATGAATGTGTTTTAGAAGTGTTAATATTTGCGTGTGTCGAGGAAATTTATTAGTAGTTCTATATAGAGCTTCAACACTTAACGCAATTAATAGTAATTGGTTACGTTGAACATTCACTCCTCTATATAATTGTTCTTGTAGTACTTTGAACAGGAGCTGAAACTCTCTTTCATTCAATTCATTAATAGTGACTTCTTTGTTAACTCCATCCACATAAATTTTTATGGGATTTTGAGCCATATAGGACATTACAAATTGATAATCCTGCAATAACTGCGCTTGTTCCTGAGGGCTCAATGGTAAATCGTCATCTGTTTCATGCGATTTCAGTTTAATTTGCGAAATTTGTTCCCTTATTACTTCGGGATTATAATCATATCTTTCGAGGTTCTCTTGATATTTTTTACGCAAAAATAATGCAGTAGCCTTTTCTAAAGATGTAGCTGCCAATAGTTTTATGACATCTTCAACATTCGCTATCTTTAATTTATAGATCGATGCTATTTTCTTCAAATCCTGGATTGGTTTGTTGTTAAGATTTTGCAATTGAGTTAACAGCGATTTGTTCTTTGTCTGACAAACTTGACCGAGCAGCAACAAGCAGCGTATGTCCTTTTCTTTTTTTTGCTCGAATAAAGAAATTATTTCAGGGAGTTCTTGAGTAAGACCCTGTTGGTAAAGCCCCTCCAGTAAATTTAATGCAAGTGTATTGGGTTTAACTATTTCTAAGAGTTGGATTATTCGTCTTAATTCAGTCGCATCTAAATCCGAATGGGACTTTAGGAAATGGCTGCCTCCTTCACTATCAATAAGGGGAATAAGTTTCTTAAAAAGTTGTTGCGCTTCGACCACTCCAAATGGCAACAAAATTTCCATTAGATTAAACAATAAATTAAGATCTCCTTTCACTCCAATTAATAAAAAAGTTTCCAGAAGCGTGCTAATTAAATCTTTTGTGTTGGCTAAGGCGTAGTAAAATTCAGGCTTTTTCGCCAAAATCAGTAAGAAATGAGCAGTTAACTTGTCTAATGATGGTTGATTTTCATGTTTTGATATTTCTGTAGCCACAAGCTGGATCAAAGAAATAAATGAATCCTGGTTTAGGGTTTTATCAAGAAAATGGTCAAAGACAAGATGCACAAAGGACTTTGAATTTACTTGAAAGATTGTATTATTAGAATACAAGCAGGCCTTTATTTTATCAAAATTCCCCAGAAAATTTCCCATATCCATTTTTGGATAAAGTTTTTCTAAATAATACCTAATAAGTTTTTTATATTCCGGAGAACTATTTAACTCATCACACCAAACATCTATAAGTGGCCATGGAGAAAGCCCAACTTCATTTATGGCGGGAAGTGCTTTTATCAAGTTTTCTTTTTGCGTTGATAGGAAATGTTCTATATTTTTTTTAGGAAATTTTCTTAAGAAGATTTCTGGTATTGGAGTTTTAGCGGTTTTGTACGCAAAAGTATGCTGATTTTGCCAAATACTCCATAAGCTCTGAATCCCCTTATGTTCATCGGTGGTTGTTTTGTTTAATTGTAAAAATAAACTGTTGATGCATAAAAAAATCTCATCAGATGATAGTGAATTAGACAAGCTATGGCTTTTTATAAAAGCCATAAATTGCTCCGTAAATCTCCTGTGGTCGAGATCCCGATGATATCCTTTCCCGGTATATTGAGTGACATAGAAAGCAAATAAGAGTTCTGAGATAAACTTCGTGTTTGGACTTACTGCTTGGTGTATCAGTGGTTCATACAAATTTCGATAATAATTAAGACTTTCCCTTAGGTTTTGTGCTCCCAAGTATCGAAAGACAGCTGTTTTAAGCAAACTATTGTCGGGTTGATGACTTTTAAGAATGTTTAAAAGTTCCATCTCAGAAATGGAATAAGCATTATTTTTAGGATTGATAGCTGATGCATGAATTTGCATTTCAGAAGAAATCACGTGAAACCCATTCCAAGTACAAGCATATGGAACATCCATAGGTAAAAATGAAATCCCTTTGATTTCTTCAATTTGTTCTTCTAATGCATGCTTGGATATGGCATGGTCAAGTAAGCGTTCTAGCCCTGTTGCGAATGTTTCAAATGAGGTAACTGGAGCAATACATAAACCATAATCATTAATTAAGTTTGATGTAAGTTGACTTAATAATTTTTGTGCTTCCTCCTCATTATTTTCGCTGTACGCCAAAAACTTTGCATACAATCGGTACCATAAAGCTTCAACCGTCCAGAGATTATGGGCAGTGATTTGGAAATTATTTTCTGCAGCAAATGACATTAAGTGCAAACAAAATCGGTCGAAATCAGGCCATTCATCCGGGGATTTGGAAATAGGAATTCGCGCAGCTAATCTTATAAAAGTTGATTTTAAGAATGCCTTAAGAACTTCTTTGACGGCTGAACTATTGACTGCATATTGAAAGTAAATCTTATAAAAATAGTCTAATAATGCCCGTTCTTTCAAAAAAGATAATAATTTTAAAAACGAATCAAGACCCTTTTTATGATTACAAATAAGAATTTGTAAAAGGATTTTTAAGTTGTCCTCATTGTGCACAGTAAAACGTGCCATAAATTGCTCTAAAAGCTCAACTTCCCCCAATCGATTCGGACAATAAAAACGTATTAAAACGAGAAATTGATGCTCCAGAACGCCAATTTCTTCCTTATTTAAAGATGGATGCGAATTAAAAAGCTTAAGCAGTGATTCAACACTCTGAATAAGTTCAATTTTTTGTCTACTGTCAACCGAGCCCAGTTCCTCTTCAGTAATAAGTATGCAAGGTTGAAGAGAAGGTACAAATAATTCCTCAGTGGGCGACTTTTGTTCTATAGATGGTATATTCCATAAGCGTGAAAGAAGTATTGAAGATACAGACTTGGGTATATCATTTGACGTGGTTGTATAATCATATAGGGTGCGCCCAAATAAGTAATGGTCCTTAATTATTCGATTTTCTTCAAACAGTCCATCGCGAATAAGCTCGATATTCGCTATAAGAGAATCAGCCACAATCGCTTCAATATTATCTATTGCATAATGAGGTAGTTTAATTTTTATAGCGGAGGACAAACCCTCTTCAGCCATCAATCCAATACCGAATATTTTAGCGGCTACTTGCATACGAAAGGCATTATCATTTGCAAGTTGTCCATAAAAATGCGCACGACTATGGTGCTTTAAATAAAACTCAGTGAGACACCCTGCTTGTTTCAATAACTGTTCTTCATTGACGACAGTCGGTAGTTTTTTTTTGGCAAAAGTCTCTAATCGTCTACAAAAACTTTCTAAATTAACTTTTAAATCCCATGATGAAGCAACTGTCGTTTGGGAAGACACAGCTGCAGCGTGCACGGATTGCTGATTAACCGCTTGTTGCTGAGTGTTTTGAATTTGCTGATTAACCGCTTGTTGCTGAGTGTTTTGAATTTGTTGATTAACTACCTGTGTCTGCGCAATAGATTCTTGCTGTGTTATAGATAATCGTGCAGTGGACTTTAGTTGTCCACGACTTAAAGTTTTGGACCTGCGTATATTTTCGCTTACTTCTTTTGCATATATATATGCAGTAGGTTTATTTTGGGGTGTTTTCTCATAAATTTTATTTAACAATCTGAGTTTTTTCTCAAAAAGATCAGGAGCTAATGCTAATTCTTGAATATTTCTGTATGTAGCCGATAAAAAATTTCTTGAAGACAAATAATACCCTGCCTCTTGCGGAAGGGGTTGAAAAAGACAGGACGTTTCCTGAGTTTCGGGTCTTAGTTCCAATAAATTCGCATTAATATTATCTTTAGTAATTAAAAAAATGTGAATCATTGAAGTAGACTTACTTTCTTTTATCAACCTTAAAATATCTTCATAAACCTTTTGTCGCTCGAACTCATTTTCATATTGGCTTCCCCTAAAAACGAAAGTCAGTTCCGGAATCTCGTAGAAGACACTGTTTCGAAAAAAATTAATTAATTCAGAAACATTAATTGGATAAGCAAGAGCGATAACCTTAGAGATGGAGGCTGTTTTTAAAAACTCATAGGAAATGGATACTTTGTAGCTAATAAAAGATGCGAAGACAGAATCAAAAAAACGATAATTTTTCAACGGAGTAGTGTAATCTATATAAGGTTTATCCCAATCAGTGGAATAAGGGTTATTTGAATAATGATTAGCAATCGTTTGATTAAGAGGATCTCGTGCTGATATAGAGGGTTTATATTGATAAAATATCCCTTTTCCTATTTGATAAGATAAACGATCTGTCATTTTCTTGTATTCAGTGGTAGTTCTTACACATACATCAATACCCGGTCGAAAATGAGAAGGGGGTTCTTCATGTTCAGGCACTAGAAATACTTCGCGAAAATTTATACCAATTGTAAAACCATTTTCCAAATACTGATCCAATTTCCTAAGCAGGATATTGGTTAAAAACGATTTATCATACCAATCGCCAAGCTCATCCAGTTCAGCTATAGTGTCCAACGAAAGGTATGCTTTACGACTCCGCCAAAACGGTAGACTTTGAATTGTGTGTTCTGAATTCCCACTCTGGAGTTGCATAGCGGCAATTTTTTCAGCATAGGGATTTTTAAACCATCCCATTAAGAATTGTTTTAGTATAGGGATAGTTAAATTGTGAATAACCCCTGACTCAGAAGAAGTCCATAAGTACTTTGGTTTATTCTGGACAGAAAAAAAAGAGGTAGGGTGTTTTTTTACATAAAGAAAAGCTACATCTGAATTTTTCATGAAACCACTTTATTAATTATGCTATGAAAACCACACCTACCATTAATAAATGAGCTATCCAAATCCCGCGAGATAGAGTGCCCTCACCTTAATCAATGTGCAAGTATATTGTTCTTTATCGTGTTTCACAATGAAAAATATATTTTTAAATAATCGAAATTCAATTTTAAGCACTAAAGAAAAAGGTATGTTTATCATTTACAGTTCAAAACTGTTAGTCATAAAGAATTAATTTTATTCTTTATGGCTTAGATGAATTCAACAAGGGTTTAATACTATGGCTAATTTTAGTAAACTCAATAGCTAATAATATTCATAGGTATTGACCATTGAAATTTAAGTTTTTCAAAATAAAAGTTTTTTTATTCTGGCTACTCATTTTTTTGGGCATTACTAACAACACAATAACCTTTGCAGCGGTTGATTCCTGGGAAGTATTACGCGCTCAACTCACCTTAGATCATCAAACATCGCGGCCTGAAGTACAGGAGCAAATCCGCTGGTTTATAGCACATCCAGGCTTTCTTACTAAAGTATGTCGTCAATCTGAACCCTATCTTTATCATATTATTTATGAAGTAAATAAGCGAAATCTCCCTGGAGAGTTAGCTCTGTTACCCATGATTGAAAGTGCTTATGATCCTTTTGCTTATTCCGTAGCGGGTGCGGCGGGATTATGGCAACTGATGCCACAAACGGGAGCAGGCTTGGGATTAAAACAAGATTGGTGGTTTGATGCACGGCGCAGTATCAGTTCCTCTACCGATGCCGCGCTCAATTATCTTCTATATCTTAATAGATTCTTTAATGGCAATTGGGTTCTGGCCATAGCTGCATATGATGCAGGCGAAGGGACTATAGACCGAGCGATCAAAGCAACGGGTGGACGTGCTCAAAGTTTCTGGGATTTAACCGTCCCAAGAGAAACTCAAATATACGTGCCTCGTCTGCTCGCCTTAGCAGAAATCATTAAAAGTCCCACACAATATAAAGTAACATTACCTGAAATTCCTTATCTTCCTTATTTTGTCGAAGTAAATATTGGGAGTCCAATTGATTTAAACCACGCTGCGAAAATGGCGGGAATCAGTTATAAAGAATTAATCAAATTAAATCCGGGTTTTAATCGTTGGACAACCGCTCCCGATAAGCCCATCAAATTGTTAATCCCTGCTGAAAAAGTACATCAATTTAATTTAAATCTTGCGAACCTTCCTGCAGAAAAACGTGTGAGCTGGGAAAAGCACATCGTACAACCTGGCGACAACTTGGATAACATTGCTGTTAGATACCACACAACGGTGAATTTAATAAAACAGTTAAATCAGCTGAGGACAAATCATGTTGAGCCCAATCAGTTCCTTTTAATTCCGAGTACCAGAAATACCCCGGTAGTAGTTAAACGAGAGCCAGCTATAAATGTCCTCCCATTAGAACATCAAATAACTGTCCCACAAAATCATCGTGTTATTCATATTGTCCAAGAGAATGAGACCTATCAGACGCTGATAAAAACGTATGGTGTTAGTGTTAAAGAAATTCAAATGTGGAATAAATTAGCAACAACTCAAGCTCTACAAAAAGGGCAACAACTCATTATTTTGAAAAAAGTAACTCCACCAATACACTACATTGTAAAAAAGGGGGACAGCCTCAGTTCTATAGCGCAACAACATAAAACCAAAATAGAACGTATTCTTTCATTAAACCCCGGCCTCAATCGAAACGATCCTTTATTAAGTGGACAAAAAATATTAGTCGGTTAATTGATAGGCGTTAAATGAGTTAATGAAGCATAGCCCCGATTTACTCTGTTCTTGGACTGAACTAACCGTTTTTATGAATACATAATTCCCGATTGCTAACAATTATTTTGCATTTGTAGTATAAAGCAAGGAGGTGAGCACAAAAACTTGTGTTATAATGAAAGTAACTTATTTTATTGCATTAAAGTATATGAAATTACTATTTGATTTTTTTCCTATAGTTTTATTTTTTATAGTATACAAGTTTTTTGGTATCTATACTGCGACAGCTATTGCGATGATTGCCTCTTTAAGTCAAGTCGCTTTTTACAGATTAAAATTCCAGCATTATGAAAAAATGCATCTAATCAGTCTTGCAATAATCATGGTTCTTGGAGGAGCTACCCTCTTCTTCCATAATCCCTGGTTTATTAAATGGAAGCCAACCGGTATTTATTGGCTCTCAGCTTTAGTCTTTTTTAGTTCAGGTTACATTGGCAGCAAACCATTGATCCAAAAAATGATGGAAGCAAATGTAACGCTACCAGGAAGGATCTGGTATAGACTGAACACAGCATGGGTATTGTTTTTTATTTTAATGGGTGCAGTAAATATTTACGTTGCCTATAATTTTAATACCGATGCCTGGGTTAACTTTAAGTTATTTGGTGGGGTTGGTTTTACTCTGCTTTTTGTATTAATTCAAGCTTTTTATCTAACAAAACACATGGACGAGACTGGCCTTGAAAAACAATAGGAGCAAGAATGAGACTATTGCTAGTAGAAGACGACGAGTTACTTGGTGATGCGGTCAAAACCGGCTTAACCCAATTTGGTTATATAGTAGATTGGCTTAAAGATGGTGAAGCAGCTCGCGCGGCTTTAAAATCCGAATCATTTGAGCTAATTATTCTAGATTTGGGTTTACCAAAGCTATCTGGACTCGCATTATTACAAAGCGTACGCCATGATGGTAATCCTACTCCAGTTATTATTTTAACAGCCCGAGAATCAGTTGAAGATCGTGTAAAGGGATTGGATAGTGGAGCAGATGATTACTTAATTAAGCCCTTCGATCTCAACGAACTTAGCGCAAGAATCAGAGCTCTAGTTAGACGTTCACAAGGCCGTGCTGACTCAGTTCTGCAATATAGAAATATTACTCTAGATCCAGCCGCCCACTCCGTATTCGTTGATGATGTTTTAGTTAATGTTCCACGTAGAGAATTTGCATTATTACAGAAACTTCTAGAAAACAGCGGTCAGGTTTTATCACGTGAACAGCTCATGCAAAGTATTTATGGTTGGGAGGAAGATGTAGATAGTAATGCACTTGAAGTTCATATACATAATCTACGTAAAAAACTTAATGCCAACTTTATTCGAACAATTAGAGGTGTTGGATATATGGCAGAAAAAAATGATGGTATTGCTGTATCGTGAAATCTTCTATAAGAAAGTTTCTTCTAATCAATCTATTGTTGGCCATTACTATAACGACCACATTAACTGCTATAGGTAACTACTATCTTGATCAAAAGGATATTCAAGATCACTTGGATAGTTTAATGGCCGTTTCCGCTCTTTCTTATCAAGCTTTATTAGGTGATGATCTTCATCAACGCCCTCTTGCGAAAATTCAAGAAGCACTCGAAACAATCCCGCAAAAGATTGATACATACTATCAAAAGAGATTTCTGAATGAAGAGCCTCCTGAAAATTATCTCGATAAGTTTAATTTTCAAGTGTGGACCAATGGTGGAAAACTGTTATTGCATTCCTCCTCAGCACCCAAAATTCCTTTGACTTCTGAAGTAGATGGATTTAGTGATAAAAAAATATCCACCCAAGATTGGCGTGTTTTCACTACTTACAATGATAAAGCAGGAATTCGCACCGTTTTAGCTGAGCGTTACGATACCCGAAACGAGCTAGGTCATCGAATTGCACAAGATGACCTCTATATTATGCTTTTAACATTCCCATTATCTGGCTTATTAATATGGATTATTATTGGCCGTGGTTTAGATAGTCTGGATAAGGTTGCAGAAGAAGTAGCTAACCGCGCCCCCACTCATCTTGAACCGGTTGATTTACACGAAGTTCCGGAAGAAATCAAACCCGTAATTGACGAATTGAATAAATTGTTTTTCAGACTCAAAGAAGGATTCGAACGCGAAAAACGTTTCGCAGCTGATGCAGCGCATGAACTACGCACCCCTCTTGCCGCACTAAAAACACAAGCGCAAGTAGCATTGCATTCTAATGATATAGAGGAAAAAAATCAGGCACTACAAAAGCTTATTGCAAGTGTTAATCGAAGTACCCACATAGTTCAACAGTTACTTACTATGAGCCGACTTGTACCAGAAGCAGCGCACATGGATGAGAAAGATGAAGTTAACTTAAGTCGATTAACTCGCGAAATACTTGCTATGCTTGCACCTGCGGCGGTCGAAAAGCAAATTGATCTTGAATTTGAAAGTGATGCAGAAAATTTAACTGTTTATGGAAATTCTACTGCTCTGGGAATATTAATTCGTAACCTTGTTGATAACGCTATACGATACTGTAATGCACATGGACGGATTATCGTACGTCTGGCTAAATTAAAAAATGAGATAATGCTTGAAGTCAGTGATAACGGACCAGGTATCCCAGCGGAATTACAATCACGTGTTTTTGAGCGCTTTTTCCGTGTCTTAGGAAACAAAAGCCCCGGAAGTGGTCTTGGCTTAGCAATAGTTCAGCAAATTTCCGAATTGCATGGTGGAAGACTTATGCTCGATACCCCTAAAGAAGGCACAGGTTTAATTGTAAGATTCTTCATACCTGTCCAAGAAAATAAATAATGTAGTAAACAGGTGCATATCTGCACCCGAAGAATAAAATAAAATGCCTCTTCCATTCCATACATTTCATTAGCGAGCTGCTAAAACTTGCAATGCATCACGGATAAGCTGCTCACAACTTTTAGAATTATCATTCACCTTATTGACTGCTTTTAACGCTTCTTGAGGCCTATACCCCAATGCTTCTAAAGCACACACTGCCTCATCTTGACCACTCATTATAGGAAGCGATTTATTTAGAGAAGCCGAAGCGGACATAGAAAATTGTTTCATACTATCACGCATTTCAACGACTAAACGTTCCGCCGTTTTTTTACCTATGCCTGGCAACTTCATTAAAATGGAAGCGTTTTCCTGTTGAATGCATTGAATAAATTCATTCGGTGTTATACTCGAAAGAATTGACATGGCCAGTTTTGGACCAATACCATTCACTTTAATTAAAGCTCTAAATAGCTCTCTCTCTTGTCTCTCTAAAAAACCATACAAAAGTAAAGCATCTTCACGAACTACTGTGTGTATGTGTAACCCTACTGAACCATTTAAACTATCCAACTGAAAAAAGGTATTTAATGAGGTTTCGACATCATATCCTACACCATGGACATTAAGAACCAATTTTCCTGGTTGATGTTTATCAATAATTTGTCCATCCAACCAACCAATCATCTCTTTCTTCTCCTTAATCCCCGCCTGCCAATTACTGATGACAAATTATGACGCATATGACTATGGCAAATTGCAATTGCCAATGCATCTGCAGCATCTTTCTGTGGCGCCTTATTCAGGGCGAGCAAATGCACGACCATGTGACTTACTTGCGCTTTTTCAGCTGCTCCATAACCAACAACCATTTGCTTAATTTCTCGTGCTGAATACTCGCTTACTTTAACACGATGAGATGCAGCAGCAACCATAGCCACCCCGCGTGCATGCCCTAATTTTAGAGCTGAGTTTGGGTTTTCATGCATAAATATTTGTTCAATCGCCACTTCATCTGGTGAGTAATGATCCATTAATTGACAAATACCATCATATATTTGCAATAATTTTTGACTCAGCTCACCATCTGGAGTAGTACGTATACAGCCACTATCAACGTACTCGATTTTACGGTCTGATTCTTTTATCAGACCGTATCCAGTAATCCTTGAGCCAGGATCTATCCCTAAAATAATGGCCATTAATTCATTGATTCTAGAAGTTTTTCTGAGAACTCAGCATTACTATATACTTCTTGAACATCATCTAAGTCTTCCAACATATCGATTAATTTCAAGAGAGTTTCCGCCGATTCATCATCAATAGAAACTAAAGTTTGTGCACGCATGGTTAAATGAGATTGCTCAATATCTAAGCCTGCTTCTGTAAGCGCATTTAATACACTATGATAGGCTTCAACTGGGGTAATCACTTCAATCTGACTATCATCAACAGAAACGTCATCGGCACCAGCATCTATAGCAATTTCCATCACCTGTTCTTCAGACTGTCCAGGCGCCATAAGAATCTCTCCTTGATTGTTGAAGAGATAAGATACTGAACCATCAGTCCCCAAATTGCCACCGCACTTAGTGAATGCATGACGCACTTCGGATACAGTTCGGTTTTTATTATCCGATAAGCAATCGACAAGAACTGCAACTCCTCCGGGTCCATAACCTTCGTAACGCATGGCCATCATTGTTTCGCCTTCGAGTCCACCTACACCGCGCTTGATGGCATTATCAATTGTATCCCGCTTCATATTTGCAGCAAGCGCTTTTTTAACTGCATCCCTTAATCTTGGATTAGAAGACTCTTCTCCTCCTCCCATACGAGCCGCTACGGTAATTTCACGAATTAACTTAGTGAATATTTTTCCACGTTTTGCGTCTTGAACTCCTTTCCGGAATTTAATATTTGCCCACTTACTATGACCTGCCATAACACTACCTCAAACCATATTTAATTTTGTATAAATTATACATGCTCTTTTGTTAAAAAGAATAACTTAACTTACATTTGGACTCGACATTTTTAACTTTTTTAGACTATAGTAGCCACCATCTTTACGTTTTTAAAGTTATTGTAAATAAATGTGGCCTGAAAGAAGCGTGGTATACTCCAGGTTAACACTACAGTACATATTCCCCGGGTTTCGCTGCGCTCTACCCAGGCTACTCAATGAACCATAAACACTAAAGGAGATAACAGTGTATTTGCAGGGATTTGGTAATCATCATCAAACTGAAGCAGTTCCAGGCGCTTTACCAAGTAGCCAAAATTCACCACAACACTGTAGCTTAGGTCTTTATGCCGAACAATTAAGTGGAACGGCTTTTACTCGTCCAAGACAGAATAACCTACATAGCTGGCTTTATCGCATTTTACCTTCTGTTGCTCAAGGTACTTATCAAGCCTATGAAATTGAACTGTTTAAACCTCATCATGCGGAACAATCTCCAAATCCCTTACGTTGGTCTCCCATAGAACTATTTAAAGAAGAAAATTTTGATTTTGTTGAAGGAATGTTTCATCTTGCTGGAAGCCAACATGTGAATGCATATGTTTATCATTGCACTCGCTCCATGCACAATAAATACTTTGCCAATAATGATGGCGAAATGCTTTTTGTTCCTTACTTAGGAGAAGCAAACTTACACACTGAGTTTGGAAAATTAAATATATGTCCCGGTATGATCGCTGTTATTCCTCGGGGTGTTAAATTCAAAATGGAACTTATTGGTCCCGAAACAAAAGGATATCTATGTGAAAATAGTGGTAGCCCTCTTACTCTACCTCCGCTAGGTGTCATCGGTGCAAATGGTTTAGCTAATCCACGACATTTTCAATATCCAATTGCAGCGTTTGAACAAGGTGTTACGCAAGCAACTGTTATATGTAAGTACCAAAATAAATTATGGACAGCGAAATGCGATCACTCCCCTCTTAATGTAGTAGCCTGGCACGGTACTTATGCCCCCTATTGTTATGATTTAAGCTTGTTTAATACAATTAATACAGTCAGCTTTGATCATCCTGATCCTTCTATTTTTACCGTGTTAACTTCCGAAAGTGATACCCCCGGTGTAGCAAATTTAGACTTTGTCATTTTTCCTCCTCGGTGGATGGTAGCCGAACATACATTTAGACCGCCCTATTACCACCGAAATTATATGAATGAGCTCATGGGACTTGTGCGAGGTGAATACGATGCTAAAAAAGAAGGGTTCTCGCCCGGCGGCGTAAGTATTCATAATTGCATGACACCCCATGGACCGGACCAAGTAAGTTTCGAACAAGCGGTAGCACAAAAATTAGAGCCTGAACTGTATTTGAATACCTTAGCTTTTATGTTTGAAACCCGGGATGCATGGATGGTTACTGAGCAGGCCATGCGTATACCTCAGATGCAAAAAGATTATGCTGATTGCTGGAAAGGACTTAAGGTAAATTTTAAATGCCCATAAACATGGCATAGGTGCAACTTGGCTGCACCAGAATAAGTTCAGGAAGCTCATTGAACGAAGTGAAAAGGGATCTCCGTCTTTGCGGAGATACCCCCAATTACAGTTAAATTGCTCTCATAAAGTTTCAACCAAAAACTTTAAGTCCTTTATTTAAAGCACAATCAAGCTGATAAGTTGCGAGCTGTTTAAAATTCGTAGCATCCATCACTGTATTTTTTATAGAAATGTTTCCATCTGAGCTTATATTATATTTAACGAGTTCAAAGATAGGAATACCGCGAGCAACAGGATTATCCAAAGTAAAATGCTTTATTGAGGCAGTAATTCGTTTATCATCTATAATAAGGAAAGCATCAGGTTGTACCGATGCGGTAATAGAATTCAAAGACGGTTTTTGTGAACTACATTCTTGAATATTCATTACTAAAGTAACTTTTTTTCCTTGAGAGATTGCATCAGAAATGTCCATAAATGTTGTTAATTGTTCTGCACGAACCACTGAAGATAAAACAACTAAGACCAATAAAATCATTTTCTTCATTACAACTGCTCCTTATCTTTTTTTATTAATATAAAAAATGTAAACGTTCTCGCCCAATCCACTAAACAGTTACTAAAAAAATAGCCTGGTTAAAACGAAGTAGTTCCTTCATTTTAACCAGGCTAAAATAAATGGATTAAGATTTTTGCAGTTAAAATTTAAAACAAATCTTCCTGCGTTAATCCCATTTTTTCCAATAAACCACGTAATGTTTTTAATGCTTCAACTTGGATTTGACGAACGCGCTCTCGTGTCAAATCAATTTCTTTACCTACATCTTCAAGCGTTGCTTTTTCAAAACCTCTTAAACCGAATCTTCTTGCAATAACCTGTTGTTGATTTTCAGTCAGCTTATCCAATAAAGATTCTATATGTAAACGCAAATTTTCATTGGTGAGCAACTCTGCAGGATTCACGCTGTTTTCATCAGCGATAGTATCCAATAAAGATTTATTTTCATCAAAACCAATGGGTGTATCAACAGAGGTTACTTTATCATTTAAACCCAACAACTTTTGAACATCTTCCAATGGTTTATCAACCATTTCTGCAATTTCTTCAGGTGAGGGCTCATGATCCAGTTTTTGTGTGAGTTGTCTTGCGGCCCTAAGATACACATTCAACTCTTTAACCACGTGTATCGGTAAACGAATTGTCCGCGTTTGATTCATAATAGCACGTTCAATCGTTTGTCTAATCCACCATGTCGCATAAGTTGAAAATCGAAAACCTCGTTTAGGATCAAACTTCTCGACTGATTTCATTAGGCCTAAATTTCCCTCTTCAATTAAATCAAGAAGAGGTAAACCGCGATTAAGATAACGACGTGAAATTTTAACTACAAGACGTAAATTGGATTCGATCATCTTTTTGCGAGCAGCAACATCTCCTTTTAAAGCAAGAGTTGCATAATGCACTTCTTCTTCAGCGCTGAGCAAAGGAGAAAATCCAATTTCACTTAAATAAAGCTGTGTCGCATCCATCATTTTTTGTGCATTTTTGCCACGAAATGAAGGGAATGCAATATCATCCGAAAAATCAGGAAACTCGGTAACTTCTTCTTCATCTTTTTCAAGAAGCGAATCAATGTCCTCCTCTATTAAGAGCGATTCATCGTCTGGTTCAGACCATTCTTCATCCTTAAGTTCCGGTTCTTTTATTGACTCATCGTCTTCGTGCATTGTTTTTCACCTATAGTGTTTCGTTATGTTGAGAAATTTATTCCATAACTTCATTATACTTCATAAAAACATTATTGTTGCTATAACTATAAGTTATCTGTCAACCTTTTTGTAGATAATTCAAAGGATTGACTGGTACACCCGACCTTCTGATTTCAAAATGAACACCTGTATACTTGCGATCGATAACACCCGCTATTGCGATAATTTGTCCTGCTTTCACATGCTGTCCTTCAGAAACCATAATGCGTGTGTTATTACCGTACGCAGTTAAATATCCCTGATTATGTTTAACAATAATCAAATTACCATAACCAGCTAAACCACTTCCAGCATAAGCGACTACACCACTTGCCGCAGCAATTACTCGCTCACCTTTTTTACATGCAATATTTATGCCTTTCTTACCTTGTTGAGGAACAAATGATGTAACAACACGTCCACTCACAGGCCACATCCATCCAGAAGCAGAGCGTGCATACCTATTCGCAGGCGAATAAATTACAGCAGGTCGTGCCTGTCTTTGGGGTGCAACATAATAATTTCTCTTTGTTATCGGTCGACGCGCTGTTTGTCTATGTCTCGAAGTAATGCCTCGCAAATTGATAACCTGCCCTACTCTCAAAGAATAAGGAGGATTAATACGATTCAAGCGAGCTAGAGTTATATAATCAGTATCATAGCGAAATGCAATAGAAAACAGGGTGTCTCCACGTTTTACGACATACGCTTTTTGATGGCGCCAATAAGGATTCCATCTAGATTCCATAACGGGAGCTAAATTATTCCCGCAACCTACTAAAGTCATTATGAGGAAAAGACATAAAAATCTTTTGCAAAATGTGACTATCATTTATTACCCCAAGCAAATTATTTTATTGAATGTGGATCTCATCGAGCCAGTTGGCTAATTGATCGAACATTTTGTAATTCGTCATATCCAAATGAAGTGGTGTAATTGAAACATACCCTTCGCTTATAGCATAAAAATCGGTTCCAGGTCCGGCATCAGCCTCTGCCCCAGGCAAGCCAATCCAATATATTGGCCGTCCTCTAGGGTCCTTATCTTTTACTACAGGCTCAGCACCATGTCTCGTTCCCAAACGGGTTACTTGCATCCCTTTTATTTTGTCCAAAGGTAAATTAGGAACATTAACATTTAAAATAGTTTGGGAAGGCAGGCGATGTTGACTTAACTGCATCACCAACTGTTTAGCAATCGTTGCTGCCGTATCATAATGCTGAATATTCTCCCCTACCATAGAAATCGCAAGGGCAGGCAAGCCTAAATAACGACCTTCCATTGCAGCAGCTACAGTACCTGAATAAAGAATATCATCTCCTAAATTAGCACCATCATTAATTCCAGAAACAACCATATCAAATTCAGTATCTAAAAAACCAGTTACCGCTAAGTGCACACAGTCCGTTGGTGTACCTTCAACACTATAATAGCCATTATCCAATTTTTTGACTTTTATTGGTCGAGACAAAGTCAAAGAATTGCTTGCTCCACTTCTGTTTCTGTCGGGGGCAACGACATCGATTTCAACAAAAGTTGACAGCTCGCTCGCTAGTCTATTAATTCCAGGTGCAAAAACCCCGTCATCATTACTTATTAATACTCTCATTTTTTAACTCATAGGTGATTCAAACCATCTAACCACTGCTAAATGATCGGCTAACTCACGTTTGTTTTGAGTTAAATTGGCTTGTAAATTTTCATTATTATTCTCAGTTTTCAATTGTGCTTGCTGTTTAACAATCGTCTCTTGTAACGCCATAATTTTTTTTCCGAAACCTTGGGGACTAAGTTGTAATTGATAGGCCAGTTTATTCATACGATTGGCAAGAACTTCCATTTGTTCACAAGTCATACCCTGTGGTTGTCGTTCAGGACAAGCTTTCATCGCTTGTTGCAATTCATTAGGATGTGATTTGTAATAATGTTCATTTTTCGCTGAGCAAGATGTTAATCCAAAAATGAGCCATAGTGCTATCAAACATTTATTCATACGCAACCTATTATAAACTACAAAAAACCGATATTATCATTACACAACTGCTAACGCCATCTTATGAGATAACCATGCTTGATTTTAAATTGCTACGTGATCCACAAACAGGAGAACAATATATTGAAACCTCTCTTTGTGGAAAACCCCTTCTTACCACTCCTCAGTTGAACAAAGGGACGGCGTTCACAAACGAAGAAAGAAAAGAGTTTGGCCTATTAGGCAAGCTACCACATCGGGTTGAAACATTGGATGAACAAGTCAAACGAGCGTATTTACAATATTCCAGTTATACCACGCGATTACAGCAAAACATTTATTTAAATAATTTGCACGATAAGAATCAGATCTTATTCTATAAATTAATCAATCGCCATTTAGGTGAAATGCTTCCAACAATTTATACCCCCATAGTAGGAACTGCAGTAAAACGATTCAGTCATGAGTACCGACAACCTCGCGGCTTATATATTTCTCATTCAGATAAGAATCAAATAGAAGAAATATTAAAAAATCGTTCTAATCCAGAAATTGATGTGATTGTCGTTACGGATGGAGAAGGTGTTTTAGGTATTGGTGATCAAGGGATCGGCGGAATGGATATTCCCGTTGCCAAACTAATGGTCTACTGTTTGTGTGGGGGCATCGAGCCAACTCGTACCTTACCGATATTTCTTGATGTGGGCACAAACAATCAAGATCTCCTCAATGACCCTATGTATCTTGGTTGTCGTCATCCTCGCATCAGTCCAGCAGCATATGATGAGTTTATCTCCACTTTTGTTCATGAGATTCATAAACAATTTCCCAATGCATTTTTACACTGGGAAGATTTTGGTCGAGGGAATGCACGACGCATCTTGGAAAAATTCCAAGATCAATTGTGTACCTTTAATGATGACATTCAAGGTACAGGTGCCGTGACATTAGCTGCTTTATTAGCTGCCTGTGATGTAACCGGCTCAAAACTGCATGAACAACGTATTGTTGTTTTTGGTGCTGGATCAGCAGGAACCGGTATTAGCGATCAAATTATTGATGCGATGGTACGTGAAGGGATTAGTCCTGATGAAGCATATCAACGATTTTGGCTAATTGATCGGCAAGGTCTGTTGCTCACCACCGATCCCGATCTTACTGAAGCACAAAAGTGTTATGCACGGGATCCTAGAGAGATAAATAAATGGGCCATCAATGAAAAACAACATCCCTCACTGACTGATACTGTACGACATGTGAAGCCCACAGTACTTATTGGTTGTTCTGCGCAACCAGGTGCGTTCTCGCAAGACATCGTTGAAACCATGTCAGTCAATTGTGAACGCCCTATTATTTTTCCCTTATCAAATCCAGATGAAAAATGCGAAGCCAAACCTTCAGATATATTAACGTGGAGTCAAGGCAGAGCCCTAATTGCTACAGGTACAGCCTTTCCTGAGGTTGAATACCATAATCGAATGGTACAAATTGCACAATGCAATAATGCATTGGTATTTCCTGGCATAGGGTTGGGAGTTCTCGCGGTAAACGCAACAAAATTAACAAAAGAAATGATTCTAGCCGCAGCACATGCTTTATGTAAGTTTGCACCTAGTAAAAAAGAAAGTTATTTGCCTTTATTACCCTCTTTGGATGATGCACAAACCGTTGCTAAAGAAATTGCGGTTGCAGTAGCACGTTGCGCTATCGATTCAGGGCTCGCCCAAAAAAATAATGATGCTGATTTAGAAAAATTAATAGAAGATATGTTTTGGGAACCAAGATATTTACCGTTTAAGTATAAAAAAGCATGATCATTAGTAGCCTGGGTGCAGTGCAGCGCAACCCAGGCTAAATCCGAATTAATTCCCATCAGGCTTTACAAAATTTACTTGAACGCTTTTCAACGTAGCCGTATCAGGCTCCCAAGAACGCGCATATTTAAGTACAATTACAGTACTATCGGGATAACTTTTCCCCTTCTGTCGCGCAAAGGTGAAATGCATTTGCCCGCCAGCGCCAATTAGATTGGTTTTCGGTCTTTCATAACTGCTACTACGGAGTGTTAATAAATTTTTATCGAAACGTACAATTGACCATTGAAATCCTGTGGTTGGATTTGCTGGTAACGTGACTACAAAACTTGGAGCATTCACATTCACGTTCATGGATGAATTATTATTTGCATGGATCATCGTTGATAAGCTAATAAGTAACAAACTCAGTACGGTTTTCATTAACCTACTCCTTTTTTATATCCTACAATCAGTTTAGCCTATTTCATCAGGATCAGTTCCCTTTTGTTTTAATTCTGCCCATAAAACTGTCAAAATACAATTCACTCAAATGTTCAAAATTTAAAATTCTCTGATAAAAGTTAACTATTTGACTCTATTGATTAAATTGGATACTCTGCGCAAAGCTCAATCACCGAGAGGATTTTATGTTATATTTAATTGGCTGGGATGAAATTAGTGAAATACTGGATTTAAAAAATGAAGCAGGAGATGAAAATTACTTTTCAGGAATCATTGAGCGAACGGTAAACACCTATCGAGAACGTCCCGGTTTTTTTAATCGATACCGAGATGGTCAGGAGTTTGCTGGCGAACTACTAGCGCCTGTTTGGTACCCTTTAATATCTACGCTTGGTACCGCGTTTATGGCATTTACTGCAGTTGTAGCTGCGTGTTACTTCGTTGGATTTATGTTGTTCGGTCTTTTATCAATTTTAATGATGGATGAGGGCTACCGTAATACAGCTTTAGAGGGTGTCCACAATAGTCTTGCACTAACGGGTTTAACGCTTCTTGGCACTGCAGCAGGCCTGTTGGTGACTCTTGTCAGCATCCCCCATAGTATTTTTTCACTTTTTTCTCGTTCAGTCGCCACAGCAGTTGCAGCAACAACTGAGGGGTGTGATGATGATCTTCAATTTGTAATGTAACCAGGAATTTAAGTAGCCTGGGTGAAGCGTAGCGAAACCCAGGAATGCAGTATAATCGATCTCGCGCTCTACAACGTGCCCCCAGAATCCAAAGTATATTAATTTTCAATATAAATCTTGATATTAGCGCCTAGAAAAGCGATTATTTTATCTTTTTATAATCACAGTAGGAGCGCGTGTGGAACACGAAACCATGGAATTTGATGTAATCATCGTCGGTGCAGGACCGGCGGGGTTATCTGCCGCGATTAAATTGAAGCAGCTGGCTTTGGCTGCAAAAAAAGAATTATCTGTCTGTATATTAGAAAAAGGAGCTCAAGTTGGGGCTCATATTCTTTCCGGAGCAGTTCTAGAACCACGAAGCCTTAAAGAATTACTTCCTGATACCTGGCAAGATGCGCCTCTTGATACTGCAGTAACCGAAGATCTGTTTTATTTTCTAACTCAAAAAAGTTTCTATAAACTTCCTACCCCTAAACCCATGCATAATGAAGGCAATTATATTATTAGCCTCGGCGAACTTTGCATGTTTCTTGCCCAACAAGCAGAGTCTCTGGGTTGCGAAATTTATCCTGGTTTTGCTGCAGTCCATGCACTTTATAATGATCAAAATCAAGTGATGGGGGTTGCAACTGGAAATGTAGGCCTCGATAAAAATAAAGAGAAAACGAATAACTATCAACCAGGAATGCATTTACTTGCCAAGCAGACTTTGCTTGCTGAAGGATGCCGTGGACAACTTAGCCAAAGCCTAATGACACGTTACCACCTTAGGGATAAAGCAAATCCGCAGACCTATGGCTTGGGAATAAAGGAAATATGGCAGATCAAAGCAGAACACCATAAACCCGGCCAAGTGATTCATACCGTGGGATGGCCAATGGATTTTTCAACCTACGGTGGTTCATTTATTTATCACTTATCAAAACAACGTGTTGCTCTCGGCTTTGTCGTTGGTTTGGATTATAAAAATCCCTGGCTAAATCCTTTTGCAGAGCTTCAACGCTTCAAAACACATCCCTTAGTTCAACCTATTTTAACTGGAGGAGAACGAATCAGTTATGGTGCACGAGCGCTTAATGAAGGTGGGTGGCAATCTTTACCCAAACTTACCTTTCCAGGAGGGGCATTAATTGGTGATGCTGCGGGATTCCTTAATGTCCCTAAAATCAAAGGAATACATACAGCAATGCAATCAGGAATGCTTGCAGCAGAAGCATGCTTTGAAGTTCTACAACAAGAAACCGAAGAACGATTTGAATTAACAAGTTATTCAGAAAAGGTCAAAAATTCCTGGCTAGAAAAAGAACTCTATTCCGTACGCAATATAAGACCAGGATTTAAATACGGGTTAATTCCAGGTTTGATCAACGCGGCTTTTGAAACATACATTACGCGTGGGCATTCCCCATGGACACTGACGAATCATGCAGATCATACTGCTTTACTTCCAGCAAATGAAGCAAAGAAAATAGATTATCCTAAACCTGACGGTGTGCTTACTTTTGATAGGCTGTCCTCTGTTTTCTTATCTAATACCTATCATGAAGAAAATCAACCTTGCCATCTCGTACTGAAAAAACCTCAATTAGCTATAGATATTAATTTAAAAACTTACGCATTTCCGGAGGGTCGATATTGTCCTGCAGGGGTATATGAAATTATCGAAGAAGAACAGGGGCCAAAATTGCAAATTAATGCTCAAAACTGCATTCATTGTAAAACTTGTGATATCAAAGATCCTCGACAAAATATTGTTTGGCATGCCCCAGAAGGTGGTGGTGGGCCAAACTACTCCGGAATGTAACCACTGAGGCAGGTTGAGCGTACAACTTCAACCCGCCTTAATTCATTTATTGTACACTTTTTCAAAAAAATGCCATTTTTTTAGTGTTTTTTTCGTCATTCTCAATCATAATCCGCCCCGAAAAATTAATAGTAAAAGCCTCCGGCTGTTTTTTACAGTAAATCATTTAAAGGTGTACCCAATGTCTAAACTAACCAAAATACATAAAAAGATACTTGCCAATTTTAACAATTTTGTAGCCGACACAAATCAATTCCAGTTATTAGCTAAAAATATTGAACTATTCGAAAAAATACCCACGCGCTATTTAGACAGACTTCATAGAAATATAACAACCTTTGATTTTGCAAAAAACAATGATGCTCTACTAATTATTGCATACAGCTACATCCACTATGCTTATGAAAATAAGAGCAACTCCAATCTAAAAGACTCCCTTATTATGTTAGACAAGGCCAATGATTGTTTTCAGAAAATTAGTGATTCCTATACATTACTACCCCCTTTTCAATTAACTCAAATACACACAGAGCACCTACTGAAAGCTAACTTTCAACTACATAAAATAAAATTGCTCAAAGCCGAAATGCGGCTCTTTTTTATTGAAAAAGAAGGAGTACAGGATATACCCAACGCTGATTTAATGAGAAAAGAATTAACAAACATTATTGCCGAATACTCTAAGTTTAAGAGGATTTTAGATGGCAAATATAAGGATAGGATTCATAGATCTCAACTTTCAATAAACCGCCAACTTCTGGAATCCATTGAAACAGGTCTTGCCCAAGCAAATGATTTATTAGAGAAGCTACCACGACAAGCAACAGCAAAACGTCAATTTTCGGAAACTGCTTCAGAAAATAATCCACCAAAACAAAAAAATGTACAAAGAACGCCCAAAAGAAAGAAAACTCAACATGGAGTAGCGAACCAGAATGATTCAAGCTCCATAGCTCCAACCCCAGTAGAACAAATAGATACAAATAGCGAACACTTCCAACCTGAATGGGATGGTTTGGCAGCATTAATTGCCGCAGCATCTTCGGCAGTTCCCATGGAAGCCCCTGAAGGGAAAGGAAAAGAAAAAGAAGAGGAAGAAGAAATAAGACTCCCTAGCGCCCCCCAACCTTCTATTCCTCAGTGCGTTCAAGACAGTAAAACGTTTCTAAACACGTTTCAAGATTGGTCTAAGCTGTATTTCTCTCGGCATGCTGATTATTCAGAACTGGAACAAACTGAAAAATCTCTAGAGAAAATTGCTCATTCCTTGTTGTTGGCCGCTGTTAGATTAAAAAAAGAAAGCAGTACATTTAAAGATCAACAATTCAATCCTGTAGCCAAGGTCGCGGTTCAGTTTCTTTCATTTATGTGTGGTGTAGGAACCCAATCAAATTTGGAAGCGATAGAAAAACAAAGTTTATTATCAAAAACGTATTCTCCACTTTTGAAACCGTTTATTCGTTCATTCCTTAATGTTCCACCTGAAAAATACATTGGCCATCTCAGAATTCAGTTTACTCCTGAAGCGTCTTCTAATATTTCATTTCGTGGTTTAGGAATTCAAGAAATGGTCGAACAATTATTTAAATTGTTTGAAACAGTATTAACTCCAGAAGATTATCAAAAAGTAACAGAATGTTGTCTTAATGGTTTAATACAAGCACAAGAACGATTAGTTGAACAAAATGCGGCTGAATTTCATTCTAGAATAGCGATGTAAACTATTCCTGGAGCGGGTGAGCGAAGTTAAATCTGCATATCAGGAAATTACTTCGTTTCACCCATAATCACACTTAGCATTTTGTATCATGGAGGATACCGACATTGTAGAATTTACAGTTTACGTGAACATTTTTTGTATAAACCACATTGACATGATCAATTGTTTTACATTAAGATATAAAGTTAGGTTAAAAGACCCATAAAAATTAGGTTTAGAGCATCATGAAAATTACATCTTAATCCGCCCATTCATGGGCAAAGTGAACAAAAGTCTTTTTAGATTTTTTATTTTACTGCCTAAAGGCACACTTAAGAGTAAATCATGAACTATAAACCAACTCAATTTCGATGTTTAAGTCTTATCCATTCTCATAAATCCTATTTTGAACCATTTATTTATAACCTACGTTCCAGCAATTTGCTTGGACTAATTAGGCGTAATAAAGCAGACATACCGATACAACGAAACGTTCGTTGTGACCTTTGGCATGCTGAGGGAGTTAACAAAGATGAGTAACGCCTATTTACCCAACCGCTTAGGCTCTTTTATAGGACATTTTTTAAAACCCTATCGTAAGATTGTTATTTTATTTATATTCATTGCAGTATTAGCTGGATTTTGGGGACCATTTAATAGCCTATTAATTAAATCATTCATTAATACGTTAGCATCTGAGAAAGGCGCTGATACATCCTGTCTTAATTGGATAGCGGGATTGTTGGTATTGAACTTTATAGTTTTTGATAATATCACCTGGAGAACTATCGGGTATCTAAATTATAAATTTGAACCAGTTATTAAAAATCAAATTATTAGTCAAACTTTTGATTATGTTTTAGGTTCTTCTTATCAATTTTTTCAAGATAATCTATCAGGGCGTATTACGGATCAAATTACAACTCTTGCAGATAATCTTGAAATTATTCTTCATAGAGTCTCTGTGGATTTCATTCGCGGAGCTTCATTACTGATTGTTTCATTTATTACTGCTTATTATGTCAATGTCCTGTTTTTTTACATTTTATTACTTTGGTTTATTGCCTTTGCTTCTTTTAGCATTTGGATGTCCTCTCGATTAGTGCACTTGTCTGATGAGCATGCAAGCAATGAATCTCAACTTTCTGGTCAACTCGTCGACGCCTTAAGTAATCAATCCAATATCCGCATCTTTTCTCAAAAAGCTTATGAAATGGACCGAATGAGCTCCTTTTTTCGGTTAGTCCAACAAGCCTATCAGAAAAAAGAGCTTTTCATTATGTTGTTGAGCAGTGTACAAGGCGCAATGATTGCAGTGATGATGGGAATGGCAGGATTTACCTTAATCCATTTGTACAGCAAAAAGCTTATTAGCATTGGTGATTTTGCTTTAATTTTAGGACTTTCAATGGAATTGGGTCATATGATGTGGTACACGATGTTCCAAGTGGATCAGTACAACCAAGCTCTTGGGAAATGTAAGCAAAGCTTGAAATCGTTGATGATACCCCATGACATCGAGGATAAAAACGAAGCCTCAGAATTAATTGTTACTCACGGTAAAATTCAGTTCTCAAAGGTTAAATTTAATTATCGAGGGACGTATTCGCTTTTTCAAAATAAGTCAGTGACGATTGAGGCCGGTCAGAAAATTGGATTAGTCGGATATTCTGGTAGTGGCAAATCAACCTTTATGAACCTTATCTTAAGACTCTACGATGTTGTAGATGGCCAAATTCTTATTGATGGTCAAAATATCAGTGAGGTCACCCAAAAAAGTCTTAGACTCGCTATTGCTATGATTCCACAAGACCCAACGCTTTTTCATCGAAGCTTGATGGATAACATACGCTATGGAAAGATTGATGCGACCGATAAGGAAGTTATTGATGCCTCTCAAAAAGCTCATGCACATGAATTCATTGGTCAATTACCAGAAGGCTATGGTGCCTTAGTAGGAGAGCGTGGAATTAAGCTTTCAGGAGGTCAGCGCCAGCGCATTGCAATTGCCCGCGCCATATTAAAAAACGCCCCCATTTTAATGCTTGATGAGGCCACCTCTCAGCTTGACTCTGTTACCGAAACGAATATCCAAGACAGTTTATGGCAATTGATGCAAGGAAAAACAACTCTGGTTATTGCCCATCGCTTATCTACCCTTCTCCACATGGATCGAATTTTAGTATTTGATAAAGGACATATTGTTGAAGATGGTACTCACCGCGAACTGCTCAAGAATGGTGGTTTGTATAAAACCTTATGGGATGCTCAGATCGGTGGATTTTTGCCAGATAAACAGGAGGAAGAGTCTGGTATTTAATGAATCATCAAATGTCCATGAATAACTTATGTATCTTCAGCAGGGAGCAACTGTCTGAGTTGCTCCTAGCTAAAGTAATATCCCAATCAATATAAGAGAATAATCGCTAATTAATGGGGGTTAAGGCCGAAAACTCGAGATTCTAACTTTTCCTGATTTTCATCAAGCTCTAAGGTATTCGCTTCTAACATCTTTTCAGCTAGCCTTTTGGCTAATTTTGGCAAATCCTTTGGAACCTCCTTGAATGTCCTTTTAAATCCTTTCGTATAAGACGAAATTTCATTTTTTATCACTGAAAGTAGTTCACTGTCCTTGCAAATAAAAAAGTCTAACTCAGAAGGAGTACACGCAGGTTTAGAGTTCTTTTGCTTTAAGATCCAACTTATTTGACTTACGAGAAGCCTACAAAATTCATCATGCTCTGGTAATAAGGAGTTGAAGCTAATAAATCCAGGAGGAGTAAACTTACTTTTAATAGCAGAATCAAAAGTAGCCTCCTTGATTCGTAACTCCTCTAGATAATCATATATCTGAACTATTGAGTGTCCTAATTTCTCTAAGGTTTCAACGTATTCTGGCCCATGATAAACGTTTACATAATGCGCCAAAAACGGCAAAACTATTGCTAGTGGCTCATTAAATTTTTCTGTTTGCAAGAAGTCCAAACCAGCTGTTTGTATTTCAGCTCTTAATTCATACTCTTTCTTTTGTATTCTCTTCATTGTCATTAAGTTACTATTTATCTCTTTAGGAAAAAAATGACGTTTGTCTTTATACGAGAGCCCTTTAACGAAGGGGTAATCATCAAATTGTGTGAGTCCCATCACTGCATCGATACGTTCCCTTAAGAAATCACAGAGTTTATCGACTTGTCCAGCGTCATCACTTGTCTCTATTAAATACACCGTTAATGCTTTATCAAGTATTTGGCAAAGCTCTCTTATTCGTTTAACCTGTTCTCCTTGCGCATGTTGAAGCAGTTTTTGAGCTTCTTCAGTGTGAACAGACTTTAAGCTGGCTGCTGTATGCCATGGGGACTTAGTCAGCGATTCAATATAGGTATTGTAATGCTGCGCTAAAACGGTACATGCAAGCGTTCGACGATATAACTCTGGATGTGTTTCTTCAGAAATTAAATTATCCAGGCAAAGCACACCAAACATTGTTCGATGACTTTCAACTCTTTTTAATATTGGCGCTTCTACTTCTTTAGACTCTACAACTTTAGCCGTTTTTTTCTTAATTTTTAAAGTGTCATTACTAAGGGCTAAAGGTATCCCTGCTGGTGCATTATAAGGAGTGGCGGGTGGAGCTGCTCGCGGAGATGCTGGAGGAACTGCAGGAGTAATTGGTAGCGTTGGAAAGGAAGTGGATTTTCCACTTCGAAAAAATTTTAATGCCTGGGTAATTGAGCCTTTACCCGAGGGCGTTTCTGAATGCCCATTCTTCTCATGGCTTGATTTGTCAGTAATAGGAGGATCACCTACCTTTATTTCTCCCTGAGAATCAGGAACATTAATCTCTCGAGGCGATGTAGGTCCTGAATTGCTTTTAGGGAGCTTTGACGGTTCGAATTTGCGCGGAGAAGACGGTAGCGATTTGTTTTTTTTCATAATACTCTTCCTTAAATTATAAAAACAGGGAAATTCTAGTTTAGAATACCCCATAAGATCAAATAAAAATCAAAATGTGATATTTATTGAATAAAAGAATTAAAAAAGGCAAATATTGTCTTTTAGGACAAACTGTAAGTTTTTAAACTTAATGTATGAAGTAACTTATTGCATTTAAGCGCTCACTTTACTCCAATGGCACCAGGTTAAGCTTATTCTCCTAGAGCCTATGTTCCGCGAATTGTTCGCAAGACGTAGACATAGAGTAAATATAAAAATTCTCAACTTAGTGCCATTACACTTGACTCAGATATTTTTAGGGTGATAAACGTTGGAAATTCCATTTATTAGTCTTTAAAGCATATTCCCAAACATCGGACAGTTCATCTTGTCGGTAGGCATAGAATATCATGCGTTCCGGTTGGATACGGAAGCCGCAATATTCAGGACTGAGAGGTATTGGTTTATTCAAAAATGACTCCTCTATCTTCTGACGCTTTTGTTCGAGAATATCTTTACTCTCAATTAATTGCATTGAAGTAGGAGCATAACTTAAAAAGCGAATTTGTGCCCATTGTGGATAGCTGTCCCAATAATGTTTATTCTCACCCTGATTTAGAAGTAGAGTTTTACCTTCAATAATCACTTCTCGTTGTAACAGCTCCAACCAGAAAACAAGACTTACCTGAGGATTGTTTTTTAGTTCATTTACTTTGCGAGTACTTTTTTGCGTAAAAAATAAAATTCCGTCATCTGAAATTTCACGAATAGCAACGACTCGACTATGTGGTACACCATCTAATGAAATAGATGATAAAACTGCGTGACATGGGTTAGGAGCACCAGCCTCCCGTTCACTCGCTAGCCAAAAATTCAACTCAATAAGAGGATTTGATTGCATTACACTTCCTTGGGCTTAAAAACTTAGTCGAAAAACTATCTCGGACTATAGTTCTCAGTCTTCGACTCTTCATGGCCTGCAGTTTTCGAATGTTCTATCTCTTCTGTCCAATAAGTTTGTTTATGACCTCGAGCCTCTAATTCACTTTCCATCTGCTTGGCCTTTTCAAAAGGAATGTTTTCTGCAACAAAAAA
Organism: Legionella stuttgartensis; assembly: GCF_977063405.2. NCBI lineage: Bacteria > Pseudomonadati > Pseudomonadota > Gammaproteobacteria > Legionellales > Legionellaceae > Legionella > Legionella stuttgartensis. Next base: position 50,634 of record NZ_CDRUHA020000111.1, read on the forward strand.
AGTATTGCCATGAGTGTCCATACGTTTAACATTGGCCATTTTGAAAAGATTAGCCCCCTCTTTAATTTTAGGGATTGAACTAAAAAAACGGATCATAACAATTCCTCACTATATTGACGAGATTTTATGGCTCATACTTCGTTAGCGTTCACAGCAATCAGGGCAGCAAGAGGCTAAATACTTAAGTTATCCAAGAATGTAAGCCTACGAGCAGCATGTTATCTTATTATTTGCGACATCCGAGGGTATCTGATGACGACTCCTTGAAAAGTCTATTTAAATAATCTGAATATAGATTTTCATGCTTAGGTGATGACTTTATCGCATTTTCTAAAAGTGCCTTCACCTCGCTTGCTAAAATGTTATCTTGGAATCGAATATCCCCATGCTCATTTGTTGCAACAGGAACAATATTGAGCTTACCCTGAGATAAATCACCTTTTGGCCAACAAACTTCTACACCTGAAAACTGATGATGTACGACCTTAGGGAGATGTTTTGTATAAAAAATCAAACTAGGCTTATTTAAATCACCACGCTCCAATAGATCTAAAACACGTGAGAAATCACCTTCTACTCCATTTTGTAAATCAGGAAAGTAACCTAATACTTCCGCACTCCCCGTGTCATTTTTGAGATCGATACACGTATCTTTAAGGATTTCTTTGAACATATTACTTCGCACAGTATGTAAAAAAGGACCAAACAATTCGCCGTGTTCTGGATGGTTTACCGAAACCTTTTGTGCAAGCTCCACCAAGGTTGGTTCAGACTCAGTATGATTAAAGCGTTGGAAAAATCCTAGCCACTGTGAGGACGCATTGGTGTTCTTTGATAACATATTGGTAGGATGAGAAGCAACGATTTTCCTGAAGGCTTTATACATAAACAATCCTTAGTAAAATTTTTAACCTCTCTGATATTAACATGAGCGAATAACAATAGTCTATTTTTGGATTAATTGGTATGCTTCAAAAAAGGAACATCTATTGATGTCAAATAAAAAACAGCTTGTCATGCAATTTCATCAAGACAATGCTCATAAATTATCATTGTTTTCAATGGCAAAGTATTAATGGCTTTTTGCAAATCAGCTTTCAACGCGTTGATTAAGAATAAATCTCTAATTTGAACATTTCCGTATTCATTTGTGAGCGCAATAACAATGTTGAGTTTATTATTCTGCAATTCTTCCTGTGGCCAAAAAACCTCTACACCAGAAAACTGATGATGGAAAATCTGCGGTAATTGGGAAGTATAAAAAATGAGTTGAGGCGCACTAAAGTCCGCTCGCTCCAGAAGATCCAAAACAACGGATACATCTCCATTATCCATTTCTAAAAGATTGGGATAATATCCTAAAATTACCGAGCTTTCTTTATCCTCCAATTCAATACTGTTATTTTGTAGAATTCTTATATAAGAATTCTCCGCAGAATACAGAAATGGACCATAAAGCTTACCATCATTTGGATGAACAACCATCGGCGTTAGAGCGTGTTTAAATAGCTCTCTCGTGATGTCTTGTTTATATTTAGGATGGATAAAAAAACTGTCCTTTTTTGACATATCCCATTCCTTAATTAAATGCGATTATTTGTAGTATAGGCTATATTGATGGCGTGTATATATTTCAATCAATCAGATTGCAGATTAATCTAAATATAGGAATAGGTAGTTTAATATAATGTATCATGCGTATAGCATGTTTTAGATGTAAAAATTCATTACAGCCATTATCCAAATTCAATTCCAATATTCTCAAGACCTCTCTTGCCATCTCATAAGGGGGATGCACCGATATCAAACATATTGCACCTACATAATCTATACTGATCATAGGAAAACCAATCAAGGCAGTTAAGATGAGTTTCTCAAAAATACAGAATCTACAGAATATATTAAAAAATTCTAAGACTGTAGCTACTAAAATGACCGGCGAATACTCCGCTGAGCTCATGAATCAATCAGGCCAGAACTTAAATCAATTATCTTGGGTAATACGCCATCCTACTAATGCATTGCACATAGAGGTCAATAAAGAGGATAAGCTCGTAGTGCCAGAGCAAATTGATCTACAAAAAGTGCTACCGATATTAGTACATTGCAGTTCCGAAGATACCCAAAAACATTTAAAAAAAGAATTAAAAGGCGCGACACTTGCTAATTACTTTCGCTCTAAAGGAGCTGTTGATTCTCCCGGTATGTTGATAGATAAAGTAGTTCAGGAATCTTTAAAAAGACCAGATATTAATGTGGGTTCATTTACGCATTCAACCACTGAGAAAGGATTGCGAGCGATTGTGCTAGACGGCCATTTAAGAGAGCCGGATTACATGCAAGGAGGAATGGCAAGCCAGCCAGGCATTTGCATGAGTACGGATATTCGTTCCCGTAGCATTTCAAAAGCCATTGAAAGCAAACTACATCAACCTATGCTTTTTTACAGTGCTGATAATAGTAAAGTTTCCATTGGAAGAAGCGCATATGCGCTTAGCGATGGAACTACCGTCAAAGCAAATAATGTTTTACCCATTCAAATTAGTGCCACTTATATACCAACAGAAGGATTCGAGATCATTGATTCTAAAAATTTTGCCGAAAACCAAGTGGGAGGTCTTATTTTAAACCCACTTGCAGATAGAGCCTGTCTCTTTCAATTCATTTCGATCATGACGACATTAACAGGAGATAGACTGTATGATAGTGACAATAATGTTTATAACCTGGAGGATATTACCAGGCTCCCTTTGAAAACTGTAGCTGATATTGCAGAGCGTACTCTAATGGACCATGCACAAATGTTCGACAGTGAAAATAACTCAATAATGGTTACTATTTTAAGGAGAGCTTTTCATGAATATAAAGAGGAAGCTGAGTTAAAAACAAAAGCGCTCGAGACGTGTATTCTAAAATGTAATACCGACCCACAACTGGAAAAAGGGTTTAGGGCTGTTCCAGGTTTAGTAGAAGTTGCACTAGCCACTGTAAAACTAAATCAAACTGGCCCTGAGTCTATAAAAGAGAACCCAATAACCCCTTGATAAAAAATCGGTAAGCGTTATTGAGCCACTGCTTCCTTGGTTTTCGATCTGTAGGTTAATTCTAACTATTTTTCATCAAAGAAAAATATCCATGCTTTTCTTTTGACCTAAAAAGCGCTTAATCAATTGTATCTGAAACTCAGTTGGAAACATGCCATCAATTATGAAATCGGCGTTTTTTTTCAACTGTTCATCAAAAAATAAAGGCCTCGCTTTATCTAAATAAAACTCCAACTCAGCCATAAGCTCCATTTTCTCTTTTTTTTCTTCTTTAAAGTCTCGTAGCACTCTTCTGCATAAGGAAACATCTAACGGAACTTCAATATGAATACATACATCAATATATTGCCCTGTCTGTTGATGTAATCGCCCCAAAGGAGCGTCAAAAATAATGAACTCCCTAGGTTTTAGCCTATCCTGGGTTATCGGATGTACCATTGAATGCCCTGCCTTAAGTCCTTGCAATACAGTAGCAAGTTCCCTGTAATTCCACTCTTGGTAATCTTGTCCACCTTGATACCACTCTACATAATCTTGAGGGGCAATGGAAATTTCATCAAACTCATCCCAATTAATTTGTAGCGCACGTAAGCTTTTCGCAAGCATCGTAGAAAGCGTTGATTTTCCAGCACCTGATACACCACTAATGCCAAGTACCGTTGCCATAAAATACCTCATCTCATTACTATTAAAAAAAAAATGTTTATTATATTCTACGCTCTAGTTTGATTTGACATATAGGGACGTAAAAATTTAACTACTCTATAGGAGGGTAAATATGGTTAATTCGTTCCATTTACAAGGTGTAGAAGCCCTTAATAACGCTAAATACATTCAAGCTAAAAATTTATTTCTTAAAGCAATAAAACTAAATCCTGAAGCTGCCGAAACCTACTTTTTTTTAGGAAAAACCTGCTTTTTAGCCGATGAAATACAGGAGGCTATTTCTTATTTGCAACAGTTTATTAAGTTAACTCAGGAGACAAAAGAACAAGAAAATCAATCGAATGCCTTTGATCTGTTAGGACAATGTTATGCCGCCGACAATAAGGATGAGATAGCCATCACGTGTTACTTAAATGCTATAGAGTGTGATCCTTCTTGCGTGTCCGTACGACACAATCTAGGTTTGCTTTATATGAAGCTCGCTCAAGGATATCTGAATATCAATTTACAAAATTGTCTTACTTTATTGCGGCATGCTCAAATTGCACTCAAGTCAGCACTGGAACTATGTAATGACAATCCCATGTTTTTGCATTCTATTGCCAGCTGGTATGAACAATATATTGAACTACTGAAGAAATTATCTGAAGACAACAGCCTTGAAGAAATGATAAGCAAACAGTTTAATCACGCTATTCACTATTACCTTGAGGCTATAGCTCACTGTCATCAAAATGACAAATTACTTCACAATGGAATTATAGAAAATCTTACGGAATGTTATGCACAATTCGGACATCATCTATACAATACCCAAGCATATACAGAAGCACAGAAACTCTATACCTCAGCTCTTGAACTGGATGAAAATCACTTTACAGCGCTCAATCAACTAGGTATGTGTCTATTCAAACAAGGTGTATATATCGAAGCACGAACTAAGTTTGCAGCATTTTTTGAGCGAACTCAAGACGCGCAGGATAAAGCAGATGCCTTGCTTAATATAGCCTGTTGTTATCGATTAGAAAAAAATTGGGAAAAGGCAGAGCAATCGCTCGATGGAGCAAGAAAATTAGCGCCTCAAGATCCTGAAATCGATAAGGAAAACGAGAATCTAAAACAAGCAAAATCTCAAGCGCTGCTTGTAGTGGCAGAGCAAGCTTTTTTTGATCCTAAATTGAATAACAATTCTGCTTTATCATCCAAAAATACGGATAATTTACAGTACAATTAATCAGACAATTCTAACTTAGGTGCCTCTTTTCCTGGGTTTCGCTGCGCAGCCCCCAGGTTACAATAACGGAAGATGTGATCCCGAACGCAGAGAGGGATCTCCAGAAGATTAGTATAAGTAAAAAATCAGGAGATCCTTCGTCGTAACTCCTCAGGATGACGCGGTCGTGCATGCCTCTACATTTATCCGTTCTTTTGGGCAAGCCATACAGTCGCGTCGCCACAATCTGGATCGCTAATCTTATGCACCAATATCCGTAAATTGTTCGTATGTAAAATCGTTTCATACTCTTTAGTATCCAGTGAAGCATGAAATAAATCATGGCCCCCATTGTCACCCCAAACTTCCCCTGCTTCAGGTCCTGAAGTAAAAAGTAATAGGCCTTTTGGTTTAACTAAGCCAGAAAATAAATTTAACGCATTTCGTTGATCGGCTTGTGGTAAATGAAAAAAACTATGCCATGCAATGACAACATCAAACGGCTCAGTAAACTTCATCGTCCTCATATCCTCCAAGATCCATTGAGCCGTGGGAAAGTTATGTTTACAACGCTCTATCATTTTTTTGCTGGCATCAACACCAGTTAAGTCGTAACCGGATTCAATCAAAAATTTCGCAATAGGTTCTCCTGTGCCACAACCAATATCCAGCACACGTCCACCATGAGGAAAATATTTTTTTACTTGTTGCAAATAAAACTGCTCCATAAGGAGCTCTTTATTACGATGCGCATCATACCAATCAATTATTTCATCATAAGCTTCATAAACTTTATTTTTATTTGATTTTTTTATCATTGCATTCATCTTAATTTAAAATTGAAATAGTGGTGAAAATGCCATATGCCTTAGCTCATTGAGCCACTGTTCCCTTGGTTTTCCACCTGGTGCCGTAGGTTCATTCCAATTATTTTTACACCAAAGATAAATATCCAGGCTCTTCATTTGGCTAAAATCATTTATCGCATGTAATAACTGCTCATCAATAGATAAAATACTCTTATATCCTTCTATCATCCAGGCAAATTTCGCAGCCCACTTAGAATAGGGATTACCGCATAAATCTAAAAAAGGCTTAGCAATATCAGCCATAAACCAATGATAAACTGGCTCATCAAAGTCAATAAAATGAATGTTTTTGCCGTCAAACAACACATTTCCTGGACGATGATCGCCGTGTGTCAAACCGAAATTAACATTATTTATTTTAAAAGTTCTGAAGTGCTCGTCAATAGTGTGGAATAAATCCTGGATAGCGGAGTCTTCATAAGCAAGGTAACCAGCCGTTTCCTCCCATAAGTCCTTCCAACTTCTAAAATGATGGTCATCCGCCTGATAAGTTCCTGCAGCGCGATGCAAACGAGCCAATGCTTGCCCCCAGTGAACGTATGCATTTTTATCCTGATATTCGAAATGCATGATTGTTCCCGGAACTTCCGAACAAACTTGAGTTAAAAAATGAAGCTCCTCTTGCACAACAGTTTCAATATAATATCCATTTTTCGATATAAGTACTTCACAAACTGGAGCATCATTTTGAAACAAGTGTTGTTGAAAATCGATGGCAGCTAGTAATTCTTTTTCAGGACGAATATTTTCATGAGTTATGCGTAAATAGAATCCTTTACCCTCAGACTCAAAACGATACACACAATTGATTTGGTTATTTACCAACTGCAAATTACCTGGATTTTCTACCCATTGCGATGCAGCTTTAAAAGCTGTTTTATTGCTGATTTTTTTTAAGGTATTTTCCCAAACCATAACGTTAACCTAATAAGTTGTTTACCCTGGGACTAGACTTAATCGAAAACACTCTTCAATTCGTCCCCTATCGTGAAACTCAATGATTGCATCCAATATTTGTTCAACATCGCCTTTTTCAGCCCAAAAACTCTGAAAAGCCAAAGGATGTTTCGCTCTAACATTCTTTTTAGAAATTTCTTGAGGATTTTCTATTGCTTTGGATAGTGTATTTAATAATGTAATCTTATCTTTTATTTTTTCATTTCCTGGACCAATTTGATCCTCCAGTAATTTCAATTTGTTCTGAATCAGCCCTACAAGATAAGGCTTAGCTTCTCCTCTATCCATTCTTCGAATTACTGCACTGTAATCACAACATGTAAACATTCTGTGATGTTTAGGTTCTACTTCCTTATTTTGCGGGTTAAAAATTGCCTCCTTATTCACAATTGCATCCTGCGTTACATCAGGCTTGCTCAAATGAAGCCAACCTTTGATAAGTTGTTTTACAGAATAGGGAGCCATACGCCACAATAAATCTACACCAGTAAATAAGACTGCTGTAATTGAAAACACTGTGCCGACAACTGGAGCTATAGGAAAAAGTAAAGCAAAAACCACCGCACCTAAAGCTGAGGATAAAAAAGCCATGGCAAACGCGTTACTTAAAGCGGCCTGCTTATAATGCATCCGTTGAATACTGTCTTTTGGAGATTCAAAGGCTCTATATAAGTTGAGTCCAAACATCATGAGCTGATGAGTTAATGCCACTAGTAAACTACTAAAGAAAAACCAAGGGCCTGCAGCAAAGCTAAAATCAAGAATCTTCGAAATTGCAGCACCATAAAGTGATACACTGGCTAAAACAGCACAAACCGCAGAAGTAGCAAAAAGTGACCACTTATCCACATTGCGATTGCTGGCTTTTGTAAGTTGATATCCATTAATTAAGGCATTTACAGTTAATAAGAAGCCAATAAAAGGCAAAATGATATAGAACAAAGGAGATACGCTAAATGCCGCTGAAAGTCTTGCGTCAGCCATCGTAGCAAATAAAGCGATTTCCTGAGTTTCTCTAATGTATGTAATCGCCTTCTGGAAGTGAGTAACAAACATAAAGCCACCTGATAAATTATTATTATTCCTTTTTGCTTGGGCTCAATACCCAATAAGAACGCTTAAAGCATAACCTGACTACTGAGAGCCATAATGAAGTTTATGATAATCTCACAAAACTCTAGATTATGGCCGCATCAATAGTCAGGCTATGTTTCTGCTGTGTAGCTGTTTATTATTGCCGCAAATGTGGGAACAAAATAACATCCCGGATTGACTGAGAGTTTGTAAACAACATGACCAAACGATCAATACCTATACCCTCTCCGGCTGTAGGAGGCAATCCATATTCCAATGCCTCGATATAATCACTGTCAAAATGCATGGCTTCTAAATCACCTGCATCTTTTTCTTCAACTTGCTTACGGAAACGCTCGGCCTGATCTTCTGCATCATTTAACTCAGAAAATCCATTGGCGATTTCTCGACCAGCTATAAAAAACTCAAAGCGATCAGTCACATCTGAATCATTATCACTACGACGTGCCAAAGGTGAAATTTCAGTTGGATAACCCGTAATAAACGTAGGCTGAAATAATTGATGTTCGACAGTTTCTTCAAACAATATGATTTGCAGCTTCCCTAAACCATCCGTTTCTTTGAAAGGAAACCCTTTTTTCTTCAATATCTCACGACAACTTACGATACTTTCTAACTGTTGAGCGTTGATTTCTGGATGATAATATAAAATTGCTTCTTTCACCGTCATACGCGCAAACGGCTTATTAAAATCAATAATTTGACCTTGATATTCAACCTGCCGTTTTTCCATCACTGTATCACAGAGGTAGCGTAATAATTCTTCGGTAAAATTCATCAAGTCTTTATAGTCTGCATAGGCTTGATAAAATTCCACCATAGTAAATTCCGGATTATGACGCGTTGAAATTCCTTCATTGCGGAAATTACGGTTAATTTCATAAACACGCTCAAATCCACCAACAACGAGACGTTTTAGATACAGTTCTGGCGCGATACGCAAATACATAGTCATATCCAAAGTATGATGATGTGTCACAAAAGGACGTGCCAAAGCGCCACCCGGGATAGGATGCATCATGGGTGTTTCTACTTCCAGATAATAGTGTTGATCCATAAACTGTCTAAACGCTTGAATCAATCGCGAACGTGTTAAAAAAGTAAGACGACTTTCATCGTTAGCAATTAAATCTACGTAGCGCTTACGATATTTAACTTCTTGGTCAGCTAAACCATGAAATTTATCAGGTAAGGGGCGCAATGATTTTGTCAATAACTCAATATCCTCTGCATTTACAGTAAGCTCACCTGTATTTGTCTTAAACAACTCCCCTTTAACCCCAACGATATCGCCTAAATCCCAATGCTTGAACTCCTCATATTGCTCGGGAAGATCATTGGCACGAATATATACTTGAATCCGACCTGAAAAATCTTGAATATGAAAAAAACTGGCCTTGCCCATAATACGTCTCAATACAATGCGACCGGCAACAGTAACCTTAACATGCTGTTCTGCTAAAGTTTCTTTATCTAATGAATCATAATGTTTTATGACCTCTTCAGCTAAATTTTCACGACGAAATTGGTTTGGAAAATTAAAACCTTTTGTACGTAACTCAGCTAATTTTTGTTTACGAATATAATAAACTTCGCTTTCATCTATATGTTCAATTTGCTCTTCACTCATGCTGCCCTACTCCTGCCTTTAAACTGGCTTCAATAAATTGATCCAACGCCCCATCCAATACAGCTTGTGTATTGCTTGTTTCAACACTGGTCCGTAGATCTTTAATACGAGATTGATCCAATACGTATGAACGAATTTGAGATCCCCAACCTATATCTGATTTACTGGCTTCTAATGCTTGCTGCTCTGCATTTTTCTTTTGCATTTCCAATTCATATAACTTGGCACGCAGCTGTTTCATTGCCTGATCTTTATTGCGATGCTGGCTTCGATCATTCTGGCATTGTACTACAATTCCACTTGGTGCATGAGTAATACGCACTGCTGAATCAGTTCGGTTAACATGCTGTCCACCGGCCCCGGAAGCTCGGTACGTATCAATACGTAAGTCGGCAGGGTTAATTTCTATATCAATATCATCATCAACTTCAGGCGAAACAAATACTGCTGCAAAAGAAGTATGTCGTCTATTTCCTGAATCAAAAGGAGATTTTCGCACTAAACGGTGCACCCCACTTTCCGTACGCAACCATCCAAAAGCATACTCTCCTTTAAAATAAATAGTGGCACTTTTAATACCGGCAACCTCGCCTGGGGAACACTCAATTAGTTCTGTAGTAAACCCGTGTTGTTCACCCCAGCGTAAATACATGCGCAATAACATCTCGGCCCAATCTTGGGCTTCAGTTCCACCAGAACCTGATTGAATATCTAAGTACGCATTTGAGTCGTCCATTTTTCCGGAAAACATTCGACGAAACTCTAAATCAGCAACTTTTTTCTCAATGGAAAATAGCTCTTCGCCAATTTCATTGATAGTTTGTTCGTCACCTTCCTCACGCGCAATTTCAAACAATTCATTTAGATCAGTAATGGATTGACCTAAGCAAGTTAAAGTTGAAACCACTCCTTCCAGCTGGGTTCGTTCACGACCCAGGGCTTGAGCAACCTCCGGATTATCCCAAACATTAGAGGACTCCAACTCTCGAACGACTTCTTCTAAACGCTCACTCTTAGCATCAAAGTCAAAGATACCCCCTAAGCGCTTCTACTCGCTTAATAAGATCCACCAGATTAAGATTAATTTGGTTTACTTCTAACATAAGTGTCTCTTTAAAAATAGTAATTAGGTCATAGCTCTAATCTTCACACTGCCTGCGTGGAGCAGTCTACGATAAGATAAAGCGCGACTAAGTAAAAAATAAGTTTGGGATTTTACCGTGAAAGTAGGCAAAAAAACAGCTATGGAGTCTTCATTGCAGTCCGATAAGCTTGCAAATTCATTAATAAATCAGCTTCTGCTGGAGATAAATGACAACTTTCAACAATTTCATCTCGATTTCCACCCATTTCCAAAATACGCAAAGCATGGCGATAACCGCCATCATTAGCTCGTTTATTTTCTAAATCCTGAATTTGATTATCCATACTAATCAATTGAGTATTTATCTCTTTTAATTGTTTAGAGAATAATAAATCGGCATGAATCAACATGGGATGGTCCTTAGTGATTTGCTCAATTAGTTTTTGCTGTATATCCAATTGTTCCTGAAAATGAATAAACTTCTTCCGCTGATTAAATAAGTAATTCAGTAAAAATAAAAAAATAACCCCATTTACACTTAAAATAAAAGTAATCATTTTATATTTATATCCTTATTTCCGATGACTACACGATGAGCTGCTGGATGACTTAGCTCTGGATTTAAAAGACGAGGAATATTTCTATCCAAAGCAATGATGATAATCACCCTACGATTTGCAGCCCGTCCTTGTTCTGTAACATTATCAGCAACAGGATATTGTTCTCCATATCCCGTCACTAAAATGCGATTTGTTGCAATCCCAAATGAATTTAGAATACGGCCCACAACTGCTGCGCGCATCGCAGAGAGCTCCCAATTTGACGGAAATTGTGGGGTTTCTATAGGAATATTGTCTGTATATCCCTCAATGGCAATAATAGAAGATGATTTTTTAATTTTACTGGCCAATCGCATTAATTTAACAAAGGCTTCTGGTTTTAAATCGGATTCACCGGAGTCAAATAAAGCACCTGATTTAATATCTAACTCAACCCACCCTTCTTGTCGATTGATTTTATAATTCCCATCTTCCAACTCTGCTAATGATTGATTTAGTTCATCAAGCCCATCTTTAAAAGGACTTTGAAACTGTTTGGTTTGTGGTCCGTCTTTTATACTTTTCGTTGATTTGAGTGCCCGAGCTTCATCTTTTTTATTGAACGCTGATTTCATTCCCTCAGAAAGGGAGCGATACTTTGAAATATTTACAGAAGAAATAGCATACATCACTACAAAGAAGGCAAATAGCAAGGTAATAAAATCTGCATATGAAACAACCCAACGATGATTATCGTTATGTTGTTCATTTCTTTTTTTTCTTTTTTTCATCTTTCTTCTGTTGGCCAAAATTATTGAGTTTTAACAGCAAAATTCCTGGACTTTCTCCAGAAGCGATCGCAACTAACCCTTCTACAATCATTTCGTCATAGTGCACTTGACGAGCAATACAACTTTTTAATTTATTCGCCACCGGTAAAAAAATAAGATTGGCCATTCCCACTCCATATATCGTAGCTACGAATGCTACTGCAATACCTAATCCCAATTCACTAGGTTCCGATAAATGGCGCATTACTTGAATCAGCCCCAATACTGCTCCCAATATTCCTATAGTTGGACTGTATCCCCCCATACTTTCAAAAACTTGTGCTGCATGGGAGTCATGCGCTTCGACACGATCAATCTCATCCTCTAGAACTTGTCTTATAGTGAGTTTATCTACGCCAATAACTAACAACTCTAATCCTTTACTAATGAGGGGATTTTTTTCAACTTCCAAATGCTCTTCCAAGGAAAGCAAACCCAGCTGACGGGCTTTTCGTGCCAAATCAAACATCTTGTTGCGGCAGTGTTCAAATTCGAGTTTGGGAGGTTTGATAACCCAGGGTAAAATTTTAAAGGCTCTTTTAAAAGTACCTAGTGGTGTTTGCACCATAACAGCACCTACTGTTCCCCCGAGCACTATTAACAATGCAGAAAAGTTCAATAGGGTCTGCATGCTCCCACCTTCTAACATCTGCCCTACTGTAATAGCTAAAAAACTGACTAACATCCCTATTAAAGTTAATGCATCCATTCATTTTATTCCGGTAATCGTGATTTAATACGATGTGTTGCCTGACTGAGGATTTGTGAAACACGTGACTCACTAACGCCAATAACCTCTCCAATTTCCTTTAGATTTAAATCTTGTTCGTAATATAAAGAAAGTACCATGCGCTCTTTTTGAGGCAATCCACGAATTACGTCCGATAAACGCCGCATTAAATCGCTATGAAATACATTAACATGAGGCTCGGTAGAAGCGTATCCATCTTCGACTTGTAGGGCATCGTCAGTAACACCCAAATCTTCAAAACCATATAAATGACTGCTTACAGAGTCTTGTAACATTTCATGGTATTCATTAAGTGGTATTCCGAGTTCAGCTGCTATTTCTGAATCTTTGGCCTCTCTTCCTAATCGGTGCTCAACGGATTTCACTGCTTCAGAAATCATTCGTGCATTACGATACACTGAACGAGGAACCCAATCATTACGCCTTACTTCATCAAGCATATATCCTCGGATTCGGATTCCCGCATAGGTTTCAAATGAAGCACCCTTGGAAGAATCATAATGTCTTGTTGCTTCCAGCAAACCGAGCATCCCCGCTTGTATTAAATCATCGAGTTGTACACTTTGCGGTAACCGCCCCAATAAATGATGTGCTATGCGCTTAACCAACAAGGCATGAGTTTTTACCAGCGTCTCTTGAATTTGCTGGTTCACTTTGCTATAGGCAGCCAAAGCATCCACATTAATCTCCTTAAAAGTCACCCGCTACTAAACGTTCTAAAAAGAAACTGGTATTACCGCCCAGCAGGGAACTAGGTGGCCACTCAGATACTTCGTCTGCTAACTGTCTCATCGCCAAAGCAGCAGCGGAATCAGGATAAGCAATTAATACGGGTTTTTGCATTTTCACTGCCCTGTGTATGTGTTCATCAAAAGGAACCGCTCCTAAATAGTCTAGCTGAACCTCAAGAAATTGCTCGGAAACTTTGAATAATTTATTAAATAATTCTCGTCCATCACGCTCATTTCTCACCATATTGGCTAGAATATGGAACCGTGTCCATTCATAACGCTTGCTCATTACTTTAATTAAAGCATATGCATCGGTTAATGACGTGGGTTCATCACATACAACAACGATTAATTCTTGCGATGAACGAGTAAAACTTAAAACCGTGTCAGATATACCTGCAGCAGTATCTATAATCATGTAGTCTAAATCATCAGTAAGCTCATTAAACGCATCAATAATTCCAGCCAGCTCTGGTGGAGAGAGTTGTGTCATAAACTCTGTTCCGGAAGCGGCGGGAATGACACTAATACCATTAGGACCTGGCAAAATAATGTCACTTAAATGACAGATTCCCTGAATTACATGCGATAAATTATATTTAGTATGCAGCCCCAGCATAATATCGATATTTGCCAATCCCAAATCAGCATCAAGCAGCATTACTTTTTTATTAAGCTGAGCCAATCCAACTGCCAAATTAACAGAAACGTTGCTCTTGCCAACTCCGCCCTTTCCCGCCGAGACTGCAATTACTTTAATCGGCTTAGCACGCGATAGATTTCTCAGCCCCGAAGCTTGATCACTTATATTTCGTCTCACTTTAGACATGATATTCTCTCCCAGCACTTTGATGTGCTTTCCTAACATTATCTGTCTGAAACAGTTGTGCTTCCTGTTCAGCAAATAACTCAACGAGCTGATGGCGTGTTGCCATTTTAATGTCTTCCGGTACACGTTGTCCGTGTGTCAAATAGCTCACACCTAAACCCGATTCAATAAGTGCACTGAGTGCACCGCCTACAGCTAACGATTCATCCAATTTTGTCAAAATACACTGATCAATTTGATCTGCTTCATAACGTCTTATCGCATCAATTAATACTTGGTAATGACTTGTTGCCGGTAAAACTAAAACCTTAGAAATCGACTGCAAATAAGTGCCTAACACATGCATTTGTTTTACAACACGTTCATCTGCAGGGTTCATTCCAGCGGTATCAATCAAAATTAATTTCTTATCATTTAATTGCCGTAACACGCGCGCCAAAGAAATCTCATCTTGAGCAACACACACCTTAACTCCTAAAATTTTTCCATACATCATGAGTTGTTCTTGGGCTGCGATTCGATAAGTATCCATAGTCACCAGGCCTAACTTATCTGCGCCAAATCTCAAAGTAAATCGCGCTGCAATTTTAGCCAATGTTGTCGTTTTTCCAACACCAGTTGGTCCAACAAAAGCATAAACACCGCCCTCTTCTATTCGACGTGTATCACAAATGCTTAATTGATCTGTAATAAGATTCAGTACAGATTCCCACCCTCTTTGTTGATTTAAATCAGGTCTTACCGAACATGCCCAAGTCGCAGCAGTGGTATGACTTACCCCCAGATACAAAAGTTTCTGAAGTAAAATAGTATGTAAAGGCTCATGGACCCCCACATTTCCTCTTAATTGTGCTTCGAGCATCCCTCTTAAAGTTTGAATCTCCTGACGCATATCCTCAAGCGGGGTTTGCATTTGAAATTTAGGAGTCTGACTGATGGGTTCAGCACAAGCTACCGCTGCTGAAGTTGACAGAATGGTTTCATCAAAATCAATCGCAGCAACAACTTCCACGCCTCCATCAACATGGTGGCTGGATAAAATGACAGCATCTGCACCAAGTGTCTCTTTAATTTGTTTCATAGCGCTGCGTGTATCGGCCGCAACAAAACGTTTTAATTTCATAAAGCCTCCTGCTTATGAAGAAATTTGTCACTATTCACGCAATGCCTCTATAGAAATTGTAGCCTGCTTGTAGGAAAACTGAGAAGTTTATAACTTGGAATTGCTCTATTGCATTATCATTCCAAATTCTCAGTTCTTCATTTTTATCCTACTGTGCCTACTATTCTTATTTGTTTATTATCAGGAATCTCCTGATAAGACAAAACATGAAAGTCATAAGATATATTACGCACAAATCGTGCCAACACTGCGCGTATCCCTGGCTGTACGACTAATACAGAGCTCTCTTGTTTTGCCTGCTGTTGCATTGCTAATTGAGTCAATGAATGTTGTATTTTATCTGCCATTCCTGGCTCGAAATTTACGCCCCCAGATCCACTGCTCTGAATAATGTTTTGCAATAATTGTTCCAACTCAGGTTTTAACGTAATAATAGGTAACTCCTCATGCACGCCACTGATTTTTTGAGTAATTAATCGAGATAAAGCGATACGAACCTGACTGATTAAATACTCCGTATCCTTAGATTTTGGCGCTAACTCCGCCAAAGTTTCGACTATAGTACGAATATCTGTTAGAGGAATATGTTCGATTAATAAACCTTGCAATACTTTACTAACCATTCCTAAGGAAAGACCATCAGGTACTAATTCTTTCACTAGTTTAGGGGAGCTTACTGCAAGTTTATCTAAAAGCTGTTGGGTTTCTTCATAACCTAACAATTGCTGACTGTTTTGCTCTAGTATTTGGCTTAAGTGTGTAGCAACAACTGTTGAAGAGTCGACTACAGTATAACCTAAGGTATGTGCTTGCTCTCTTTGACTTTCATTAATCCAAACCGCTTCCATACCAAAGGCTGGATCACGAGTTTTTATTCCCTCAATTTCGCCAAAAATTTGTCCAGGGTTTATAGCCAAGCACCGATCAAGATGAATCGCCGCTTCTCCCATAACTACTCCTGCCAAACTAATTCGATAATGGTTAGGTTTTAAATCCAAATTATCACGTACATGTACTGAAGGAATTAGAAAACCCAGCTCTTGTGATATTTTCTTGCGTACCCCTTTAATACGAGAAAGTAAAACGCCCCCTTGTGCTTGATCCACTAAAGGTATTAAACGATATCCTACTTCAAGACTTATTACATCGACAGGATTCACATCATCCCAAGACAATTCAGTCGAAATATTCGCATTTGGAACTGCAAGAGAGTCATTTTCCTGAGTAAGTTGCTCCTTTTGTTTTGCTTTGTCTTGCTGGAGAAATAAATAGGCAATTCCTGCCAAACCTGCAGAAAGAAGTATAAATGCAACATGAGGCATTCCAGGAATAATACCAATCAATCCAATAATACCCGATGCAATAATCAAAGAACGTGGATTGGCAAGTAACTGAGAAATTACCGCATGCCCCATATTTTGTGCACTTGAAACTCGAGTCACAATGATGGCCGCTGCGGTAGATAAAACTAACGAGGGCACTTGCGCCACTAAACCATCACCAATGGTTAATAGAATATAGTTATGCAGGGCATCAGAAACACTCATTCCATGCTGAAAAACCCCAATAATCAGTCCACCGATAATATTAACTACTAGAATTAAAATCCCGGCAATTGCATCGCCACGAACGAATTTACTCGCACCATCCATCGAACCATAAAAATCTGCTTCTTGCGCTACTTCCAATCGACGTTTTACTGCCTGCTCCTGGTTAATTAAACCTGCATTCAAATCCGCATCAATTGCCATTTGCTTTCCAGGTAAAGAATCCAAGGTAAAGCGCGCACTTACTTCGGATACACGGCCAGCACCTTTAGTTACTACAACAAAATTGATGACTACTAGAATCATAAAAACAACCAAACCTACTGCATAGTTTCCGCCAATAACTACTTCACCAAATGATTGAATCACATGCCCAGCCGCATCAGTACCTTTATAACCATTTAATAAAACGACTCGAGTTGAGGCAACGTTTAACGCCAAGCGTAATAATGTTGCAAGTAAAATAACGGTTGGAAATACAGCAAAATCTAAAGGTCTTTCGCTATAAATCACCGCTAACAAAACTACAAGTGACAAAGCGATATTAAAAGTAAAAAACATATCCAATAAAAATGGAGGCAAAGGCAACATCATCATGCCAAGCATTATGATTAGAACTAAGGGTGTACCCAAACCTTGGCGCATCCAATATTGCATATACTGTAATGCTTTATTCATTAGCAGCCTCCTCTGCATCACGCACTAACTCTGGTGGAATAGGAACATTCTGTAATACAGAAGGTTTATAGTCATAACGTTCCTTGTTACGCAGTTGAAATACATAAGCTAAAACCTGAGCTACAGCGACATAAAGTCCTCTGGGTATTTCTGCATTTAATTTTGTCGAAAAATAAAGCGCTCGAGCCAGAGGAGGCACTGAAATAATGGGAATTTGATGTGACGTAGCAATTTTATTGATTTGAAAGGCAATCAAATCTTTACCCTTTGCAACTACTATTGGCGCTTTATGGTTTTTTTCTTTATAACTGATCGCAACAGCATAATGAGTGGGGTTTGTTAGCACAACATTAGCTTTAGCTATTTCATTCATCATTCGTCGTCTTGATATCTCTTGTTGCGCACGACGAATAGCGCTTTTTATTTCGGGCTTACCTTCCATTTCTTTGTATTCATCTCGCAATTCCTGCATAGTCATTTTCATGTTTTTTTGATGCTCATATAATTGAAAAGGTACATCAAAAGCAGCGATCAAAATCAAACTAGCAGCAATCAAAACAAAAGATTTCACTACGATCAGGCTACCGCTGCTAATCGCTGTTTCTATAGGAACATGCGCTAAATGAAGTAATTCAGGAATTTGTGCTTTAAGTACTATAATGGCAACTGCTGCGACTAAGAGAAATTTGAAGAATGACTTGGACATCTCGACAAAACCTTTCAATGAAACCATACGTTTGAGTCCTTGAAATAAATTGAGTCGCGAAAACTTAGGTTGTAACACTTGGGCACTGAATACCCACCCGCCCATCAGCAAAGGCGCTGCCAAGGTCACGAGAAAAATAACCACTAATAATGGCATTAAGGACCAAAATCCCATCTTAGCTAGAAAAAACAAGCGCTCCACGCTTACAACTGAAGTCAGTGTAACTCGCGTATCGAATTCAAATGCATGGCGCATCATAACTGCTAATTGCATTGCTAATTGCTTTCCAAAAACCAAGAATCCTAAAGCAGTAAAAAGTAATGTTACTGTGGTATTGAAATCTCTTGAACGAGCAACCTGACCTTTTTTACGCGCATCTCTAAGTCGCTTGGCCGAGGGCTGTTCCGTTTTTTCTTGTGTCTGTTCTTGATCACTCATCAAGGTAATATCCCTATCATAAAACGCATGCCCTCTTTGATAAGATCTGCCATTTGTACTGCAATACTCGACAACCCTACCTTAATCACTACCATTCCCATAATTAAAGTAATGGGAAATCCTAAAGAAAAAATATTTAATTGAGGCGCAGCGCGAGACATAATTCCGAATGCAAGACTCACAATAAGTAAAGACAGTAAAGCAGGAATTGAAATCAGAAGAGCCTGCTTAAACATCCATCCCGAAAATAAAACAACATTCCACACCATTGATTGACTTACCGATAACTGTCCTATAGGCATTAATCTAAAACTATCTAATAAGGTTTCAAAAACGGTTAAATGGCCATTAAGTGACAAAAATATTAAGGTCATCATCATTGAATAAAACTGACTGACCAATGGAACACTTGCTCGGCTTGAAGGATCCACCATCAGCGCAAAACTGAGACCTGCCTGCATCGCAATAATTTGTCCTCCTAAAACAAATACCTGAAAAACAAGCTGTAAGACAAATCCCATCAATAGTCCAAAGAGGACTTCCTGGATGATATAAGCTAAATAAAGTCCATTGAAATTCAGGAACGAAAGCTCTTTAGGAACCATAAAGGCACAGACGCAACTTAAAACGAAAAGCAGAATAATTTTAATACGAGCTGGTAATAATACAGAAGAAAACACAGGTACAGTAAGTAGCAATCCACCAATGCGCCCCATGGGCCAAATAATCTGACTTATCATATGTATTATTATTGGATAATCCAGTTTCATCTGCAGCTAACCGATTAAGTAAGGAATATTGGTAATTAAAGAATCGGTATAATTCACCATAGTCTTCAATAACCACGGACCGGCAAATACGAGCATTAAAAAAGTAATAAATAATTTGGGTATAAAACTTAAGCTTGTTTCATTAATTTGTGTTGCTGCCTGAAACATAGAAACAATCACACCAACAATCAAACCAGGAAGAATGAGTACCATTATCAATAACAGCATCAAATACACACCTTCACTGAATATAGAAACTACAGACTCTGGAGTCATTTTATTTCCCTATAATTTTTATTTTCCCTATAATTCATAATCTGGATGCAAATGAATTTTTAACTCGTAGCAAAACTCGACGCCAACGATCCCAAAATAAGTGTCCACCCATCGACCATTACAAACAGCATAATCTTAAAGGGTAATGAGATAATCAAAGGTGATAGCATCATCATACCCATAGCCATCAGAACACTTGACACCACCATATCAATAATTAAAAAGGGTAAAAACAAAATGAAGCCAATCTGGAACGCTGTTTTTAATTCACTCGTTATGAATGCAGGAATCACCACACTCATTGGCACTTCATTGAGGTTTGCCGGATTATTTTGCGCAAATTTTTCAAATAATGACAAATCATTTTTACGCGTTTGATTTAACATAAACTCACGCAAAGGAACCTGTGCATTTGCTAATGCTTGAGGAAATTTCATAGTCTCTGCGAGATAAGGCTGCACTGCCGTATCATTGATTTTATTAAAAACTGGAGACATCACAAAATAGGTCATGAACAATGCGATACCAATTAAGATTTGGTTTGTAGGAGTCTGCGCCAAACCAATAGCTTGACGTAATATAGAAAGTACAATAATTATCCTTGTAAAAGCCGTCATTGCCATTAACATCCCAGGCAAAACAGTTAACAAAGTCATAAAAATTAAAATTTGCAGATTAACACTATAAGTTTGCTCACCGTTCGCTCCAGGTTGTACAGTCATAGCTGGTAATGATAAAGGGGCAGCCTGTAAAGCAAGAGGAACCAAACCCAACAAAATGATGCATACAGTAGCTAGGACAAAACGCAGCGCCACTCGAGGTTTATAAGAACTGTCGCTTTTTATGTTATAGGAGGAAGATCGCATCATTAAATTCATTGTGTTCATCTTATGATTTCTTAACAGATTTAAGTAGATCTGCAAACGAAGTTTTATTTATGGAATCAAAACCTGTAGGTAATTGTTCACCAAAATCGTAAAGCAGCGTGACATGTCCAGAACCCGAACCAACCAGCAAATAACGTGCCCCCACTTTTAACAAGGTAATTTTTTCCTTGGGGCCTAAAATCATACTCGCTACTGATTGAAATCCTTTTGTCGAGCCCATTTGCATACTATGTAAGCGCTTCATCACCCAAGACAATACAAGGATAATCAATAAAACTAACAATAAGCCCATAAACACCCGCAGGAGTTCTCCCTGATTAAGTGCAGTTTGCATCATCTTAATCGCTTAATTCGTTCTGCTTTGCTGACGATATCGGTTAATCGCACACCAAATTTATCATTAACCACGACCACTTCCCCGTGAGCAACTAAAGTCCCATTGACTAAAACATCAAGCGGATCACCAGCTAAACGATCAAGGGCAACAATGCCTCCTTGGTTTAGTTGGAGTAAATTACGAATAGTCATTTTGGTACGACCGATTTCTACGGTCACTGATACGGGGATATCCAAAATCAAATCCATTTTTTCACTGTCTGCTTCCTGAGGAAGAGTATTCGATGGTTTTGGTTGTTCAATTGCTTCTTGAGACATTACTCATCTCCTAATAACTAATATTTTTTATTATTTTTACAGCACGCTTGTCATTTGTCGTACCTTGAGTTGCCGTAAAGCCTGGGGTTCCTTCAATATCTAAAGTAACTATTTCTTTCATTTCCATAGGTATAAAATCACCTACTTGCCATGACATCACAGCACCAAGAGTGCTTGTTGTCTCTGCCATTACTGAACTCACAGTTAATTCAACATCCATTAACTCTTCTTTTAGCGATTTGACCCAGTTCGGATCAATCTCATCATCTGGACGAGAAGCACCAAGTTCCAATTGTTCTTTGATTGGTTCGACCATGGAATAAGGCAACACAAAGTAGAAAATACCTATTTCTTTACCGAAATCCATAGAAAAACGCGCAACTAATAGCATTTCTTCAGGTTCGGCTATGTTGACCAATTGAGGGTTTGTTTCATCATTAAATTTAGTGATATCAATCTGAATAATGGGTTTCCAGGCTTGAGTCAGGTTGGCAATAAGCTTTTTCGTGATCACATCCATAACACGCAACTCAGTCGCTGTAAAATCCGTTCTGTCTTTTTGGGCAAAGAATTGAGAACTACCCCCAAAATAATAGTCGACAAGATCATAGACAAATGTACTATCAAAAAGGATTATTCCTTTTCCTCGTAATGGTTTGAATTTAAAAATACTCATTAAGCTTGGGTTGGGCAAACTTTCCATGAAGTCGCGATGTTTTATAATAAGTAGTGAATCTTGCTTAATCTCAAAATCCTTGGCAGTCACATTATAGATATCAGATGCAAATAAGCGCACGGCACGGTCATAAATTCTATCCAATACAGGCAACTTGCCTTTGACGATACGTTCCTGAGCAGTAAAATTGAGTGTTTTTACATCATTTTCTTTTTTTATTTCAATAGGCTCAAATGCGGAATCTGCTGCATCTTTTTTACTACTTTTTGCTTTCTTATGATCCGATTTTTCTTTAGTAACTGATGGACCCTCTGATTCTTGGTGTTCCTCTTCCGGGGATTCACCAACTGTTTTCAGTAATGCATCTATTTCTTCTTGTGATAAAACGTTTTTATCAGCCATATAAGCAATCCATACTATTTTTAAACTTGAATTTCAGTCATTAAATTCAAGTACTCATCATGATTTTTCTATTGAATACCCTTATGCAAACTATATGCCATTTATAAAAAAGTCCTGTCATTTAGTAGAAGTGTGCCTGGGTTATGGATATCTCATCCCGAACAAAGTGAGGGATCTCCTGAAGATTAGCATCCATATAACCCAGGAGATCCTTCGTCGTATACTCGTCACGATGAGGAGGTCGCGAAGATTACCAAGAAATCAGTGCCATGTTTGATTTGACAGTTACAAAGTCATATGCCAATCATTTGACAATCAAACGAAATAAATTGGAAAAAATGCAATACAACTCTACTCATTAATTTCTTGCTGACATTTTGCCTTTGCCATCTTTCGACAATTATCCTGACAATCAATTTCAGTAGAGTTCAGACATTGTGAATTAATACAATCTTGGCTTGTATTGTGAAAACACTGAGTTCTGTCATATTTTTGTGCACCTAAATAATCCTGAGGAATATCTGCTGCATAAACAGAAAGGGAAAAGAGAAAGCCTAGAAAGATTGAAATAGTTTTCATCATAATTCCTTTTAAATATGTTTCTAAATGAATTATAGTCTTAAAATATTGGAAATAATGAAAGAACATATAAAAATGCACAGCAAAACAAAAGTATTCACCAATTTTAGCCGTGCGCACTTTAGCCAGTCGTTCTGTTTACGTCCAGACAGCGAAGAACAACTTGCTGATTACCTTGCTCATAATCCCCAGAAAAACATTCTCGTACGTGGTTCAGGACTATGCTACAACGACAGTTGTTTTAATACGAATGGTTTTATTATTGATAGCGAGCGCTTGAATCACTTTATCGATTTTAACCCTGAAACAGGGGTCGTACTCTGTCAGGGAGGAGTACCGCTGAGAGATTTATTTTTAGTGCATCCCGATTTTATTCCCCCTGTCCTGCCAGGAACTGTTCATGCTACAGTTGCAGGTGGCATTGCTCATGATGTGCATGGAAAAAATAATCATCACGAAGGTAGTTTTGGACACCATCTTATTGAATTCGATTTACTGATTGGAAGTGAGAAAATTCATTGCAGCCGTAAGGAAAATAGCGAATTATTTCATGCCACGATTGCAGGTTTTGGCCTTACAGGAATTATTACTCGGGCAGCACTCCGTCTTAAAAAAGCTCCTCGTTTTGTTCAAGCCACACATAAACAATTTGAATCACTTCAAGCACTTACTGAATGTATGATAACAACGGGCATTCACCATGATTATCAAGTAGCCTGGCTTGATCTCCTTCATCCTATTCCCCGTGCTATTTTTTCTGTAGCGGATTATTGCAAACCATTCGAAGATAAAAAATTAAAGATCCACACTGTACCTAAAATTCCTTTTTCTTTAATCAGGCCCTGGGGTGTCAAATTATTTAATCAGCATTTTTTTAATCATAAAAAAGGGCAAGAAAAACTAACTCTTGAGCAATTTAATAATCCACTGGATAAACTCATCCATTGGAACAGACTTTATGGTCCTAAAGGACTAGTTCAATTCCAGGCAGTTTTTAGTACAGAGCATGCCCCAACCATTTTAGATCAATTAGTTCAATTGATGCGGCTACATCAAGCAACACCAACTCTTGCTGTACTCAAGCTGTTTACCCAATCTGGCGAAGGTTTGCTTTCCTTTTGTAAACCTGGATTTACACTGGCAGTTGATTTTATTCATAATATACAAGCGAGGCAGGCAATCTATGCCATGAATCAATTAATCACTGAAGTCAATGGTCGAGTGTATTTAGCTAAGGATTTCCTCTTAAATGAAGAACAATTTAAGAAGATGTATGATCGGCATGAGCAATTTTCTCAAACTCTTGAACGTCATGCATGTACTATGAACTCTGATCTGGCAAAACGATTAGGGATTAAAAAATGATACAAAGAACTTGGGTCATACTGGGCGCAACCTCCATCATTGCAGAAAAATTTGCTCATATTGTTGCCCAATCAGGACATCAATTAATTCTCGTAGGCCGCCAACAAAATCAACTCCAACTGATCGCAAATGATATCAAACTTCGATATCAAGTGAGCTGTGATGTACTTGTTCTAGATTTGATCGAGCAAGTTAATGACCTGCTCTCTGTTTTTAAAACAGAAAACCGCGAGCTCGATTTACTGATCGCACATAGCGACTTTACCGATAACGATCATTTGAATATTGACACCATTTCTCACCTCATCAAAGTAAATATTTTGACAACTACCTTGTTGATTCACACCTACTTAAATCGGCAGCAAAAAGAATATAATTTATTGTATTTAAGTTCTGTTGCTGCATGTCGTGGGCGCGCCAAAAATAGTCTGTATGGAGCAAGTAAAGCAAGCATTGAAATTTACCTTCAGGGTTTACAGCAAGCAGCCCACAATAATTTACACATCACCATTGCTCGCTTGGGTTTTATTGATACCAAACAAACTTATGGCATGCCCGGAATTTTTTATGCAGCCCCCGCGGGTTCTTGTGCAAAAGCTTGTTGGAAAGCACTACGAAAAAAGAAAAGACTATTTTATTATCCTTTTTTTTGGCGAATTATCATGGCAATAATTACTCGATTGCCATTCGTTCTTTATAAGAAAATGGGTAAGATGTGATATCAGATTGATTCGCTTTACATAGAATCATGCAACCCAGTGAAGCGTTTAATCCAAATCTCTGGCTCATCACACTCGTTTACTTCAAAATTTTAATCATTGGTAAAATTGTTTTTATCAAGCCAAAAAATTGTAAAATATAGATAACTAAAATAATAAGAACGAGTACATTTAATAAGCTTTTAATAGATGGCGGCATAGGTATGAACATATCGATTAGCCATAAAACCACCCCAAAGACAACGATTACAGCAATTAAATTCAAGAGCCCGGCCATAACTATCCTTTTTAATGATGATTCTGTTTAAAATTATAGCAGATTTACAAAGACTTAGGAGTTATGAAATTTACATAGCTTGGGTGCAGCACCACCCGGAAATCTGAAATCTTATTAACTCAGGTTCTGCTACGCTGTACCCAAGCAAATGATACGCCAGAAAAACTTATTCGCTTTTTGGGCTCTTCTCCTTCAAAAGATCACGAATTTCAGTTAATAATGTTTCTTCTCTAGTTGTTTTTTCTTTCTTTTCTTCTTTTTTTCTTAATAAAGAAAGTGCTTTAATTGCAATAAAAATTGAAAATGAAATGATAGTAAAGTCAATCACTGCTTGTAGAAACTCACCCCACTTTACAACCGCATCACCTACGATAAAGGTTTTTTTTGCGACATTCACTCCACCTAATATTAACCCAATTAAAGGCATAAGAATGCCGCTAACCAATGAACTAATAATTTTGCCAAATGCCGCGCCTATAACCACAGCGACGGAAAGATCAATCACATTCCCTTTAATCGCAAATTCTTTAAACTCTTTTAAAAAACTCATGTCATTTCCTTATGTAATGATTATTTTACAGGTAAGTAGCCTGGTGGAGAAACCCAGGCTACAGAAATACCATTTACGAATGACGCACCATTTCTCTAATTTCAGCTACTTTTTTCTCCAAATCAGATGGCACAACACCTCCTCCCTGAGCCATATCATCACGACCACCACCTTTTCCACAGAGATGTCTAACCAAAGTAGCTGCAGTAGGTGCTTTCCCTAAAATGTTCTTACTCACTCCAGCAATCACATTCATTTTATTTTGATCCACCGTAAATAAAACAATGACCGCTGAATCAAGTCTGGATTTCAGTTGATCCAAAGTAGTACGCATAGTTTGACTATCAACACCTTCCAATTGTTTCACCAGTAAACTGATTCCATTAATTTGTTCTACTTCATTGGCCAGATCGGCTCCTGACTTATGTGCTTTCTCACTTTGTAATTTGGCAATTTCTTTTTCTAAACTTCTACTTTCGGTGATAAGCTGTTCTATTTTATCCGGTAAGTTATTCGTTGTGGTTTTTAACAATGAAGCTAACTCACTTAACAGTGACTGTTGCTCATTGATCCAAACTAGCGCATAACGACCTGTTACCATTTCAATACGTCTTACACCACTTGCAATTCCGTATTCTGCAACAATTTTAAACAGCCCAATGTCGCCTGTCCGTCGTGCATGAGTTCCGCCACAAAGCTCTTTGGAGAACTCACCCATAGATAATACACGTACCTCATCGGTATATTTTTCTCCAAACAGAGCGACTGCTCCACTTTTTTTAGCGGAATCAATATCCATGATTCGCGTAACAACTTCGTGATTAGCTCGAATTTGATCATTAACTAATACTTCAATTTCTTTGATTTGTTCTGTGGTCAATGATTCAAAATGGGAAAAGTCAAAACGCGCGCGCTCCGCATCAACCAATGAACCTTTTTGTTGGACTTGCGGTCCGACTACTGTTTTTAAAGCAGCATGCAATAAATGAGTAGCTGTATGATTTAACCGAATTGCTTCTCGGCGCTCGTTATCTATTTCTGCTTTCACTAACTGATTTAAAGTTGCAGAGCCTTCTACTACTTCACCATAATGGACTATAGCGAATCCTTTTTTTTGGGTATCATCGACACGAAAACGAAAGCCAGGAAGCTTCAATACACCCTTACCTCCTACTGGGGAACGCAACTTTGAGCCAGTACTCGTCAATATTCCCTTATCACCTACCTGACCTCCACTTTCCGCATAAAAAGGTGTGTGATCTAAAACTACAGCTCCTTTCGCCCCCTTACTTAAGACTTCCACTTCATTTCCATCTAGAAGCAAAGCAATAATTTTTGCTTCTGTTTCTTTTTGTTCGTACCCATGAAAGTTAGATTGATAATCCAATTGGGCACTGGTGCTATAATCCACGCTGAACTGACTGGCAGCCTGAGACTGCTCTCTTTGCTGCTGCATCAATTGATTGAAGCCATCCATATCTACATAGAGGCCTTGCTCTCGAGCTATGTCAGCAGTCAAATCGACTGGAAAACCGTAGGTATCGTAAAGTTTAAATGCGATTTCCCCTGAGATTTCGTGGCCACCAAGAGAATGCATTTGCTCTTGCAAGAGACGCAATCCTTGATCGAGTGTGCGGGCAAACTGATTCTCTTCTTGGCTTAGAATTTTTTCTATATGAGCTTTTGTTTTTATCAATTCAGGATAAGCATCACCCATTACTGTAATTAAAGGCTCTACTAATCGTGAAAAAAATGGCGTTGGCAAACCTAGTTTATTACCATGCCTTATTGCCCTTCTAATGATTCTTCTTAGTACATAACCTCGCCCTTCATTGCCAGGTATCACGCCATCAGCAATTAAAAATGCGCAAGAACGAATATGATCGGCAATTACCTTTAGAGATGTGTGGTTTAAATCAGTAAGATTTCCAAGTTTTGCTGTCGTTTGAATTAGATATTGGAAAATATCCGTTTCATAATTGCTGTGCACGCCTTGAACCACTGCAGCAAGTCGCTCAAGTCCCATACCAGTATCTACAGAAGGTTTGGGTAGTGGATGCAAATTCCCATCTTTATCCCGATTAAATTGCATGAATACTAAGTTCCAGATTTCAATATATCGGTCCCCATCCTCATCAGGACTACCTGGAGGACCACCTGGAATTTCAGGACCATGATCGTAAAAAATCTCGGTGCATGGACCACAAGGACCTGTATCCCCCATAGACCAAAAATTATCTTTTTCACCGCAACGTGAGAAGCGTGCAGCCGAAACGTTCATTTCTTTTAACCAAATATCCTCTGCTTCCTGATCTTCTTTATAAACAGTCACCCACAAACGCTCTTCAGGCAAATGTAGAACTTGGGTTAAAAATTCCCAAGCAAATTTTATTGCTTCTCGCTTAAAATAATCACCGAAACTAAAATTACCCAACATTTCAAAAAATGTATGATGTCTTGCTGTATACCCCACATTTTCCAAATCATTGTGTTTCCCACCTGCACGTACACAACGTTGTGCAGAGACCGCTCGCTGATACGAACGTGTTTCAAGTCCTAAAAATAAGTCCTTAAATTGCACCATGCCCGCATTAGTAAATAATAAAGTAGGATCATTAGCAGGAATTAAGGAGCTGGACTCCACTAGTTGATGACCACGTTGTGTGAAATAATCAAAAAATGCTTCTCTAATTTCAGAACTTTTCATTTCGAATCAACACCAATTTGAGTTAATTTTAATTTTCGACCGTACTAGGGGAATGCGCAGTAATTGGGCTTAAGTTCAATAAACTCCCTCTCCCAGCAATGGGAGAGGGCTGGGGTGAGGGTAATAAATGCCCTCATCCACCCTAACGGGCACCTTCTCCCCTTTAGGGAGACGGGAATTTCGCTTAACTTAAAAACAGCAATTACTACGCATTACCCAGACTACAAGGCACCTAGGCTACGATTTCATTTTTATTTTTTCAATTCTTTTTTCACTTGAACAATGGTATCCATACCAAATCCACGATAAAGCAAAAAACGTTGTTGTTTTTGGAGCTCATCAAACGACAAATCACTTTGACCTTTAGTTTTTTTCTGCCATACATCTAAAGCATAAGTCAACCAATTATCTTCCTCCTGCTGCAAGAACTGATGAATTAATTCCTTATCAACTCCTTTACTACTCAATTCCTGGCTTATTTTTAAAGGTCCGTAACCTTGACGTATTCGTAAGCGACAGCATATTTCTACAAACCGTCGATCACTTTGTAAATCCAAGCGTTGACATTCCTCCAATGCTTTTTTTGCTTCTATCGCACTATATCCTTTTTGCTTTAATTTATCACAAAGCTCTAGTGCACTGTGCTCACGCCTAGACAACAGGCGCACAGCACAAACAAATGCTTTAGTCATCAACAGCCTCAAATTCCTCTGCACTAGCTGACGCAAGCATAGGGAGTTTTTTCTCTAAAAGCTCCGTACGAATTTGATGCTCAAGAGTTGCTGCAACTTGAGGGTTCTCTTTCAAGTATAAGCGAACATTATCTTTACCCTGGCCAATTTTCTCACCTTTATAACTGTACCAAGCTCCAGATTTTTCAAT
Organism: Legionella stuttgartensis; assembly: GCF_977063405.2. NCBI lineage: Bacteria > Pseudomonadati > Pseudomonadota > Gammaproteobacteria > Legionellales > Legionellaceae > Legionella > Legionella stuttgartensis. The sequence continues at coordinate 80,108 of NZ_CDRUHA020000111.1, forward strand.
CAGATTGAGTTGAACACCTAAGTTAATAATTTCACTTTCACGAGAAATACCTTCGTTATAAAGAATATCAAATTCGGTCATCTTAAATGGTGGAGCCACTTTATTCTTAACGACTTTAACTCGTGTTTCACTACCTAAGACTTCCTCACCTTTTTTAATTGATCCAATGCGACGAATATCCAGGCGAACGGAAGCATAGAATTTTAGTGCATTACCACCAGTAGTTGTTTCGGGGCTACCAAACATTACACCAATTTTCATACGAATCTGGTTAATAAAAATAACCAGCGTATTAGAACGTTTAATATTAGCAGTCAATTTACGTAAAGCTTGTGACATGAGTCGAGCTTGTAAACCAACATGTGAATCCCCCATTTCCCCTTCAATTTCGGCTTTAGGAGTTAAGGCGGCAACAGAGTCCACGATAATGACATCCACTGCAGCGGAACGCACCAACATATCGGTAATTTCTAAAGCTTGCTCCCCTGTATCAGGTTGAGAAACCAGTAACTCATCCACATTAACACCCAGTTTTTGCGCATAGCTTGGGTCTAAAGCATGTTCTGCGTCTATAAATGCGGCAGTACCCCCCATTTTTTGACATTCGGCAATAACTTGTAATGTTAAAGTTGTTTTACCAGAAGACTCTGGACCATAAATTTCAACAATACGTCCTTTGGGCAAACCACCAATTCCCAATGCAATATCTAATCCTAAAGACCCTGTTGAAATAGCTTCTATATCTCGGGCTATATTACTGTCACCCATACGCATCACTGAGCCCTTACCAAACTGCCGTTCAATTTGCGAGAGCGCTGCGGATAATGCTTTTTGTTTATTTTCTTCCATAATATTTTCCAGATAGTTATAAGCAAGGGTAAAATTATCACACAGATAGGAACAAGCAGCAAATTGATTCACTGGATTAAAGGAGTTTTTTTGCTCAAGCCAAAATGAAGTAAAATAGAAATTTATGTTGGGTTATTTTTGCACATATGGTAAAATTATGAAACACAACTATCCAAGATAGATATTATGCAAAGTAAATGTGAAGAACTAGTTTCTAAAGTAACAACTCCATCATTATATGCAGCACGCGCCGCAAAAAATATTTCTAATGCCGCCAAGCATATCTTTTTCCCAACACCAGAGGAATCAAATGTACCTCTTATAAATCGTGTGCACGTTGAATTTGAGCGAAAAGCATCATATGTAGCCGAAGATATAGTAAGCCTAACTATAGGAAAATAAATAGAGCACTTAGACGATTGCTGCAGTAACCCGTGCTGTCATCAACATCTCTTTTTATCGCACCATATTTATCAATTTTTGATATAAGAAAGAACACCCAACAAAGCCTCCTGACATGCAGCCAAGCGTATGTCGTGTCGATCCCCAGTGAATTGTTTTCTTAAAACCTTGGGTTTCATGCCTCTAGCTGCCCAACCAAAACACACTGTTCCAACTGGTTTCTCAGAGCTACCACCATCTGGTCCAGCAATACCAGTAACCGATACGGCTACATGTCCTACACTATGTTGTAACGCACCAGTCGCCATCGCCAGAGCAACAGGTTCACTAACTGCACCATATTCTTCAATTAATTGCTTAGGTACTGAAAGCAACTCTTCTTTCGCGAGATTACTGTACGTAACAAACCCACGTTCAAACCAGACTGAACTTCCAGGAACTTCAGTGAGATAACTTGCAATGAGCCCGCCAGTACATGATTCAGCTGTAACTAACTGCCAATTCATTTTTTTAAGAATTGCTGAAATTTCTTTGATTAGTTTATCAAAAGAACTCATAAATAGGCCGGAATTTTCCTGGGTTACGGCCTAAGCCTTCACCCAGGTTAAAGATTTTACTGGTTTTGAGTTTGATTTCCACCAGCTGGTTGTTGCGCTGGAGCTGGTTGTTGTGTGGTAGTAGTTTCAGTAGTAGTGGTTGCTGTAGGTTGTTTGTTACTTGACTCACCACATGCAGTTAGCGCTAATGCTAAAAAACCAGTTGCTGCAACTAAAGCGAAACGTTTCATTTCATTCTCCCTATAAGTTTAATATTTTTTTAAATCCCTTTAGATTCTAGCAAATAAATTTAACTTCAACCATGACCTATTGATATTTCAATAAAAAAGTATGGCAATATCTTACTTTAGAATCTCAAAAAATTAACAACCCATTTAGCGAATACCCTATCATCACAGTGTTGCTGCAATGATTTTAATCCCTGGTTAACTACTTCTTGGCTTAAGTTATTTTTGCGCAGTTCAATCAACGCCTGGGAATAGTTTTTGCTGTACTCAGGATGACCTTGTACGGTGAGTACGTTGTCGCGAATCTGCAACATGTAAAACGGACAGAAATCACTTGCAGCCAAAACCTCTGCCTCTTCTGGAAGAAGTACAACTTGATCCTGATGACTAACGATTAGATTCAAAATCCCTAAAGATGGCGACATCCATGGCTTGGGTTGGGTAATTTTATTTATGGAAATACCAACACCCCACCCTTGATGTGCTTTTATAACCTTTCCTCCTAACGCCTTCGCAATAAGTTGATGACCAAAACAAATCCCTATGAGTTTTTTTCTAGCCGCATGAAGACATCGAACGAGTTCTTCAAGCGCGCTAATCCAAGATAAATCGTCATTAACACCATAGCGACTCCCGGTAATAATATAAGCATCTGCGGCATCAATATGACTTGGCAATTCACCATAACGAGCATCATAAATAGTGAACATCAAATTGGGTTCTTCCTGATGCAGTAGCTTGGTATACATTTCCGAGTAGGCTCCATGTACAACAATTAACCTTGGATCTACTTGGTCACATTGCAATATTCCAATTTTCACGGCGTTCCTTAAGGTGCTTCTGCCAATCGCATCATCACCGTCTCCGAATGATAGGAATAATCACCGTGGATTGCAGCCATCAGAATACATTCATATTGTTGCGCGTCGAAAAGAATTGGATTGCCCTGAGCAGAAGGGTCTTCCGTCGCCATTATTGCAATACGTGTCACATGTCGTTCATCAATCCCAATTTCAATTAAACTATGTTCAATACCTAATTCACGTCGCAACTGGATTATCCAATCAAAAAATCCATCAAACCCATTTTCAATCTCTAAGTAGGTTGCTAACCGTTTTATTTTATATTCAATCTCGGATCGATTTGCGTGCACTACATAAGGCATCAGAATGGCATTTAATCGTCCATGATGAGCGTCATAAATTGCTCCCAAAGGATGAGCAAGTGCATGCATTGCCCCTAATCCACGTTGAAAAGCCGTTGCCCCCATCGAAGAAGCTACAAGCATTTGGGTTCGGGAGTTTAAATCATTACCATTTTGCATCACTCGGGGTAAATGTTCTTTTATTAGACGAATCCCCTCAAGAGCAATTCCTTCTGCAAGCGGGTGATAGCCGGGAGCACAATATGCTTCCAAACAATGAGAGAGCGCATCCATACCTGTTGCTGCGGTAATATTCGGTGGTAAAGCAACAGTCAACTCAGGATCTAAAATAACCATAGCGGGCATCATTTTAGGGTGAAAAATAATCTTTTTGCGTTGTTGCTGGGTATCAGTAATCACCGAAGCACGCCCAACTTCTGAACCAGTACCTGCTGTACTTGGTATAGCAATGACAGGAGCTACACCTGCGGCATTCACTCGTCGCCAATTATCTCCTATATCTTCAAAATCCCATAAAGGACGCTCTTGTCCAATCATCAAGGCAATCGCTTTACCTGCATCAAGCGCGGAGCCTCCTCCAAAAGCAATAATCCCATCATGTTGTCCTTTTTGATAAGCACCTACACCGGCCATGACATTTTCTCCCGATGGATTGGCTTTTACATCGGCGAATAAGGAGCTAAGCAAACCCGCATCACGACAATGTGTCAAGATGGACTCAACCACCGGCAATTTCGCGAGATTACTGTCGGTGACTAAGAGAGGCGACTTCATTCCTAAGGCATGGCAAACGTCGACAAGTTCACGAACACGCCCTGCTCCTACCTTTATCGAAGTGGGATAATTCCAATTAGCCATCAATAATGTACTCATTATGGTATATTCCTTTCTAAATTAACCGTTTTTAAATGATACGATTTGGGTCTAGTCAGTAAGTCATATCCTATAGAAGAGAGCGTACATCCACGCCCAGAATTCTTAATTCCAGTCCAAGCCAATGCAGGATCTAGATAATCACAACGATTGATAAAAAATGTTCCTGTATGAAGTTGTTCCCCAAGAGCAACTCCTTTGGGAATATCTTGAGTAAAAACCGCGGCTGTTAGCCCGTAGTCACTGTCATTCATTAATGCAATAGCTTCCTCGTCACTGTCGACAGCCATGATACCGACCACGGGACCAAATGTTTCTTCTGTCATTATCCGCATTTTGTGATTTACTTGGGTTAAAATTTGGGGCGCCATATAAGCAGTCCCAGGCTGATCCATCATAAAATCTCGACTATCAATATGTGCTATGGCTCCTTGCGCCAATGCTTCTTGAATCTGTGTACGTACAAAGACCACTGAAGAAGGACGGACAAGTGGTCCCAAAGTTGTTTCCGGATCATCAGGACGCCCAAGTTTATATTGTTTAACGAAGGCTACTGCCTTATTAACAAACTGCTCGTAAACACTCTTATGAACATAAATACGTTCAATACCGCAACAGGATTGGCCTGAGTTAAAGAACGCCCCATCCATCAGTGTATCTACCGCGTTATCAATCTCCGCATCAAAACGCACATAAGCTGGATCTTTCCCACCAAGTTCCAAGCCAATATTCAAAAAACGCCCCGCGGTTACTCGCTCTATCATTGCCCCACCCGCAACAGAACCCGTAAAAGCAATATTGTTTATTGACGAATCACGCAAAATTGTTTCGGTATCAGAATGAGTCAGATGCAAATACTGAAACACTCCTTGAGGAAGATTTGCTTCTCTAAAAGCTTGGTCAAACCGCTCTGCTACAAGGGGTGTTTGCGCTGAATGTTTGAGCAATACCACGTTTCCAGCCATAATGGCTGGAATAATCGCATTTACAGCCGTAAGGTAAGGGTAGTTCCAAGGAGCAATAACGAATGTAAGTCCTAATGGTTCACGTTTTATGTAACGGATAAAGCCCGTTTTTTCAGGTAATGAGATAGGGGCAAGTGCATCGCGTGCAGCAGCGATCATATAACGAGCCCGCTCCTCAAGACCATTAATTTCCCCAGCAGCATAACGAATGGGTCGCCCCATTTGCCAGCAAATTTCTTTGGCAATCTCATCCTTCTTTGCAACCAAAGCATCTACTGCCGCATTACAGTATCTCTCGCGTTCGGATAAAGAAGTCGCTGCCCAATATTTCTTTGCACTTAATGCACTCTCCAAAGCAAATTGAATCTCAGCATCTTTAGCAAAAGTACGTTCTACATATAAAGAGTTATCAATAGGTGAATAGGTTTTCAATGTGTCATTCATAATCGAGGCAAACCCATGTTATATAATTTCAAAGTAACGGTCCAATTCCCAGTCTGTGATGTGACGTCGAAATTCCCGCTCTTCCCATTCACGAGAGGCTGCAAAATGCTCAACAAATGAATCGCCAAATAAAGAACGAGCGGCTTTGGATTCCTTAAGACGAGTAGCAGCCTCCCAAAGAGTGCGTGGTAAAGCAAGCTCTGCTTCGTGCTGTTGTGTATAAGAATTACCTTTAATTTCAGGGTATGGTTCCAGTTGTTGTTCAATTCCATACAAACCAGAGCCTAAAGCGGCTGCCAAAGCCAAATAAGGATTCGAATCGGCAGAACCCAATCGATATTCAACCCGTTGCGACTTGTCACTTCCCGGTATAACCCGTAGTGCTGTAGTACGATTTTCCACACCCCAGGTTGCATCAGTTGGAGCCCAGAAGCCTGGGATCAAGCGAGAAAAACTGTTCACCGTAGGTGAAACCATTGCCAAAAACTCGGGCATGAGTCTCTGTTGACCTGCTACAAAATGCCGTTGAATTGTGCTCATGTTATGGGGCATAGAAGGTTCATAGAACGCACTGGATCCTTCCTCTTTATGACGTAAAGAAAGATGAATATGTCCGCTTTGACCAGGATAATTCGGCGACCATTTAGCCATAAAAGTTGCCATCATATTGTTGCGTTGCGCTAAAACCTTCATAAATGTTTTAAACAAAGCAGCTTTATCCCCTGCTTCAGTGGCCCTATCTACAGCAATCGCGGCTTCAATCACTCCCGGACCTGTTTCCGCATGCAAACCCTCAATAGGAAAATCCATAACCTCACTCATATTAAGGATCTGATGATATAAATCCGCATGAACGGTATTGCGAATCATTGAATAACCAAAGAAATCAGGCGTCATAGGTTTTAAATCGCGGAAACTTTTAGAACGAACACTGTCAGGTGTTTCATCAAACATAAAGAATTCATATTCTAACGCGGCATACACGACAAATCCCATTGAATCTGCTTTATTAACAAGCCGACGCAGCAATGCTCGAGGACACAAGGTTTCAGCCTCTCCCGCAAATTCAGCCATAAATAACAACTGATTTTCTTCAAAAAAAACATCGCGACACGTTTCGGGAAGAATGCGCACGAGAGTGTCAGGGTAGCCAGTGTGCCAACCGGTATATTTCCCATTATCGTATAGTTTATCTTTGGAGTCCCAGCCCAAGATCACATCACAAAAAGAAAAACCATTATCCAGAGCCGAGAAGAATTTATTGCGGCTCATATACTTTCCAAGCATCACACCATCTAGGTCAAATAAACCAACTTTGACATGGGTTAGATTACGCTCTTCAACAATTTTTTTTGCTGCTTCAACTGTCTTAACATCCTTTGGAGTTAACATAGCATTTCCTTTGCCTGTTGATTATGAATTATTCGATTTCTTTCGAAATTCGCTGCAAATGTGAGGTGCAAGAAGATATGAAGCTTGAAACCAGAATATGTACATCAATACATGAGATTCAAGCACTATATCGACGACGCAATTCTCCTTTGTAAATGGTTTTCGAAAATAGTCTATTGATAATATCCCAGATTCTATTATTGAATCCAGGGTTATTTATTGATGTTGAAAAAGACATAAAATGAAAAATAAATACACATATTTTTCCTCTATACGAAAGATTAACTGATAATCTTTCCTACCACTTCAAATTGCCTCTACTCTCCCTTATATGATTTTGTTAAACTCGCCACAAGTTTCACTCAAGTAAAAAATATTCATGACAACATCCCATACCCCTATGATGCAACAGTATTTACGCATTAAATCAGAATACCCTGATATGCTCCTGTTCTACCGTATGGGTGATTTTTATGAATTGTTTTTTGATGATGCCAAACGTGCATCACAATTATTGGATCTTACTTTGACCCATCGCGGTCAATCTGCTGACAAGCCAATACCGATGGCTGGCGTTCCTTATCATGCTGTAGAAAACTATCTGGCAAGATTGATTAAAAAGGGCGAGTCAGTAGCAATTTGTGAACAAATAGGAGATCCAGCAACCAGTAAGGGACCTGTAGAACGACAAGTGACCCGTATTATTACCCCAGGAACGGTGACTGATGAAGCGCTTTTGGACGCTAAAAAGGATAATTTACTTTTGGCCGTTCACCACCAAAAGCAAAAAATTGGTCTTGCATGGGTTGAATTAAGTAGTGGCCGTTTTCATTTACAGGAATTAGCTGAAACAAATCAGCTGAGTGCAGAGCTTACTAGGTTACAACCTGCTGAGTTGCTCTTAGAAGAACGATCGTCCCTGGAAGAATACTGTCAAAATTTCCCAATTAAACAAAGGCCAGGCTGGGAATTTTGCTTTGACAATGCCAAAAAGCTCTTATGTGAGCAATTTTCAGTAAATGATCTCACTGCGTTTGGCGAGAAAGAATATACCACCGCGCTGGTTGCAGCAGGTGCATTATTGGCCTATTTACACACCACACAAAAACAAGCGCTACCCCATTTAACTACCATAACCCTAGAACATACACATGATTACTTGCAACTCGATGCAGCAACACAAAAACATCTAGAATTATTTGATAATATAAGCGGCAATCATGAAAACAGCGTATTATCTCTTTTAGATAAAACCGCCTGCTCCATGGGCGGTCGTTTACTCAAACGCTGGTTAGGAAGACCACTTAAACATCGGGGTCAGATCAAATCTCGCCAGGATTCAATCATGGAAATAATGCATTTGCAAAACGATGCATCTATCCATGAGTTGTTAAGACAAACTTGTGATGTAGAACGAATTATTTCACGTATTGCACTAAAATCAGCTCGACCACGTGATTTAGTTGCTTTAAGCCATACTTTAGCCCTTCTTCCCGAACTAAATAATATACTTGCACATAACAAGAGCGCACTCACCCTACATTTAAAAAAACACCTTAAGCCAGTACCAGCACTCCAGCAATTGCTTGCATCAGCAATCATAGAAAATCCTCCAGTATTAATTCGTGATGGCGGCGTTATCGCTCCCGGTTTTGATGAAGAGCTTGATGAATTAAGGATGCTTAGCACGCGTGCTAACGATAAACTCATACAATTGGAACAGGAAGAAAAACAAAGAACTGGACTTTCTTCCCTGAAATTTGGCTTCAATAATGTACAAGGCTACTATATTGAGCTGTCCAAAACACAGGCTGAGAAAGCACCAACTCATTACCATAGAAAGCAAACATTAAAAAATGTAGAGCGTTATATCACCCCAGAATTGAAGCAATTTGAAGAGAAAGTATTATCCGCACAAGTTAAAGCCTTAGCACGTGAAAAATGGTTGTATGAAAATTTACTGGTGGAAATCCAGCAAAATATAAGCGAATTAACACAATTAGCGCAGGCCCTAGCTCAACTGGATGTGATAAAGACTCTAGCTGAGCGAGCACAAAGCCTCAATTGGTGTTGTCCAAATCTCGTAGCTGAATCGCAAATTACTATTGAAGCCGGCCGTCATCCAGTAATTGAACATTTGCTACAAGAACGTTTTATTGCCAATGACCTGCAACTCAAACCGTCGCAAAATATCTTACTTATCACCGGTCCCAATATGGGTGGTAAATCCACTTACATGCGCCAAACGGCTTTAATTGTACTTCTGGCTCATATTGGCAGCTTTGTGCCCGCTAAATCAGTAACTTTAGGACCAATTGATAGAATTTTTACCCGCATTGGTGCTAGCGATGATTTGGCCTCTGGACGTTCAACCTTTATGGTAGAAATGACTGAAACAGCACAAATTTTGAGACAGGCAACCCATGAAAGTCTGGTTTTAATTGATGAAATCGGTCGTGGCACCAGTACTTACGATGGGATGGCGCTTGCTTATGCCACCTGCACCTATCTGGCGACAACCATAAAGGCCTATACTTTATTTTCCACTCACTACTTTGAATTAACCAACCTTCCCCAACAATGTTCATGCATTCGGAATGTTCACTTACAAGCCTCCTTAGATACTGGCCGCATCATCTTTTTATATCGAGTGGAGCCAGGACATGCAAACCGAAGTTATGGACTAGAGGTCGCCGAGCTTGCGGGCATACCTGCTGAGGTCTTACACATTGCCCATACGCATTTAAATCATATACAAAATCAACCGCCATCGGCTCTTCAAGCGCAACCTATAGTTCAAGTAAAGCCTCATTCACCTATTTTGCGTGAATTGGCGCAAATTGATCCCGATCAATTGAATGCCAGAGAGGCGCTGGATTTGATTTATCGACTCAAAAGTATGGAAACCGCTGATGTTTAATAATGTAGCCCCCAGCAACGCAGCAAAACTCGGGGTTTCTAAACTTGAATAAAACCTCTTAATCCGGGAGTTCGTCTGCACCGTACCGGCTACATTACTATGTGAATAGTTTTATTCTAGCCCTATATTTCGATTAAGTGTATATTCGTAAAAGCGTTTTATACGCAGAACAAGAGGATATTTCTGGTGAAACAAGTACTGAGACTATCATGAAAAAATTAATTTATATGATACTTCTCATTACCTGTTTTACATTATTTGCTAAAAGTAATGACACAGCATCCATTACAATTTATGGAGTCGCAGGAAAAGTAGAGGCGAACGTTGAAAAACGATTAAGTGAATTACAAAAATTAAAACCACTCTCCAAATTCAGCCTAGAAGAATTGAATGAACAAGTAATTCAAGCGGTCCAACCTTTTGGTTATTTTAAGGCTGTAGCAACACTTCAAAGACCAAACGTTCAGCAGTTGATCATTACCATTCATCCTGGCCCACAAATCATGATTTCAGGGCTTACCATGGAACTCATTGGTGAAGGATCACATAATCCTATCCTGCGTGATGCAATAAAAAATGTACCCCTAAAACAAGGAACGCCCCTTTTCACGGAGCAATACGAACAAACCAAATTAAAACTTCTTGATAGCGCAGAAACGCAGGGTTACATGCGTGCTGGATTTCAGAAAAGTGAAATTTTAATCGATGAAGATAACTATACAGCAGAAATCACACTCATTCTTGATACTGGGCCACTTTATTATTTTGGCCAAATACAATTTAACCCTACATACATTAACCCTAAATTATTGCATCGTTTTGTTCCTTTTCATCCAGGACAAGTCTATTCAGGGAGTAAGATACTCAAATTAAATAATGATTTATCAAACAGTGGTTACTTTAGTTCGGTTCAGGTTAAACCACTAATTACAGAAAATCCCACAACTCCCGTGAAAATCTATACTGAACCTGTATCCAAATACTCTTATACCCTTGGTGCAGGTTATGGAACAGATACAGGACCTCGCGGTCGAGCCGCTTTGCATGTAGTACCAGTCAATAGCGAAGGGCATAAATTTAATCTTATGGCTCAAGGATCTTTTGTTCAAAATGCCCTGCAAGCCCAGTATGTGGTTCCCGGTAAAAATCCTGTGAATGATCAATATACTCTTACCGGAAATTTTTCGAATTTAAGCTACAGTGCAGGTTACAGTAATTCCTTTCTTATTTCACTGGCGCAACAACATCGTGTAACCAATTACCAACGTACTTTATCAGTAAATACCCTTTATGAAGGATTTCATTATGCGTTACAGCAAAATACAAAACAATTTCTGCTCTATCCCAAAGCAAGTTTCACCTTTAGCAAAACACAAGATCTGCTTTTTTCACCGTCCGGATATAACATCACTCTAAATGGCCTTGCTGCAAATCAAGCCCTCTTGTCGACTATTAATTTTGCCCAAGCTTCCGTGGATATGAAAGCTGCGATGCGGATTGAACCAATTCGTTTACGTCTTTACGGACACGCAATTCAAGGGGTTACTGCCATCAACAACATCAACCAACAACCTTTGTCACTTGCATTACTTTTAGGAGGAGCAGATAATCTAAAAGCATTTAGTTTTAATTCAATAGGTCCAGGCAGAGTCATCAGTTATGCTGGCTTTGAAATTCAAAAGGAAACTAAAAAAAATTGGTACCTCATTGCATTTTATGATGCAGGGGCTGTGTACAACCCAACTCCTTTAGTTAGTTATTATGATGCAGGCGGTGGGTTAATGTGGGTTTCACCTATAGGTCCAATTAAAATAGGATTGGCGCAAGAAATTAATAAACGGTGGCAGCGGAATAGCAGCAGCCCTCGATTGGTGATCAGCATGGGACCAGACCTATGAAGCGACTTCTGGTAAAAACGCTGCGAGTGTTAGTTAAAGTACTTTATATTTGCTCGTTATTTCTTATTTTATTCGGTGGTATTGCCTTATTCTTAGTAGGCACCAAATCAGGGTTGCGTACTGTAATTCACTTCAGCGGCTTATATCTCCCTGGTAGCCTAAAAATTCAACAAATTGAGGGTAGCTTATTAAATCACTTTATTGTGAGTGGAATCGAATATCAAAATAAAACACTTAAAGTTAAAATAAAACAATTGAATGTGCAGTGGCATCCTCACTCTCTACAAGAAAGCCAATTAATAATTGCAGAATGGCAAGGACTGCAATGGAATATAGAGCAAGACAAAATCATCGATAGTAAAAAAGGAACGATTACAGCAACCGGTGTCTTGCCTAATCTACAAATTGATATGCGCTCCCAAATGATTACTGCTCCTGAAGATCATTGGCTAATGAAGGCAAAAATTCGCGGAACTTTCCCTTGGCAGTGGACTTTTGATGCTAATCTAAATCCACAGAATAGCGCCCCCCAGAATGCTCGCTTGTATACCAATTTATCAGCTCGAGGTGAGATCACCGCCCACAATCAAGGAAATTTATTAGTCAAAATACGTCCTGGGTTTTATCATGAACCCAATAATGACGCCCTCCCAGTTCTTCAATTTAAAGGTGGCTCTTTAAAGATTCTCCTTTCACCTGAATCTCTTAAAGGTTCTGGTCTTTTAGCGATTGATGAACATAAAAATTTAAAACTCAAGTTTCAGTTACCTAAATTTGCCCTTGATACTGGCCTTAATGACGAGCAATCAATCAACAGCGAACTAGTATTGAAAATAAATTCTTTGGATTTTTTACAAAAAATTAGCCCCGAAATTAACAACCTCAAAGGACAGTTAGTTGCTTCATTAAAAGTAAGTGGTACTTTGAATAAAAGCAAAATCGAAAGCCAATTAAGATTGAGTAACACCCATTTCGACTTACCTAGATTAGGACTTTATATCGATGCTTTTGAAATAAACGTGCGTGGAAAAGAACGCTCTTGGGAGACAACAGGCTCAATAGCATCCTCGGGTCATCATTTATCGCTTACTGGGAAGGGAAAACTTAACTCCAAATTTATAGGTGATTTCGTATTAGAGGGAAATGATTTTCCACTGGTTCAAACCAGTGAATACAAAATTGACATTTCACCAAAACTCAATCTGCATTTCACTCCAACGGTACAATCCATCTCCGGTAACATCTTGGTTCCCTATGCAGAAATTAAACCTCGCTCATTCCATAACAGTGTTTCTTTACCCGATGATGTAGTTTACAAACGTAAAGAAAAACCATCCACTTCTTTTAATTTGTTTAATAGCATGGATATTGATCTCGAGATGGGAAAAGAAGTTGCAGTCAGCGTCAAAGGCTTAAAGGGTTATTTGGAGGGAATACTCCATTTAAAGCAATCACAACAAAGCTCAATTAATGCATTTGGTGAATTATCTGTGAGACAAGGTACATATAAAGCTTATGGGCAGGATTTAGCAATACAACAAGGACAATTACTCTTTAGGGGTGGTCCCATCAGTAATCTAGAAATTAATCTAAGAGCCGCGAAAAAAATTTCCACTACCTCAACAACCCTCGCGACTTCAACTCAACTTTTAGACTTTAATAGCTCTAACATGCAAAATATTAATTATGGGGAAACCATGATTTTAGGCGTTGAAGCAACCGGTCGGTTAACTCGTCCTAAAATACAATTATTTTCTGATCCTGCAACGCTTTCCCAAGCAGATATTCTTTCCCTGCTGGTTCTAGGTCGCCCTGCGAACCAAGCAGATAAAGCAGGTGGACAATTACTTCTCACAGCTATATCTTCAATGAATCTAGGTAGTAATACGAATAGTCTTCAACTTTTAGAACAACTCAAACAAACTGCTGGTATCGATTTTAATGTACAAACTAATACCAATTATAATCAACTTACCAATACCTCAAGCGACACAACCTCCTTTGTAGTAGGAAAATCTCTTTCAAAACGTCTTTATTTAAGCTATAACATCGGGTTATCACAAACAGATACGAATATGTTGACGCTGAGATACTTACTCAACCGATTTTTTAGTATCCAAATCAGCAACAGTGATACCAGTAGCGGTATTGATTTCTTGTATACCTCCAATAAGAAAATAAAAAAACGAAAACCTAAAGTAAAGGCGGGATGAGAACTACAAAGGCGTATTCTGAGTTATGTACTTTGCACACTTCACCCAGTCTCTCATGAGTTGTGTTAAAATACCTCGAACTTTTTGGGATCCGAGATCTTTTTAGACACAGAATGAACTATATGATTAGGAATTAATTCCATGACCGATTACAACATACCATTAAGATTAACTCGTTTAAGAAGTAATCCGATGTCGCGAGCTTTAGTTAGAGAAACACGCCTACATCCTCAGCAATTCATTGCTCCTTTATTTATCAGTGAAGTACTTAATGCCCCCCAAGAAATAAGCGCGATGCCTGGTCAGTTTCAATTAAGCCTAGATTGCATCCCTAAAGAAATTGAATTGCTTAGTTCCTTGGGTATTCCTGCAGTACTTCTATTTGGTATTCCTAAACATAAAGATGCTTATGGTAGTGAATCATTTAATAATGAAGGAATTATTCAAAAAGCGATAAAACAAATTCGTGCTGTGAATAAAGACATCCTTATTATTACCGATCTTTGCTTTTGTGAGTACACAGATCATGGTCATTGTGGTGTGCTTAATGAAGAATGCATTGATACTGAAAAAACCTTAGCGTTTCTTGCAAAACAAGCTCTAAGTCATGCGCAAGCTGGTGCTGATTGGGTTGCACCTAGCGGAATGACCGATGGAATGGTGACTGCGATTCGCGAAGCCTTAGATGCACAAGGATATCAGCATATTCCCATTTTAAGTTACAGTGCTAAATATTGTTCTTGTCTATATGGTCCTTTTAGAGAGGCAGCCCAAGGAGCTCCAAAATTTGGCGATCGCAAGGCCTATCAGATGGATCCTGCTAATGGATCTGAGGCCTTAAGAGAAACAGCCCTGGATCTTGAGGAGGGTGCAGATATGATCATGGTGAAACCTGCCGGATTTTATTTGGATGTTATAGCAAAACTAAAACAAAACTTCCCTGAAGTGCCTCTTTGTGCTTATCAGGTAAGTGGTGAATATTCAATGATTAAAATAGCTGCTCAAAATAAACTCATCAATGAAGAACACGCTATTATAGAAAGTTTGATTGCAATAAAACGTGCTGGAGCGGATTTTATTATTTCTTATTTTGCCAAAGATATTGCACGCTTGTTAAGTCAAAATAAATCATCGATATAAGATGCCCAATGCGACATTTATTCTTACAATAAAAGCCCATACTGAATGTGTCTATGAAACCTATGGTGATAGACACTTAGTTATTTTCCGATATACTCTTGATGGGTTTTAGATGTAGAAAAGCCGATTAGTTAGATCAATTTGACTGTTCACTAGCCATAGTGGAGAGGATAACAACTAACCAATCATTTATAATTAAACGGAGAAAAAGATATAATGAATTTAATATTTAAAGGTTTTTCAGCAGTAGCTTTAAGCATCAGTGCTTTATCCGCTTTTGCAAGTCCAACGTATTTAACCACGCATAATAATACTCCTGAAGAATCAAACGCTTATATAGCAGGCGTCCCTTCTGCATACCCAACTCCCGCCAACTCAACTCAACGAGTTTATTGGAATCTCGTAAAATTGGCCTGCTACGGACATACTACTGGTAGACAATGTTCTGCAGTAATTAAAATGGCCACCAATACATCCAATCCTGTAGAGGTTGGTGAGGTTCATATGGATCTTGATACTGGCGATATCACTCCAAAGTTTTTATCTAAAAACGGATATACCCTTACTGTAAATGGTCTTGGCGAAGCAACAATAACCAAAAAATAATTCTGAATTGGGTAGTGGGAAAACTCCCCAAAATCACAGAATATTTCATATAACAGACAAATAAAAAAGCCACTTGAAGTGGCTTTTTTATTTATTGGAACTACTTTTAAATAGTTATTTTGTAGGCGCTGGTGGAGCTTTATCAATAATCCATGTCAATTGAGCACCAACAAGATCTGCACCAAAATTACCGTCATCAACATCGACATTGTATACAGATGTTTGTGACAGAGCCTGTTCAGAATGAACATTTGGTTTATTACCAGCAAACAGATGAGTGTACCCTACATCAACACCAATATTGGGTCGCCATTGATAATGGCCGCCAACGGCGATAGCCCAACGATCCACGTCTGGTAAACGAATATTTCGATCCGTGTCATTAGTTGGAGTCTGATCATAACCCCCACCCACACGAAGCATCAACTTCGGATTTACATGGTAGTTTGCACCAAGCGCAACGCGCCAAGAATCGTGATAATTTTGCGGTACATTGCTATTAATATTTGCTTGCGTGACAGGGAAAATTGGTGCATGCCCAATATTTGGAACAGCCACATTATTCAATTGGATTTCTTTGAAAACCCCCCATCCTGTGTAAACAACAGATCCCAATAAAGCGAATCGCTCATTGATGTCTTGGTAAGCACTTAAAGTAAGTACATCAGGAAATTCTTGTGGGTTACTAAATAAGTCATTATTTGTTCTAGAAGTCGAAGGAGGTAAGACAGGGAAAACCAGATTAAATTGGTTGTTAGCCAATATTCCAGAGAAACGGCTATGTCCATAGAAAACATGTCTGACTCTGGATTGATAATTAAGACCTATACGGGTGTGATTGTCATTAAATATTCCCATCACCCCAACATGGAATCCAACACCCCAAGAGGACGCTTTGTTGTAACTTAAAGAGTCAACAGTCGCAGGATTTTCTCCAAGAATTTGAAATAAAGTCGGCGCACCAATTATTTGATTGAATTTAGCGCGAGACCATTGAAGATCAAGACCAGCTCCCAATGCAAAATTTTCAGTTAATCGAGTACCTAATTCTGGTGAAAAATTAGAAGTTAATATTTCGGTATACGTTGCTGAATAACGGACTGGAGAATCAGGAGCCCAATCAGTAGACAAACCAAAAGGGGCAGTAACGCTAAAACCGAAGGTAGTACGCTCACCTAAAGGAAGCGCGTAATGGAATGAAGGGACAAAACCATTATAACTCCCATCTACTCCTTCGAACTCTTGTACATATTGAACCGCAGAAGGAAACGGTGGAGGAAGACCGGTCGAAGTAGTAAAGGTACTAGTACCATCTAGTTTCATAGTAGGAAATATGCCCACACCACCAAAAACTACTTGTTGTTCACGAAGTAAAGCTAAACCAGCAGGATTATACCAACCGGTTGATGCATCAGCGGCTTCTGCAGCAGAACCAGCAGCATAGTTACCAACTGTATATCCGGTAGCTTCTCCATATAAAGAAAATCCAGATGCATGAACTCCACTAGTAGCCAGAACACTAAGAACAGCCGCATTAACCAGTGTTCTTAAAGGTTTGTGCATATTTTTCACTCCTTTTACTCCTCAAATATCATACTTCAAAAATTGAATAAAACACGTCCGCTAAAAAATCGAGTGTAACCTTTTTTCAAATCATTAAAAATACCTTTTTCTCATTTATATTCAACAGGTAATGAATATTAATCCATAGTGATCCAATTGAGCCCATCATGAACAATTAATGGATAAAATTAGCGATAGTTCTGTAATTCAAGTTGTAAGAACTTGTGTATCGACTCCTGTCCATGCTAATGTGTATTAATTTTGTGCGGAAATGAATCATGCAACAAATAGTAACTAAATTTGGTGGTACCAGCGTTTCAACTCGCAACAATTGGAATAATATTGTTTCCATTACCAAAAAGCATATGAGTTCCGGGGTGCAGCCGGTTATTGTTTGCTCCGCACTAACCCAAATATCTAACAAACTTGAAAAGGCTATTGAAGCTGCTTTAATCAATGAACACCAAAGTATTCTTACTGATATTCGTAATGGGCATCTTAATCTCTCTGAACAACTGGAAGTCAATCCTGAATTAATAGCAAAAGACTTACTTCAACTCGAACAGTGGCTCACTGGAATTGCCTTATTAAAGCAAGCTCCGGCAAAAACGCATGCAGAAATTTTAAGTATGGGCGAATTGATGATGACCCGCTTAGGACATGCATTTCTCGAAAACCAAGGAATTCATTGTAAATGGTTTGATGCACGTGAACTCTTAACCAGTACGCCCTTCCCTGAAGGTGGGTCTGCAAATTACCTCTCTGCTCGCTGTGACAGTGAATATGCTCCTGAATTAGTTGAAAAATTTACATCCTGTGGCGCTCAAGCCATCATTACTCAGGGATTCTTTGCTGCCAATCCCCAAGGCGAAACGGTCTTACTGGGTCGTGGTGGTTCAGATACATCCGCTGCGTTACTTGCAGGCAAGCTTCATGCCGCATCATGTGAAATTTGGACTGATGTTCCTGGAATTTATACGGCCAATCCTCATCAACTGCCTCAAGCCCGTTTATTGAAAAAATTAAATTACGATGAAGCTCAAGAAATTGCGACCATGGGAGCAAAAGTATTACATCCTAACTGTATTCCTCCGGTTCGGCGCGCCAATATTCCAATGTCAGTCAAATTTACTCAAATGCCAGAACACTCGGGAACACTGATTACTAAAGATATTGATGAAACAGCACCGTTAATAAAATCCATACAGATTAAAAACAGCATTTTATTGATCTCTATAGATACTTTGCACATGTGGCAACAAGTAGGATTTTTATCCGATGTATTTACAGCCTTTAAACACCATGGTTTCTCAGTAGACTTACTCTCCTCTTCCGAGTTTAACGTCACTTTATCACTGGATATCAATAGTAAAATACATGATCGACCAGCCATTAATGCGTTACTCGACGAGCTAAACCAATTTGGTCGTGCAAAACTTATTGAACCCTGTAGTGCAGTGAGTCTGGTAGGCCATCATATCAGAACTGTATTGCCACAACTTGGCCCAGCATTGGAAGTATTTGAAGCAAAACAAGTCTACTTGATGTCACTGGCATCCAATGACTTGAACCTAACTTTCGTGGTTGATGAGTCGCAAGCAAATCAATTATGTCAAAAACTTCACCACTTACTTATAGAAAATAATCCTCAAATTTTCTACTATTCAAAAAGCTGGCATGAAGAATTTGGCAAACCTTCGGCTCGCAATATTCCATGGTGGGAAAAAGAGCGCGATCAGTTATTAACCATTGCCTCAGTTAATTCACCTTGTTACGTTTATCACAGTCAAACCCAAGCGGATCGAGCGAAGCAACTACTGGCATTAAAGTCAATCGATACCTTATTTTATGCAATTAAAGCCAATCCTCATCCATCGATTTTAAAAACAATGGAACACGAAGGAATCGGTTTTGAGTGTGTCTCCATCCAAGAGTTAGACCGAGTACTAGAACTCTTTCCTAATATTGACCGTAAACGAATTTTGTTTACTCCTAATTTTGCTCCAAAAACAGAGTATGAATATGCTTTAAATATTGGCTGTTATGTTACTATTGATAGTTTATATCCATTAGAACGTTGGCCAGATTTATTTAAAAATCGCGATGTTATTATTCGTATTGATCCAGGTACAGGTGCAGGTCATCACAAACATGTTTCAACGGGTGGAAATGAATCAAAATTTGGTATTACGCAAAATGATATTGAGCATGTCGTCGCCTTAACTAAGAAATATAAAATTCAGGTAGTAGGGTTGCATGCACACTCAGGGAGCGGCATCCTCACTCCAGAATTATGGCAACAAACCGCTTTAATGCTCGCCTCGTTAACAGAGCAATTTCCACGGGTCAAATCCATTAATCTAGGTGGTGGGCTAGGTATCGTAGAGAAACCCGGCCAACAACCATTAGATTTCGAAAGTATGGATGCTTCGTTGATGGCAGTTAAATCACGTTATCCTCAAATCCAAATCTGGCTTGAACCTGGTCGTTTTTTTGTAGCAGAAAGTGGTGTTATCCTCGCCAAAGTGACCCAATGCAAAGAAAAAGGAAAGGTAAAATTCGTTGGGATAGAAACAGGTATGAATTCATTAATCCGACCTTCGTTATACGGTGCTTATCATGAAATCGTAAACCTAAGTCGGTTGCATGAAGAAAAGGCAGGTTTTTCTCATATAGTAGGACCCATTTGTGAATCAGGAGATACCTTGGGTTATGACCGATTATTGCCTGTAACAGAAGAAGGTGATGTGTTATTAATTGCCAATGCTGGGGCTTACGGTCGTTGCATGAGTTCCCATTACAATTTGCGCCCACCGGCACAAGAAATTGTTATCGACTAAAAATCCCCTCTCCCTATTGGGAGAAGGGATTTTCCCCTCCTTCTAGCGCTCAATAATGTACAGGAATAAAAATAATGCTAGTCGACAGTGATCAACGGAGCCAAGCCACTAATCCTTCCTTATCCTTTATCGTGCAAGCCCCAGCAGGATCGGGTAAAACTGAAATTCTGACCCAGCGCTATTTACGATTATTGAGCACGGTAACAGCGCCCGAGCAGATTATCGCATTAACATTTACTCGCAAAGCCGCGAGTGAAATGCGTGAACGTATTGTTGTGGCGCTTCAACAAGCAGCCCATAATAAAAAGGCCAAAACTCCTCATCAACAAAAAACGCTTGATTTTGCCCATGCAGCACTTCAGCGTGATGCTTCCTTTCAATGGGATTTGTTACAGCAGCCCAATCGCTTAAAAATAATTACAATAGATTCCTTATGCCAAAGCATTAATCAGTCAATTCCTCTCTTGGAAAAGCAAATTTCTTATTCACAAATTACTGAAAAGGCTGAAAGTCATTATTTAAATGCTAGTCGATGTTGTATTCAGTTTGCTCTGACATCCCCTGAATATCAGAATGCAATAAAAACTCTTTTGTTGCATGTTGATAATCGCCAGGATCGATTACTTGAATTATTCACAGTCTTACTCTCTCAAAGGGATCAATGGATAACTCCTTTATTTCAAGCACGTTCCCAAGAAAAATCGGCTTTCGAACATGCACTACTTCTTATAGAACAACATGAGTTAAAACGCTTTACACAAAGTGTGCCCCCACATTTGGCTCAGAAATTAACTCAATGTGCCCGGGAATTAGCAATCATAGAAAATGATTTTAATTCACCACGGTATCCACTAAAAAATTGGTATGATTTCCAACAGACCACCCAAGAGATTGCCGCCGCTTTAAGTAAACTCTTGCTTACAGGAGATGCAAATTTCCGTAAAAGTTTTGATCATCACGTCGGCTTGCTCAGTACCTCCTGCGCTCCTGATGAATATAAAAGACTAAAAAATGCCAGCAAAGAATTACTTAACGAACTCAATGAATATCCTGATTTTCTTGAGGCATTAATCCAAGTCAGTAATTTACCTAAACCCGAATATGATTTAGAACAATGGGACGTCTTACAAGCGCTGTTTTTGTTGCTCCCCCTTCTTGTAAGTCATTTACATGTTTTGTTTAGCGAACAAAATGAAATTGATTTCACTGCCATATCTCAGCAAGCATTGAATGCTTTAGGGGATGCAGAAAGTCCTACTGACTTGGCTTTGTATCTAGATCATACACTTCATCACATCCTAGTCGATGAGTTTCAGGATACATCAATTACTCAATTTGAATTGTTAACGAAACTCGTTTTTGGGTGGCAGGAACATGACGGGAAAACTCTATTTATCGTCGGCGATCCCATGCAATCGATTTATCGATTCAGACAAGCTGAAGTAGGATTATTTTTTCGCGCTAAAGAAGAGGGCATTGGGCCTGTTAAATTGAAATCACTTGAATTAAGCTGCAACTTCCGGTCAACACAAACTATTGTTAATTGGGTTAATAATCAATTCACCAATATCTTCCCCAAACAAGTTGATATAGAGTCTGGAGCCGTTTCCTTTCATTCAAGTGTCAATGTCATTCAAGATGAAGAATGCAGTGCAATTCGCCCCTTACAATTTAAAAATCGGGAACAAGAAGCAACAAAACTCATCGAAATCGTTCAATACGAATTACAAGCTCATCCTGAGCAAACAATTGCGATTCTGGTGCGCTCAAGAACGCAACTAGCTGAAATCATTCGACTCTTGCGCCAACATCAAATTCCCTATCAGGGTACGGATATTACTTTATTAGCCAATCTAGGTCATTTACGTGATGCGTGGTCATTGACTCAGAGTTTATTGACGCCAGCTAATCGTCTCTCCTGGCTCGCAGTACTTCGCAGTCCCTATTGTGGTTTGGCTTTAAGTGACATTCATGCCATTGCTCATTTCAATAAGAAAAAGTCGATTTACTTTGCCTTGTTACATTTAAATAAAATCCATGGATTAAGTGAAGAAGGAAAGATTCGCGCCGATTTTTTTATACGAGTTGTGCATAAATCTTTAACTCAAAGATATGAAAGCAAGCTCTCAGTCTGGGTGATTCAAACTTTAAAAGAATTGCATATGGATAATATCCTGAATGCCGCTCAACTCAACGATCTGGAGCAATTTTGGAGCTTACTTGATCGTTATGAACAAGATGGTCGTTTACCGGATCTTAAGGAATTTCTCTCGGAACTTAACAAACTCTATTCACAACAAGCCAATCCCTCTCGTTTACAAATAATGACTATTCATAAATCCAAAGGGCTTGAGTTTGATACCGTAATTTTACCTGGTTTGGGAGCGCAACCCAATCGTGGCGATAATCCGATGTTACGTTGGCTTAATTTACCGACTCAAAAACACGGCAATTTGTTACTCATGTCCCCTATCCAAGCGGCACACCAAGAACATTGTGCTTTATATGATTATCTAAGTCGATTAGATGGAGTTAAAAGCCATTATGAATCTCAACGATTACTCTATGTAGCTGTAACACGGGCAAAATCACGTCTGTATTTAATGGATCATTCTGAACGCTCTTCCAAAGCTTCATTTAGATATCTTCTAAAACATTTAGAATTTACTGAAGATACCCCCCTGCCCCTGACAGAAGAAACAAACGTGTCTTTACCCAAACTCGGACGTTTGCCCCTTGATTATTACCGAAATAAAGAATCTGAAGCGTTTGATGTCCGCCTCAGCATCAAGAATACTTCATCTTCCTTATCGACAAGTATCCCTAGATTAATAGGCATCGTAACGCACCGACTCTTGCAATGGATATGTGATCATCATCCGAAAAACATGACGGAAGTTCCTTGGAACCTTGCACGGTATGAATTACGAAAATTAGGTTTCGATGAAAAAATGCAACACGAGGCTCTTGCAAACATCCAAGAACAAATTACTAGGATGTTTGAAGATCAAATAGGACTATGGATCATTAGCAAGCATCATCAGGAGCAAAATGAATACGAGTTATTGGTGGAACAATATAATAGACCCATTACACGTATCATTGATCGCACTTTTGAGGATCAAGATAAACGCTGGATTATTGATTTCAAAACAGGAAAAGAAGATGAAACATCAATGATGAAACATCGACAACAATTGGACGAATACGGTTCTTATCTCACAATGCATACGGCTCTTCCTATTTATTGTGGTATTTATTACCTCTCCAGCAATCATTGGGTTAGTTGGGAATATGAGCCTGTCGGACTCACTGTTTGAACTCGAAAACTAATCCTATGAAATAAAACTGCTCTGCGCTATTATTCCTCTTTTGTGTTAAAAAGGCCAATCCATGTCCACTGAAAATACTGTAATCCACTTACTAAGTACCTTAAAAGATCCGTTTCTTGATCTTACCGGTAAGGAAATGAATTTACAGTGCAGCCTTGAAATAACGGATAAGGAGTTGCTCATCAACTTAACTGCCGGGTTTCCCTGTAAACTGCTTGAAGAACATTATATACCTCTCTTACAAGCAGCATTACAATCTGCATTTCCCAAACAAGACATAGTGATTCAGATCACCCAACGAATCAAACCGCACAGAACACAACTCGTTGGTAAAGGTCTGCGTGGCGTTAAAAATACAATTGCAGTAGCTTCAGGGAAAGGAGGCGTTGGAAAATCTACTGTAACTGTAAACTTAGCAACAGCATTAGCACGATTAGGAGCACGAGTAGGTATTCTGGATGCGGATATTTACGGCCCAAGCATGCCTTTAATGCTCGGCAAAACCGAGCCAGTAGAAATCAGCGGCGATCATTATCTTCCTGCAAAAGCGCATGGAATCCAAACCATGTCTATTGGTTATTTAACAAACAGCGAGCAGGCACTCATTTGGCGAGGTCCTATGCTTGCTAAATCACTAATCCAAATGTTGGATATTACTCTTTGGGATGATCTGGATTATTTATTCATTGATTTACCACCAGGAACCGGGGATATCCAATTGACTTTAGTACAAAAAATACCGCTTACCGCAGCTATAGTAGTAACTACTCCACAAAACGTAGCAACTCTTGATGCACAAAAAGCGATAAGCATGTTTTCTAAAACAGGAATTGATGTGTTGGGTATTATAGAAAACATGTCCACTCATATTTGCAGTCAATGCGGACATCAAGAGGCAATTTTTGGTGCAGGTGGAGCTGAAGCACTTTGTGCTACACATCTTACTACATTACTAGGACAACTACCTTTGGATGGACGCATAAGACAAAACTGTGATGAGGGAAACCCTACTGCAACTCAAGCGCGTAATGAGTTAACGGATACATTGATTAAAACAGCCATGAAGAGCGCTATGGAGTTAGCGAAAAAACCAATTAACTATGCGGATAAGTTTCCCAAAATTGTTGTTGAGTGAACTCAATAGAGACAGCTATAATCGCATTGTACTATGTAGTAAGGTTAGCGTAGTGACTTTGTTTTAAGTTAAACACCACTCCCTTCTCCCAGGGTGAGAAGGTGCCCGACAGGGCGGATGAGGGATTCACTAGATCACCCTCACCCATCTCCCATTACTGGGAGAGGGGAATTTATTTAACTTAAAACAGCATTACTAAATGCGATAACGGGTAAATCCATTAAAATAATAACAATAAATAAATTAGCCATGGACCGATTAATAATAATAACTCTAAGCCTCTTATATTCCTGCGTGACTTTAGCCAAGTCTTCTTATCAAATTGATTTAATTATATTTGCACAACCAAATCAAAACAGGGAAGTGTCAGTTGATGCACCGCTTATCCCAACGAATGCCAATACAATTTCTTTGAAATCAGATTCAGAAAAATCGGGGAAATCCTATCAGCTATTATCCCCTTCTTCTTCAAGCTTACGTGATGAATACTATCTACTGACTCGAAAATCACGTTACCAAGTCCTGGGACATTATTCATGGAAACAACCTGCCAATAATCAAAGCACTGTTGCTCTGCCCTTTGTCGATCATAACGGTTGGCAAATGCAAGGTACTTTAAATATAAAGCAAAGCAATTATTATACTTTTGATGCAGAACTCCAGGTATCGCCACCCAATAATCCACAATCATCATTCACTGTCTCACAAAAGCAACGCTTGAAAGATGATGTAGTTTATTATCTCGACAATGCTCAGATTGGTATGTTAGTTAAAATTCATAAAGTGGGATAAATCATTGTAGCCTGGATGAAGCGCAGCGAACCCGAGCTTTTTGTATAAGTTCCCGGGATTCTTATTGCACTTCTTCAGATTACAGACTACAAACTCATTTTTTCCCTGGAGGAAAAATCCGATCAAACACCGATGCACCACCCTCCACAACATGATTCATAGTAACGTTTAAATCGGAAGCTCCAGAATTGGTCTTATTTGCAAAGAAGCCCCAAAAGCCATTTCCCGCTTGTTTGCTCCTGCCTACTTCATGCAATCCAAATAAGGCAGCGGCGGTTAAAGTCAATGAAGCAAATGGACCTAATCTGGCATATAAAGGTGACATAAATAAATTTCCAAAACTGATTAATGCGCCAGTTTTTAGAGCTTTTTCAGGATTGATTTGATCTCGGGGCATACTACACTTCCTTGAGTAATTGTTTTAAAAGAAAATTCATGGATGACTTTTCTTATCACTAGGCATAATTTCATCGAAAATAGCCGCACCACCGACAACTATATTTGCAATAGCATTTTCAACTTCAGTACTTTTGTCACCGGTATTACCCCCAAAAAAAGAGTTAAGGCTATTTACTCCGTTTTGGACAGGTCTTCTTTTTTTACCTATTTCGTGTGCGCCATATATAAAAACACCAGTGCCTATAAGGGCAGTAGTCAACCCAAACTTGGCATCTATCCAATACAAAGGGGCTAAAATGGTGTTTCCTAGAGCAAGTAGAGCCCCCGTCTTTCCTGCATCATCCATATTTATTTTATCTTGCGCCATTTCAATATTCCTTATGAATTATTGTTTTTAGTACAGACTAAGTGAGCATCAATAAAATTGCAAGCATAAATTAATACATCATATTGATCAATATCAAGCCAAACACGTAGTGAATTGAATTCGGTCAGTTCGTAAATTATACTCTCATATGATGCAATCAAATCATGAGCTCATAATGACCCAAAATAGCCGAATTATTGATGCGCTCACCTTATGTCTCAAACAAAAGTCCGGTAAGGATTTTAAATTGAATCAATCTGCTGCTTACGCCGGGCTGACTGACTTGTATGAACACTATTCCCTGGAAAACAAAACCGATCAATTTTTTGAGGCATTCGAACAATTATGCATGATTCCCGATGATTATCTTCTTGGAGACAATCCAATTTTGGATGGTTTTATCATTCAATTCGAAAAAGTATTCCATCCCAAAAAAAATGAAAAAAGAATGGATCGCCCTACCCCATGGTGGGAAGTTGACCGTGAGCGCCTGCTCGCAATTGCAGAAATTCATTCTCCATGTTACGTATATCACAGCACGACACAAATATCTCAGGCACAACAATTACTGAAATTACAATCAATTGATACTCTATTTTATGCAATCAAAGCCAACCCTCATCCTTCTATTTTAAAAAAATTGGAAAAAGAAGGTATAGGATTTGAATGTGTTTCCATTCAGGAGTTAAAACGGATAACAGATTTGTTCCCCCATATAAACAAACAACGAATTTTATTTACTCCAAATTTTGCACCAAAAATCGAATATGAAATTGCAATGAATTTAGGCTGTTATGTCACCATCGATAATTTATACCCCTTAGCAAACTGGCCTGAGCTATTTAAAAACCGTGAGATCATAGTCCGTATTGATCCAGGTGCAGGTGCTGGTCACCACAAACATGTTGTAACCGGAGGAAATGAATCAAAGTTTGGAATTGACCAAAATGACATAGAACAACTGCGCACCTTAACTCAGAACTATAATATCCATGTCATAGGCTTACATTCGCATTCGGGAAGCGGAATTCTTACACCAGAACTTTGGGAGCAAACTGCTTTAATGCTCACATCACTCATTGAGAAATTCCCTAATACGCAATTCATTAATTTAGGTGGTGGCTTGGGGATTGTTGAAAAACCAGGACAAAAACCTTTGGACCTTACACAACTTGATACACGATTATTAAAAGTAAAAGCAAAATACCCTTATTTGAAATTCTGGTTAGAGCCTGGTCGCTATTTCGTCGCGGAAAGTGGCGTCATCTTGGCAAAAGTCACTCAGTGTAAAGAAAAAGGCGAAGTACAATTTGTAGGAATTGAGACGGGGATGAATTCTTTAATCAGGCCGTCTTTATACGGGGCTTATCATGAAATTGTCAATTTAAGTCAACTGCACTCAAAAAAATCTAGCTTTTCCCATTTAGTGGGTCCGATTTGTGAGTCGGGAGATACTTTAGGATACGACCGTTTACTCCCCATAACCCGAGAAAAAGATATCATTTTAATTGCGAACACTGGAGCCTATGGACATTGTATGAGTTCCCACTATAATTTAAGACCACCTGCAAAAGAAATTATTTTAGAAGCATAATAATTCTTCCTCCATTCTTAAAATCTTAGCTCCTTTTTATTTTGCATAAATTTCAGTCACTATGTATTGTATTAAATTAGTCTGCCAATTATAATTGCACCACCAAAAAATAGGAGTGTTGACTATGCCGAATCAAGGCAAAATTATTAATGTAGTAAACTTTTGTCTCAAGCAAAAAGGCAATATTGACTTCACTCTGAATAAAAAAGGAATTTGCGCAGGACTCGCAGCTCTACATATCAAATATGCCTCAAAAAGCATTAAAGATAATTTAGAAAGTAAAACTGCTCAGTTTTTTCATTTACTCGACCAGCTAGCAAACTTACCCAGCACTTATCGCATCGGGGATAATCCCGCTCTTGATAGTTTCATTATCAAAGTTGAAAAAGCATTTCGTGCTGATGAATATAGTTATTATGAAATCTTGCAAAGTGACATTGAAAAAATATTAGATACTGAAAATAAACCATTAAAAAATGAATTTAATTTGGGACTTGTAACAAGCGAGGCAGCATGGAAAGAAATTTTCAAAAAAATTGTCCGCGATAATCGCTCCTATTCAGTTTTTAGTAATAACCATGCAATTTCCTTATCTGTCGAAAATGGTAAATTTATTGTTTACGACCCAAATTACACGAGAAGAACAAAAGAGTTTGAAACAATTGATGATTTAGTTAAAGAATTTAAAGATTGCTTTCAATATAAAGATGATTCTTTTGGTCTGGCAATTCGAGCATTTGCTCCTCCAGATGCTACTCCTGAGCACTATCCCTCTCAAGATGAATTACATCAAATTGCATTTACAAGTCAGGCTGATTCCAATTCAAGTTTCTTTGCAGCTATAGCAAGAGATACCAACACCCTCGAATACTTATTTAAGCAAAATAGAATAGCCTATGACAAATTAGCAAAAGAATATTTTCGTCCTGAGTTTAATAATCTTTTAATGCAACAACCTAAGTCACCCATTCTAAAGAAAGCTGTTTTACGAGGAATTCTTTGCACTCTTTACGTCGGAAACATTAAGGAAACAGAAAGCTTAATTGAGCATTACCGCAAAACATATACTACAGTTGAAGAACAAGAAGAATTAAAACATGAATTGCAGGCCCTACTGGACAGCTCAGCAAAACAACTAGTTCTGCTCATGAAAAGGGAAGCAAATTACACAGAAATATTAAAGTTATTCGATCAATTAAATCTCACCAAGGAGACTAAAAATCAAACAATTTGCAATCATTTGCAACTACTTACGTATGTTAAACAGGACGTGGCTGCTAGTACAATAGAACACTTTTTAAGCAAACTGTCTCCCGAACAAATAATAAAACAAATTCAATGCGCTGCGACTGCCAACCAACATCATGTTTTACATTTGTTATTTCAGCAGTTAACCAAGGCTCAAATTACCCCCAAATCATTTCCTTCAATTTTTAATAAAGAGCTTATTCAAGAGGTTAATGTAACCACTTTGAAAAAACTTTTTGAAAATGACTTCAGGGTCAATCTTCAAGACCCTGATTTACTTGCGGAATGCATGGAACGTAACGATAAATCTATTTTTGAAACTTATGTCCAAGCATGGCTTAAACAATCAAACTCTCCTCTTTGGGAACATATTGAGAAACGTGAATACGATTTAATTGATCTCAGAAAAAAGCTTGGTTCTCTAACGATACTCAATGTCCTTATTTTCTTACGCAAAAATGAGCATGTTAAAAAAGCATGGCAAGCTAATATTCCAGAAGAAATGATCAAAAGTGCACTCACAGTTGCCATATTGAATGGTAATAAAGAAATGAGCGTATTTCTCCAAGAAAAGCTGCAATCCAAAAAAAGCAGTCTTGATTCAGATACTTTAGAGTTTCTCTGCACAAAAGCATTAAAAGAAGAAGACTTATCTATTTTAGATATTCTTACTCAATTAAAATTTAACGTACTGTATAAAACTGAGGACCTTAATACAATTTTGTGGTTATGTTCTGACTATGAAGATTATTCAATCATCGAAAAATGTTTTGCAAATGCCAGCCCTAAAATAAAGCAACTTATTTTAGAATACAGTTTAAACAGGAATATTGAACCTGTAATATCAATCTGTGTTAAAGAAGCCCCTCAACTATTTAATGAATACCTCAACAGTTCTGCTTCAAATACTAGGAATCTTGCCAAACTCAATCGGGTAATGACCAAGATTCCCGCCCACACCCTTTCGTTAAACGCCAAACCAGAAGAACAAAAAAAACAAGTTAGAGCCTTATTCAAAAATAAGCTCCCATCGCTAGCAAAAAGATTATTTCACACAATAAAATGGGAAGAACAAGATCTGGATGAATTCCTTAATGAACTAATCCAAGACAAAAATGAACATGGGATTAAATTACTATTACAACTCGCGCCCACATTAAAGCAACGACCAAAACTGATCGCTCTGCTTGCCCAAAATAATATGTTAATACCTTTAGATTATTTGTTCGAAGAACCAACTAAAAAACCAACTGAAGCAGCATCTGAAGAAGCACCTGTTGTAGTTGATGAGGAATTAACCGAACAAATATTTATTTCCGCCTTAGCCAATAACAATCGAAGCTTGGTTGCCAGATTTTTAAGCCAAGGAAGAATAACTCCTAAAACCCCATTAAAAAAATCTATTGTAGAATTACTGAAACAAGCTATAGAAAAAGGTAATGATTCTGTTTTAATACCCTTTATTGAGTCTAATCTTGATTTCGGATTAGATTTTAAAGAATTATTTCTTTTTGGTTGTGCGAAAAAACAAGCAAAAATAGCCAATCTGCTACTTACCAAAGAATTGACTCTGAACACGATTGAAAGAAAATCTGCCATTCAACAATTATTTGGTGATCAATCTATCCCTACTTTGTTTGATACAGTTTATGAACAAGGTTACGGCAGACTTTATCAATTATTATTAAAAACAAACGTCCAAAACCCAAGGGAGTCGCTTCTGAATTCAATTAAAAGTCCAGAGCAAGATCCTTCAATTCAAAGCAGCCCACTTTATTTAAATCTCTTAAAAAGAGCCGTTAAAGAAAAAAATGAGAAGATATTTAAAACCTTGTTTACTCAAAGTGATCTTCCCATTACCCCCAATAAAAGTATTCTAGATGCGTTAAAAGATCCCATACTTTTTGCAAGTATCTTTCCTTTATTTGAAAGAAAATACAGTCTACAAAAATTATTAGCGGAGGCATTGCAACAAAAAGAATGGGGTGCATTAGCCAATCTTCTTGAAAATAGAAAATTGGACGACTTAGATAAGGACCTACAACAGCCTATACAAGATCATGGTGCGTACATCATCCAAGCTTATATGGAGAATCTAGAAGCTCATTATGATAAAACCGACGTACGACCTCAATTGTTTCAGCTTCTTAATGGTAACAATCCTCAAACTCTTACTCAACTAGCAGCTCCATACCGAGAAGTTATTCAAAAAACTTTAGAACGTGTTGAGTTTAGGATGTTAAAGGAACAACTTGATTTAAACAATCAAATTTATCGTTATACCTTTGACAGTTTACCATTGAAGCAAGCACTTGAAGAACTTGCTAAAATATTTACAAAATGTGAAAAGCTCATTAAAGAACAAAAAATTGATTTGGATGTAGCCATTGAAAATTTGGAAATAGTCAATCATCTGGCGCAGATAAAAATCATTATGGCTGGAAAAGACATCTCTCCTGATTACTTAAGTGAAAAACATTATGGGCTTTTGGAACAATTAGTCGAAAACCCTCGATTTAAAGAGACTTGTCAATTGGAATTTAAGCTTCATTGCTTACTCAGACAATTTCAAAAGCCCCTTTCGGAGCAAAGTGAGGAAGTTTCCAAAGAATTCCACACAACAATTAAATTACTTCGTGAATGTTTAACAAAAGCCAACTTACCAGAAAATTTTGTTTTGCCTGAAATTCAACGCTTTTTCCCCCCTAAAACCAATGCGGTTCTACAAGAATCAGAGAAGAAGGAAACAGAATTTTTAGACTCAAATCCTGTCCCACCAGGACCAGAAATGAAAGACAAAGCTTCGTTCCCATCAAGACCGGTGTCACAAGAACAAGAACAGATGGATACAGTATTATTGCCGTCAAATCCTGTTTCATTAGAACTAAAAAAGGAAAAGAATCCATCTTTACCTGCTAAAACAGTTAAGAAAAAATCAACTTTAGATACATCGAAATTGGATAAATTGAAGCAAAGCTGTACTAACGCAGTGGAGTTTTATCTAGGACATCGTGACCAAACTTTAAGTTATTTTTCTTATTTTCTGGATTATTATCGGGGTAAAATTCGCGCCAAGCATTATAATGATTTAATTAAATCAGCTCAAACAGAACAACAATTGTATATCCTGGAATATGCGATTTTAGTTAATGATGATACAACTCAATTTAAAAAAGATTTGCTGTTTAAACTTGAACTTCCAGATGAGCGAACAGCCAAGAAGACTCTCGAAGCCGTAATTCGAAAATCTTTTGCTAAGGACGAGTTACCCCATATAGATGCACTGATTGAGTCAATCAATGACAAAGCCAATGGAAATGATAATCAACCAACTGCACGCTTATTTAAAGAGGAATTGGAATATTTAACACACCTTGGTAAGCCTCGGCCTCAAGGTCCCATGAAGAATTATTCTTTCTTTAACCAGCAAAACCCATTTGTTGGATTCTGGCAATGGGTAATAAGCTGGCTTAGTGGTGACAATTCCTCTAATAATGAGCATAAATTATCCTCGGGAAAATAAACCATAATTGCGCTTTTAGCCTGGGTCAAATACAAAACAGCCCCGAATTAGCGCTACTTATACTCTCTTCTTAAAAAGCTGGGACTGGGCTCCGCCCTCACCCAAGCTTTTTTATTTTGGAAAATATTCTACATCGACAAATTATGCTAGGATGGAAACATCTTTACTATTTGTCAGAGCATGATGCACGACGCACTAAAAAAAATCTTTCAAATATATCCTCAAACAGAAGCTCCTTTCATGCATGAACAACTTTCAGAATGGAGCAGCACACGACCCTTGACTGGCCTACGAGTAGTTCATCATGTTCCAGTAGTAACCAATACTTTATTAAAAATAACATGTTTACTCGCAGCTGGAGCTGATGTCACCGTCACCAATCCTACGGAATTCTGCCATGCGCATCCGCAAGCAGTGTCCTCTTTAAAAGAAGCCAAAATCCGTTATGTAGAGGACCCACACTCACTTCTTGGAGAAAAATTTGATTTTTATTTTGATTGTGGGGCTCAGCTTTATCAATTTCTTGGAAAACCTAAAATGGGTGTCATCGAATTAACTGGTTCTGGTGATCAATTTTACCGACAACAATCACTCGATTTTCCTGTGGTTAGTGTGGATCGCACGCGGACAAAACAACTCGAAACAGTTTTTGGATGTGCTGAAAGCAGTCATATGGCTCTAGCTCAATTGACAGGAATCAATCCTACTGAAACCTCATGGATTATTTTTGGTTTTGGGAAAATTGGCCGTGGACTCGCCTATTTTTGCACCCAAAATAAAGTTCCTGTGGTTGTTGTTGATTCGAATGAAGAACAACGAAAATTAGCCAATAAGTTAGGTATCAAAGCACTTGTTCCTCAAGATTTCAATGAATTAGAGCGTGCATTGCTGGAAGCGAATGTGGTTGTGACCGCAACCGGAGGAAAAGCAGTGATGAGTGATTATCCTCACTCCTGGTTTAGCGGAAAAATTCTCGCAAACTTAGGAGTCTATGATGAGTTTGGTCCTCACTTCAGTGATGATGAGGTTTTAAATCATAAATTGCCAATCAATTTTGTACTCAATGATCCCACACCAATGAAATACATCGATCCTGAGTTCTACATACATAACCTAGCCGCATTAAGATTTCTCAACGAAAAACTACCTCCAGGGGTTCATGGAATATCAGCAACTTTGGACAATAATATTATTGAGCGCTGGTGTACTCACCACTCATTTCCCTTAGATAAAATAAATACCTGGATGTATTTATAGTCTGAGAAAAGCAAAGACGAACTTCATCTATTGCACTCGCAATAGATGTTCTCTTTTTTAAAATAATTTACACTTTCTCCATGATGCTATATATTTCGCCTTTTTTGTTGAAACAGAATTAATGAATTTATTGGCCTCAACACCTTCATACAACTCCAAAAGAACCACTATCTGGTTGGTCAGCGTATTTTTTCTATTGTTTCAATTTTTCTTGCAATTATCTTCAGGAATTATTATTGGCGCCATCATGCATGAGAAACAACTCACCGCATTCACAGCTGGTCTATTAAGTAGCGCTTTTTATTATGTTTATACCACAATGCAGATTCCCGTTGGTCTTCTTTTTGATCGATACAATACGCGAACATTATTATCAATAAATGCTCTGATCTGTGCCTTAGGTTGTCTTTTATTTTCTACAGGCTATAACTTATTTGTGCTATTTCTAGGTCGCCTGATAATCGGTGGTGGTTCAGCCTTTGCTTTTGTGGGTATGACCCGAGTCTTACGTCAACATTACCCTTTAAAGCAATATGCTTTTATGATTGGACTTACAGAAACATTAGGATTTACCATTACTGTATTTAGCATGATTGGAATGGGATCACAGATAACTCGTATTAGTTGGCACTATTTTCTTGCTGGTGCTGGTGGCATTGGTCTTTTAATCGCTTTTTTGTGCGCAAAATTCATTCCCAGTAATAAACCTACAATCAATCATCAATATAAAAAACATTTACTGCTCATGTTGAAAAACAAACTCGTATGGATAAATGGATTGTTTGTCGGCTTAGAATTTTCGGTTATTACTGTTTTTGCTGCAATGTGGGCTGTTCCTTTTCTCCAGCTAAAATTGGAGTGTTCTTTGGAAGCAGCAAGTATTCTCACATCGATGATCTTATTAGGGGCGGGTTTAAGTTGTCCCATTTATGGCTGGTTGTCTATTCACTTATCTACACGTAAACCGCTCATTCATATATCCTGTTTATCCACAGCTCTTTTATTTATTCTTGTTCTTTACTTACCGATCCAAAATATGATTCTTACAGGTATCTTATTATTTGCAATAGGACTTTGTTGTGGCGCATATATGCTTGCATTTACCATTGCGAATGAGTTGGCACCTCCAGAATCACTCTCTGCATGCACAGGCTTTACTAATACCCTGGCAATGGCTACAGCCCCTTTATTACAGCCACTGATTGGTTATTTGCTGGATTACTTCAAAGGCGGTACAAATCTCCATGCTCTAAACGATTATCAACTTATCCTGTTAATCATTCCGGCTGCATTAATTATTGCCAGTGCATTATCACAATTTCTGCCGGAAAAAGAGATATAAATATTCGCTTTTCTCTGTTTTCTTATTTTTAAGAAAACTCAATTGGGTAATTCTTGCTTCATTAATAAAACCTTAATAATTTATCTATAAAATAACAAATATTATCCAGTGTGTAGTTATTTTATATGGCGACTTCTAAAGCAGAAATTAGAAAACCTACTGACTCTCCCAAAAAAGAAATAAGCTATTTTGTCGTATTTGGCGATAGCCTTTCTGACGGTAAAAACATGGGTGAAAAGTTTTCTTTTCTGGGATCCTTAGTAAATGGCCTCTGGAAAAAAACATTAACATTAGATAAGTCCCCCAAAGAGCGTTTTACCAATGGTTATACTTGGGCAGATGTGCTACGAGCGACCCTCATTAGCAAGTTTATTAATGAGGACAAAATAAAGAAAGACACTGAACATCGCTTTGGAAAATATAACCTGAATAATGCAGATATCAGTGATGATATTCTTAATCAATCACCCTATCAGAGAAAGAGATACACTTCCGATGAGGTTCAGGCTGAATTAAATGAAGTGGAACGTAAAAAACATACAGAAGATAGGGAAGAAGCTCATCTATTCGCAGCAAAACGAGATAACACTCCAGAAATCACAGAAAAACCAAGGTTTGCACTTGATAATGCTGACTTAGCTGATGCCGCAATCACCCGTCGATACAAAAAAAATGGCCAACCTCCTCTGCAAGAAAAGCGAAGCTCAAAAGCGTCTCTTCGAGAGTCTTCTGATGATATTTCAGACAAATTAATATCGGACCCTCGTTATAGACAATATGTGCAAGAATATTATTCTCTCGATAATGGTCGAACTGCACAATATAATGGCCGAAATTTCTTTGCAAACTACAGCCAAGGCGGTGCAACGTCTTATAATTACAAATGGAGCTTTGATTTTCTTTCCTTTTTTTCCCCGCTTACAGCGATAAAACTTTTTTTCACCCGCTTACTTGTATCCAATTTATCGGAGCAGGTAAAACAATTCTTAGAAGATAATGAGAAACAGGAAATTACTGATGGGCAAAAAGAAAAAACCCTTATTACCGTATTTTCAGGGGCAAATGATTTAATTACGGCTAATTCGGATCTAACGGAAGAAGCAGCTGAACGTGCTGCTCAAAGTAATATTGAGAATATTGAGAAATTAATTAAACAAGGTTATACCAATTTTGTTTTATGTAATTTACCTGATTTATCATTAACTCCGCGTTTTCAGAAAAAAACACCTACTGAGCGTGAGCATGCGAGCAAAATATCGAAGCATTTTAATACGCAACTAAAAGAAAAGTATGAGGCGCTACAAAAAGAGCATCCTGAATGTTCCATAGATCTTTTTAATATTAATGAAGTCTTTGGTACTGTTTATGAGGATGTCCGTCAAAACGGTGAAAATTCAAAATACCATGAATATTTTGATCAAACGAAACTAACAGAGCCGTATATAGATTCACCAGAATATAAATTGAACCCCAATGGAACTTCTCCTGGGGCAAAGCACATGTTCTGGGATGATGTTCATCCCACTGCGACAATGCATGCTTTATTGATGTCCGAATATTACAAGAGTAAGGAAGGTTTGGGTAAATATAAACTCTCAGCACCTCGTGAACAAACCGCAGCCCAATTATGCAAACAATTTAACCAAAAATATCATGAAAAATTGGATCATGGCTGGTTTAGCTTCTTGAATTCCAATGCGAGACTTCGCATTGATTATAAAAACCCAGAAAAAGCGCTTATCACTATATTACGCTATGCCCTTGATGAGCAAAATGAAGACGCAGATTTCGTTCGAGAAGCCATGAGCGATTTAGGGTGGTGGGTAAATGATGAGCCCAACATGTGCATCCCAGCCCTATCGGATGCTATGTGGATTGTAGATCCTAAATATGCGCGTGAATTAGAAAAACAGTTAGATCCTCATCTGGCTAAACTTGATTCATCTGGAGTGATGCTCAGTGCAATGAAGACTCAAGAAGTGGAAGAGCAGTTAAACCCTCAGCTCGCTAAACGTGATTCTTCTGGAGTAAAACCCCGCGCATTACAGGCTCCTGAAGATGATAAAAAACCTCAACCGAGAAGACTACCCCCTGAACTGACTTTTACTCCAGACGTAAAAGAACGATTGAAAAAGCTGCAAGATCGATGGGATAAGGAGAAAGAGGTTGCTCAATCAAAACAAGAGTCTTTAACAATTCCCACTCTTTAAGAAATAACAACCTAACTGGAAGTGCTCACTAGGATACGTCATGCCAGATAGTGTACGTCATCCCGATTATACGTCTGTCCCGTAACGTAGTACGGGATCTCCAACAGCGGGTACAGATATAATACTTAAGCTCAGGAGATCCTTCGTCCTAAACTCCACTGGATAACGTGAGCAAAATGTAGCCCGGGTGGAGCTAAGCGAAACACGGGTTCCGGAAAATCTGCACCCGGCTACAAACTAAGAATATTTTAACCTGTTAACTTATCCTTATTCATATTGAGCTCGGTCGGTTGATTTTTTGAAAATAATTGTTGGGTAACATAACAAAAACCCTCACGACCGTCTTTAGAAAACCCTGCAACAGCATGTGATGATGGATCATTAGCCTTCAACGTATTGATCAATTTTAAACTCAATTTGGGTAAACCTATATTCAGCATACACAGATCATTATCTAAAGGTTTTATTGAAACAAATTGTGACATTTTTACTTTATTGCCAAGCGGATCAAGCCAACCTGCTACAGCGGCACTGGTTGCATCTTTTTCCTTAAGATTTGCAGAGTAAAATCCATTATCATCATTTAAACGACAGAACGTTGTACTGATCTCATGAGTGTCTTTTTGATCGTTGTTTAATACTAATTTTCCAAACCAGGCTTTATTCCCAGTAACAAACTGCTCTTTATCATCGATCCGTAAGTGTCCATTAAGCTGACTTGTCTGCAGCACTTGAAATCTTACTCCCGGACGCAACATCAAGGATTCATTCACATTATTCACTTGCTTTAACATATCTACTTTGAAATTAAAACCTTTTTTATCTCCTGCTTTAACCCCAAAGATCCAGCTGTCATTAATGGGATTGTAACTAATAAAGGAATAACCAACATGCCAATCAAGTGGCGTTGATTGTTCTATTTTTTCTTTATCTTCATAAAAAAATACCAGTTGATTTGTTTGTCCATCGATTAAAGCTGCTTTGGTATGAAACTCTGAACCCTGTCGCTGCATTTCAAAAAAATAGCCGTATTTATCCCCACTTTCATTTTTTACCATACCAGAAAAAGTCCAACTACCTGTTGTTGGATCGAGAGATTGTACAAGTTGCGGCACAGGTTCAATTTCAGTCGCAAATAATCCTGTACTTACATGGAACATGATTAAAAATAAAAAACAGCGAATCCAAGCAAACATAATCAGTAATAACCTTTTAACTGTTGATGTAACCACAATGCGTCCCAAAATGCATCATCCAATACAGCCTCTACGGGTAAATAATGCATGTTATCCGAGCTGAATGCTCGACACTTCACTGCATCTTTTTCCGTCATAATAATAAGTGCTTTCGAATAATTCAAATCATCTGGCTTAAACTGATAATGATCAGGATAAGAACAGGTATCGAATTCTATCCCTAATTGCAACAAAGTGGAATAAAAACGTTGGGGATTACCAATTGCAGCAATCGCTTCCCATTTTTCATTTAATTTCTGTGGTTCGATTTCTTCATCTGTACTCAATTTTTTAATTTTTCCAGGCCTTAATACCATTGGATATGCATTAGACCGCTTTTGAAATACTACCGTGGATTGTTTCGTCGATGAGGTATCCGAATCCTTATGCCACTTACCTTCATTCACCACAATAAAATCAACCTGTTCTAAGCGTGCAGCAGATTCTCTTAATGGGCCTGCTGGCAAACAAAGACCATTACCTAATCCTCGCGTACCATCAATAACAGCAATTTCAATAGCTCGTCCCATACGGTAATGTTGTAATCCATCATCACTAATAATGATTTGGCTTTGATGTTTTTCTAAAAGATAGCGAACAGCTTCTGTTCGTTTAGGTGCAATCACCACTGGGCATTGGGTTTTTTGTGCCAACAATAAAGGCTCATCACCAACTTTTAGAGCCGAATCATTAACATGCACTTCATAGGGAAAATGTTTCGTTGCTGCGCCATAACCACGACTAACGATCCCCACCCGCAATCCTTTCTGTTGTATTCTCTTGGTCAACTCAATAACTAAAGGAGTCTTACCCACTCCTCCAACCGATATATTACCAACAACAATCAGAGGAACGGGACAGCTTACTTGACTAAAACGCTCCAAAAAATAGCGCCTAGCTGAAACTACAGCGGAATACCCCCACGACAATGGACGTAACAGCCATTGGAGTGGGTGATTCTCTCCATACCATAATTTATCAAGGAAAGCATACATCAGGCTACAACATCCTCACGAATCACATCGATGTGCTGCATCCCTTGAAGTTGTGCATAATATCCTTGCAAATCAAGTAGCTCCTGATGATTACCTTGTTCTACAATACGTCCATGTTGCATTACTATAATTTTATCTGCATGTTTAATCGTCGATAATCGATGCGCAATGACGAGAGTAGTACGATTTTTCATCACTTCATCCAAAGCGATTTGAATGTAGCGCTCTGACTCACTATCCAAAGCAGATGTTGCTTCATCAAGAATCAAAATCGGTGCATCTTTTAAAATAGCACGCGCGATCGCTATCCTTTGTCGCTGACCACCAGAGAGTAAGACACCATTCTCGCCGATACGCGTATCATAACCTTCTGGAAAACGACTAATAAATTCGTCAGCGAAAGCCATTTTGGCAGCTTGAATAATTTCTTGACGGCTTACATCTGAACGACCATAAGCTATGTTATTTGCTAAAGTGTCATTAAATAATGTCACATTTTGACTCACTAAAGCCATTTGCTCACGCAAACTAGGCAAGCTTATTTGATTAATCGGTGTATTATCCAGAGTAATAACACCTTGAGTCACTTCGTAAAAACGAGGTAATAAACTGGCGATTGTTGTTTTACCGCTTCCAGAATGACCTACCAATGCAACCGTTTTACCTGCTTCAACAGTAAAACTTACATCATGTAATATTTGTTCTCCTTGTCTATAAGCATAAGATACATGCTTAAATTCAAGAGCCCCCTGTGCTCTTCGCGACAAAACTATACCTTGTTCTTGTTCAATAGGAAGATCCAGCATAGTGAATACACTTTCTGCACCTGCTAAACCTTTTTGTATTACAGCATTCAATGTGGTTAGAGTTTTCATCGGTTTAATTAACTGTATCATTGCAGCAATAATTGCTAAAAAAGAACCTGCGGAAATAATAACTACGGTAGAGAGTTGAATTGCAGCTGCAATGATTGCTGCGATACCTATCGCAATGACAATTTGCACCCCAGACACATTAAGTGCTTTACTTGCAGCGACTTTCATATCGTTTTGGCGTGAATGCTCTATGGCTTTACAAAATTTTCCAGACTCATAAGTAGCCCCTCCGAAGATACGCACTACTTTATAGCCCTCAATTGCTTCACTGGCAATTTCAGTAACCTCTCCCATGGTTTTTTGTACTTTATGACTTATTCGTCGCACACGTTTATTCGTGTAATTCACAATAATGCCTACAAAGGGAATAGTTAACAAAAACATGAGGGATAATTGCCAGCAAATGACCATCATGACAGTGAGAAAACCTATAATTAAACAAATATTTTGAACTATATCTGTTAAAGCATCTGCGCTAACCTGCGCTACTTGTTCCACGTCATAGAGAATTTTGGAAAGCATTTGTCCTGAAGTTGCTTCGTCATAGAAATCGGCAGGTAAATGAAGAATATGATTAAAAACTTTTTCTCTTAATACTTTAACTACTGAACGGGCAACCCAAGTCATACAGTAACTACCCAATGAACTAACAAGCCCTCTCAAAGTAATCCCTATTAAAACGATGTAAGGAATTTTCTTAATAAAATCCATATCGACATTAATAAAGCTTTTATCGAAAAAAGGCCGCATCATGTATGTAAAACCAGCGTCAATCAGGGAATACAAAATGTTGGCAAATATACCTAATGCCAGTATGGGCCAAAACGGTTTCACATAAGCTAGTAAACGTTTATATAAAATACTGGTTTTAACAGTAAGTTTCTTTTTCATAACTCAAGTAACTCAATCGAAACATGGGTTATTGTAACTGTTATTACAGGGAAGTGCTAATATTCCTTAAAATACAAAAATGTTACCTAAGTTAAGCGGTACCGAATCCCGATTATAAATGAGTTATTTCTATCCGAAATTCTACGAAGTTGGACTCGTGCTTCACAATTGAATGCAATGTAAATGTCATTCCAAGGTCATTTTGATACGTGTATAAGCACAATGGAAACCTATCTTTTGCACGTTACAATCAGAAACACTCCCCGGCTCGGTAGTAACCGTTGCCCAAGACACCCCTTGTTGTCTTGCACGATTCAATCGAGCGATAAGTAATTTCTTTTGTAAGCCTTTCTCTCGATAATCTGGCAAAGTGCTCGTCACCCCTAAATCACAAAAATCCCCATGAATAGCTATAGTAGCGCCAGCTACAATTACCTCTTTATCATAAACAGCATAAGCACTGACCCCTTTGGATTGAGCATAACGAGAAAATTGATCTGCAGCTTCAGGAGCATCAAAACCCAAAGCAACCTTTTGGGCCCATTCATTCAGTTCATGAGGTTCTATTTCTTTAATACTTAAAGGATCGGCAACACAGTCTAGAGGCTGATATATTTTTAAATCCAATATTGAGACATTGTTCAATTCACTGATGCAATAACCACGCTGGCTTAAAAATACAGTTAGTTCATTTCCCACAAAAGGACATAATTCAATATCTACACGAGTATGGTTTAATGCTTTATAAAAATGTTCTATACGCTCTATTTCAGCTCGAAAATGCATACGCTTTGTAGCAAATCCCCACCCTACTACTTGTGACAAATAAGAGTCTGTCCCTGAAAAACAAGCAGCACCCCCGTTAAGTTCCAATATTGTTCCTTCCGGGTACTGTTTGGTTACTTCTATATGGGTTTGCTTGATACAAGACTCCATTTGCCTTGCTAGATCTTTAGTAATAAATTTCATCTAAAAATTATCCTCAGCGCATCGTGGTAAAGACGAAGGAGTTCATATTTCACGTTATTACTGCTTCATTTTAAATCTTTCGCTAACTCATATACCAAACCAGGCCCTTGGTAAATCAGTCCTGTATACACCTGGATTAATGAAGCACCAGCATCCAATTTAGCCTGGGCACTGGCACAATTGTCGATGCCTCCTACTCCGATCAAACTAACATCATTACCCACATATTGTTTGAGCAAACGCAAACACTGAGTAGACAGCTCCCATAAAGGTTTACCACTTAGCCCCCCAGTTTCCTCTGCATCAGATAAATGGGTTACTCCTGTACGAGAACACGTAGTATTCGTGGCAATAATTCCTTCAATACCGTACTGTAAAATGACATCAGTCATCTGTTTTAATGTTTCTGAGTCCTCATCTGGGGATACTTTAACTACTAAAGGCACATGACGTTGAAATTTATCGGACAATTTAATTTGTTCAGCCTGAATTTGAGACAATAAATTGGCAAAATATTCTTTTTGCTGCAACTGCCGCAAATCGGGAGTATTCGGTGATGAAATATTGATAGTCACATAGGAGGCATACTCGTATACCTTACCCAAACAATGAATGTAGTCACTTGCAGCATCATCCAGCGAGGTATCTTTATTTTTGCCAATATTGATACCCAAGACTCCTTTATAACGTGCTTTTTTTACATGCCTCACCAGTGCATCAACACCCTGATTATTAAATCCCATACGATTAATAATCGCATGGGCCTCTGGCAAACGAAATAATCGTGGCTGAGGATTACCGATTTGTGGTCTTGGGGTTATCGTACCTACTTCAATAAAGGAAAAACCTAATTTAGCCAATGCGTCTAAATGCTCGCCGTTTTTATCCAATCCGGCCGCCAGACCAACCACATGTGGAAATTGTAGCCCCAGGACTTCAACAGGTTTATGCTTTATCTTTTTAAAACAAAACTTGGGTATATAATGTAAAGCAGACAAACTAAAAGTATGTGCACTTTCAGGATCCATACTAAAAAGTACAGGACGTAACATCGAATACATAAAAAAACCTTGTGGCCAGGGTGAAGCGAAGCGAAACCCGGGTTGGGTTAATTCTGAACTCCTGGGTTTCGCTTCGCTTCACCC
This sequence comes from Legionella stuttgartensis, assembly GCF_977063405.2. Lineage (NCBI taxonomy): Bacteria > Pseudomonadati > Pseudomonadota > Gammaproteobacteria > Legionellales > Legionellaceae > Legionella > Legionella stuttgartensis. Next base: position 123,471 of record NZ_CDRUHA020000111.1, read on the forward strand.
AGGCTGCATTTCATCAAATATCACATTTTTGTGCCCAAACTCGCAGCATGGCGCTTTCAGACTTATGCAAATGATAATCAACTTCTCTAATTTCTACACCATAACCCTCTTTTTGCAGTTCCAATAATACAGGACCTAAAAACTCAGAAGTTTTTCCTTCCATATCGTTTAAGGGAAATATTCGTACTTCTTTAGCTACTCTCGCTAACTCACGAATTACATTTAAATGGAACTCAACAGTCTGATCTTCTAAATCTGCAAATAGGTAATTCGTACTTAATGCAAAATCAAAAGAGAAATCGGGGTATGGCAAATGATAATCTGCCGCACCATAATATCGTCCCTCAACCTTACCTTGCTCGTAATCAGCAAAAAATTTTTTCATTCCATTTCGTCGATGCTCGAGCAGCTGTTCTAAACTTCCGAAACGACTGAAGTCGAATTGGTCTTGGTGATTACGTACTTCATCTGCCATTTGTGCAAAAATCATAACCGCCTTGGAGGATAAGGTATCTTTATCCAAAACAAATAAGGGATCACAACTCACAGCTTGATGCGCTTCTTGAAATTGTTGAGCGTTTACTGCACTGGGACCACATCCATATTCCAATATCTTTGAATTCATATCCTCTTGAGACAAATCAAACATCTCACGATACTCATCAACAGTATGTCCCCAGAGTACTAATTTACGCATGAATGACTCTCCTAAATAGATAAAACTAAACGCTTAAACTTGGTTGTAACTACCTTAGAAAGCTCAGTAGTTTTTCCATTGGCCTAAGATTAGGCGATTTTTCAAATCAGGTAAAGGAGCATTTAAAAAACACTTCTTACTCTATAAACTGGATAATAAAATAAATAATTACTTAATCCCTACCCTTTAACTTAAATAAAGCCGTTCAATCATTTAAAAGCTCATTTCATCAAGGGTCAGTTGAATTGGTTTATCAAATCATATCTTTAACTTGTTTAATAGGAAAAAAGATCTGAGAAATTCTATTTGCATCTTCAACTTGATTGGGTATAGTCTAACACATTTATAAAAATCAACAGACTACTTACTCTGCATTAAGATACGCCAAATTTTTTGCGTTCGTTAAATCTTGTATAGTTAAGCAGTTACAACAACAGGAAGTCAGCTATGTACACAGGACCGAACTATCAACTCGGTGAAACTTATGACATGTTGCGCGACAGTGTCTACCAATTTGCTCGTGCTGAAATTGCTCCACTTGCTGCTCAAATTGACGAAAACAATACTTTTCCCAATCATTTATGGCGAAAATTAGGTGACATGGGATTATTAGGAATTACTGCCAGTGAAGAATATGGTGGTGCCAATATGGGATATCTTGCACATGTCATCGCAATGGAAGAAATTTCTAGGGCATCTGCCTCCATAGGCCTGAGTTACGGTGCCCACTCTAATTTATGCGTTAACCAAATCAATTTAAATGGTAATCATTCGCAAAAACAAAAATATCTGCCTAAACTTATTAGTGGAGAATATGTTGGTGCTCTGGCTATGAGTGAATCCAACTCAGGTTCCGATGTAGTCAGTATGCAATTACATGCTCGTCCAGCAGGCGATAGATATATTCTCAACGGCACCAAAATGTGGATCACCAATGGGCCTGACGCCGATGTTCTGGTTGTTTATGCCAAAACAGACAAGCAGGCTGCGAGCAAAGGAATCACTGCCTTTCTGATTGAAAAAGGAATGCCTGGATTTAAAACAGCTCAAAAACTCGACAAGCTAGGAATGCGCGGCTCAAATACCTGTGAATTGGTATTTGAACAATGTGAAGTCCCTGCGGAACAAGTTTTGGGTGAAGTGAATCAAGGTGTTAAAGTATTAATGAGTGGACTTGATTATGAGCGCACTATTTTGGCCGCAGGCCCAGTAGGGATCATGCAGGCCTGCATGGATGTTGTTTTACCTTATGTACATGAACGCAAACAATTTGAACAACCAATAGGTGAATTTCAATTCATCCAAGGAAAATTAGCAGATATGTACACCGACCTAGGCGCCTCAAGAGCATATTTATATGCAATTGCTCGTGCTTGTGATCAAGGTAATGTTAGTCGCAAAGATGCTGCAAGCGTGATTTTATATACGGCTGAAAAAGCAACGCAAATGGCATTACAAGCAATTCAAATCCTTGGTGGTAATGGATATATCAATGAGTATCCTACAGGACGTCTACTGCGTGATGCAAAATTGTATGAAATAGGGGCTGGTACTTCTGAAATCAGAAGAATGCTTATTGGACGAGAACTTTTTAAAGAAACAGCATAAGGAAGAATGAAAATGGAACAGAATGACATAGTAATCGTTGCAGCAAGAAGAACGCCTATGGGGGCCATGTTAGGCAATTTATCAGGTCTTTCAGCTCCAGAGTTGGGAGCAATTGCACATGTGGCAGCCCTATCTCAAGCAGGAATTAGCCCAGCTGAAATAGATGAAGTAATTAGTGGTTGTGTTTTACAAGCTGGAATTGGTCAAGCTCCCGCACGGCAAGCTGCAATTAAAGCTGGATTACCAAATTCCTCAGGAGCAACCACAATTAACAAAATGTGTGGCTCAGGAATGAAAGCAGTAATGCTCGCTCATGACTTAATCCGCGCAGGCACTGCAAATATTATTCTTGCAAGTGGTATGGAAAGTATGAGTAATGCGCCTTATCTCTTGAGTAAAGCACGTTCAGGATACAGATTAGGACATGGTGAATTAAAAGATCACATGTTCCTCGATGGATTAGAAGATGCCTATGATAGAGGAAAATTAATGGGTGTTTTTGCAGAAGCAACTGCCAGTCATTTTAATTTTAGCAGAGAGCAACAAGATGAATTTGCTACTCGCTCTATGAGTAAAGCGTTGCAGGCAATAGAAAGTGGTGCCTTTAAGGAAGAGATCGTTCCCGTAACTATTAATACTCGTAAGGGTGACATTACAGTATCTGTAGATGAAGGTCCTGATGCGACAAAAATGTCTAAGATACCTCAATTAAAACCTGCTTTTAAATCAGATGGAACCGTTACTGCAGCCAATTCAAGCTCCATTTCTGATGGTGCAGCAAGTCTAATTTTAATGAGTGCTGGACAAGCAGAAAAGCGCGGGATCAAACCCATTGCCCGCATCGTTGCGCATGCCAGCCATTCACAAGCACCTGAGTGGTTTACCACAGCTCCTGTAGATGCGATCCGCAAAGTGATGAATAAAGCGTCCTGGAAACAAAATGATGTAGATCTTTATGAAATAAATGAAGCATTTGCAGTGGTAACAATGGCAGCTATGACACAACTTGAATTAAACCCAGAACAAGTTAATATTCATGGCGGAGCTTGTGCCCTGGGCCACCCTATCGGTGCATCCGGCGCACGTATTTTAGTAACGCTAATCCACGCATTAAAGCATCAAGGAAAAAAACGTGGTGTCGCTTCATTATGTATTGGTGGTGGTGAAGCAACTGCAATGGCAATTGAATTAATTTAAAACGAAACATCCCCTATCTCTCTATGGGATGGGGGATCTTTAATAAAAAGGATGTTCATGCTACGACACAGTCTTATCTATCTGTTAATGAGTATTTTAGTAGTGCTATTCGCTAAATATGCTCACCTCATTATTGTCTATATTGATGTATTCTTTACTTATATTAATTTGAAATTAACCCCTATATTCAGCCAAACGGGCTGGGGACTGGTGATTCGCAAAATTCTCGTTCTTGTTCTATTGCCTCTAATAATTACCGCCATTCCTGCGCTTGCTTATAGGCTTATAAAAGGTGGGGATATGCCTCACTTTATTGCGATTACCTGGATTATTTGGACAATTATCGTTTTAAGCGATATTTTGGTACGATGAGGATAGGCATGGCAAAGTTAATCAGTCAAATCAATACAAGCAGTCAAGAATTCAAAGCAAATCAAGCGGCCATGCAAGCCTTAGTAGATGAGTTACACAATCGAATTCAACACATCGCTTTAGGCGGTGACGAAAAAGCACGAGCTCGCCATTTAAAACATGGTAAATTATTACCAAGAGAACGGTTACAACAACTACTTGATCCGGGAAGTCCTTTTCTTGAGCTTTCCCAGCTTGCAGCGTATCAAGTTTATGATGATGTGGTTCCCGCTGCAGGAATTATCACAGGAGTTGGCTGGGTTTCAGGCATTGAATGTGTCATTGTGGTCAATGATGCCACGGTAAAGGGCGGCACTTATTATCCATTAACAGTAAAAAAACACTTAAGAGCCCAAGAGATTGCTCTCGCAAATCATCTACCCTGCATTTACCTGGTTGATTCAGGAGGAGCTTACCTTCCCCATCAGGATGAAGTATTTCCTGATCGTGATCATTTTGGACGGATATTTTTCAATCAGGCACAAATGTCTGCGCAAAATATTCCCCAAATTGCAGTAGTAATGGGTTCTTGTACTGCGGGAGGTGCGTATGTCCCTGCTATGGCTGATGAATCGATTATGGTGAAAAATCAAGCTACGATTTTTCTGGGCGGACCACCTCTTGTCAAAGCAGCGACAGGCGAAGTTATCAGTGCTGAAGAGTTAGGTGGTGCAGAAGTCCATTGCAGGCACTCAGGCGTAGCAGATCACTATGCGGAACATGATGCTCATGCGCTTCATCTGGCACGCGTTGCTATTAGTCATTTAAACCGTAAAAAACCACAACAATTGAAGCGTATTGAAACGGTAGAACCACTTTATGACAGTAAGGAGCTTAACGGCATCATACCTACTGATCCTAGAAAACCTTTTGATATTCGTGAAATTATTGCTCGAATTATTGATGGTTCCGAGTTTGATGAATTTAAAGCGCTTTTTGGTACAACCTTAGTTTGCGGCTTCGCACATTTATATGGTTATCCTATAGGAATAATTGCGAATAACGGTATTTTATTTAGTGAAAGTGCATTGAAAGGAACTCACTTTATAGAGCTTTGTTGCCAACGTAACATTCCTTTACTCTTTCTACAAAACATTACTGGTTTTATGGTTGGCTCTAAATATGAAGCCTCGGGTATTGCAAAACATGGTGCCAAAATGGTGACTGCAGTGGCCAATGCCAATGTTCCAAAATTTACTGTAATCGTTGGCGGTAGCTTTGGAGCGGGCAATTATGCCATGTGTGGACGCGCTTATAATCCTAATTTTATGTGGTCTTGGCCTAACTCACGTATTTCAGTAATGGGTGGAGAACAAGCTGCTAATGTTTTAGCTCAAGTGAATCGCGACAAATTGGCAAAACTAGGGAGCGATTGGCCTCTAGCAGAGGAAGAGCGTTTTAAAGAAAAATTGCGTTCTCAATATGAGATGCAAGGAAATCCTTATTATGCCAGTGCCCGATTGTGGGATGATGGAGTCATTGCGCCACAAGATACACGCAAAGTATTAGGTTTAGGTTTATCAGCAGCATTAAATAATCCTATCGAGCCAACACGCTTTGGCGTATTTCGCATGTAAGGAGCATACTCGTGAGCGACTTGTTGTACGAAATTCATGAACGCTTATGTTTACTCACTCTAAATCGTGTGAGTAAACATAATGCTTTTGATAATCAACTTTTAAGTGAAATGCAACATCAACTTGATGCAGCAATTGTCAATTCTAACGTCCGAGTCATAGTCCTTAAAGCAAATGGAAAACATTTTTCTGCAGGCGCTGATTTAGGCTGGATGCAAAACATGGCACATTATAATGAAGAAGAAAATCTAAAAGACGCCATGGTACTTGGTAATCTAATGTACACTTTAAATCAAAGCCCTAAACCCACTTTAGCCATGGTCCATGGCTCAGCTTTTGGTGGTGGTGCGGGACTTGCTGCAGCATGTGACATTACTATTGCATCTCAATCAGCACGTTTTTGTTTTTCAGAAGTGAAATTGGGCCTTATACCCGCAGTGATTAGTCCTTATGTAGTTCAAGCCATTGGTGAGCGCAGCGCTAAAGCCTTGTTCATGAGCGCTGAAATTTTTGATGCAACTAAAGCCTTGTCCTTACAGTTAGTACAACATTGTGTTCCTGAGGAAAATTTGTTGGAATTCACGCTTAATTATGCAAAACAAATCAGCAATAATGCGCCTGAAGCAGTTAAAGCATCCAAACAGCTAGCAAGTTACGTATCAAATAAAAAAATAAATGAAGAACTTGTTTATTACACAGCTTCTTTAATTGCTCAAAAAAGAGTATCTACTGAGGGACAACAAGGGCTTAATGCTTTTTTAAAGAAAGAAACACCCAATTGGAGCTAGACATCTTGAGTCCTTGGTAGTTTAGTAGTGTAGCCTAGATGCAGCACCCAGGCTACAAAGCGTTCAAACTACGTTAGATAATGAATGAAAGCTTATGAAAGTTAAATTAATGAGGCACTAATGTTTAATAAAATTCTTATTGCCAACCGCGGTGAAATTGCGTGCAGAATCATCAAAACTGCACGTTCTATGGGCATCCACTCAGTGGCTATTTATTCCTCGGTTGATAAAGACAGTTTGCATGTACGCACTGCCGACAGTGCATATTTTGTGGGTGACGCGCCTGCTAAAGACAGCTATCTCAATATCGCAAATATTATTCATGTTGCCAAGGAATCTGGTGCACAAGCCATTCATCCTGGTTATGGATTTTTATCTGAAAATCCTGAGTTTGCTAAAGCATGTAAGGAAGCGGGTATTATTTTTATTGGCCCTTCTGTTGAGGCAATGGAAGCAATGGCATCCAAACAATTAGCCAAACAATTACTTGAACGAACTCAAGTCCCTTTAACCCCGGGCTATCATGGCAGCGAACAGGCTGAAGACAAATTGCTGGTTGAAGCAAAAAAAATAGGGTTTCCTGTCTTAATTAAAGCAGCAAATGGGGGTGGCGGTAAAGGAATGCGGGCTGTTCACCACGAATCAGAGTTCAGTGCTGCTTTAGCTGGAGCAAAACGAGAGTCCATGGCAAGTTTTGCCGATGACACCATGATTTTAGAAAAACTGGTACTTAATCCTCGACATGTTGAATTACAAATCATGGCCGACAATCATGGCAATGTAGTTCATATATTCGAGCGTGATTGCTCCATTCAACGTCGACACCAAAAAATTATTGAAGAAGCCCCTGCACCCAATTTGTCTGCATCATTACGTAAAAAACTTGCTGAGGCGGCTTGTGAAGTAGCGCGTTCTATTAAATACAGTGGCGCAGGTACGGTTGAATTTTTAGTAGATAGTTCAGAACAATTCTATTTTATGGAAATGAATACCCGCTTACAGGTAGAACATCCAGTAACTGAAATGATTACTGGGCTTGATTTGGTCGCCTGGCAATTAAAAATTGCTGCGAATGAACCCTTGCCTTTGTCACAAGATAAAATTCAAGCACAGGGTCATGCAATAGAATGCCGCATCTATGCCGAAGACCCTCATCACGATTTCATTCCCTCAATAGGACAAATCCACTTTTTACAAGAATCATCAGGCGATGGCATACGCATTGATACTGGAGTACAAATCTCCTCACAAATTACCATGTATTATGACCCAATGATCGCCAAGCTTATTGTGTGGGGAGCTGATCGTGATGAAGCATTATCCAGATTAGTACAGGCTCTATCTCAGTATTTTATTGGTGGAGTAAAAACGAACATTCCGTTTTTACAAGCTATTTGCCAACACCCCAAATTCAAACAGGCAGAACTTAGTACTGATTTTTTAACTAAAGAAGAAATAAAACTCCCAATACCCGACATAGAAACTGCCCTACTCATGGCTGTTAGCTTTGATTATTTGCACAATGTGAATTCGTTACAAGATCCCTTACTGCAAGAAGTCTTTTCTTGGCAATCTCAACTATCAAGTCATTGGATATGGCGCTATAAAGATAAGGGTGAGTTGATTGAAACTTTTATCACTCCAATCAATAAAAATCAGTTTAAAGTGCACTTCAAAACACAAGAGCATCTAATCCAGGCGCATTTAGTGGGCAATAAACTTCGTATTGAAACTGGAATTCAAAATATTCACGCTACAATTGAAAATAAAAAACAATCTCTAACCTTGTATACGAGTCAAGGGCAAATTACTATTGAACGGTTTAATTGGGAAACACTAGGGGCGCAAACTACTGCTCATAAAGGGCAGCTTACTGCACCCATGCCAGCTACTGTAGTCGCCATTTTAAAAAATATTGGTGAAAAAGTGAAAGCTGGTGAACGCTTGATTGTATTAGAAGCAATGAAAATGGAACATACTATTCATGCCCCCACTGATGGCATTTTACTGGATATATTCTATGCTGTAGGAGCTCAAGTGAATGAAGGAGAGGAATTACTGTCATTAAGTGAAGCAGATTCTTAAATTCGGTTTGATCATTAGTATCAAGCTGGCAGAAGCCAAAGTAACCCGGGTTCGCGTGTCATTACAGTTCCTCCGCCAGCACGTATGACCACCTTGGGAATATTAAAAGAGATAATTATGGACTATCCGCAAAATGTAACCATTATAGAAGTAGGCCCTCGAGATGGGTTGCAAAATGAATCTTCTTTTGTGTCGAGCAAACACAAAATTGAATTAATCAATTTGTTAAGTGAATCCGGCCTACAATATATCGAAGTGACCAGTTTTGTCTCTGCAAAGGCAATTCCACAGTTGGCGGACCACAATGAAGTATTCCGTGCTGTAAACAAAATTCCATCTCTGCACTATTCGGCGCTGGTTCCTAATGAACAGGGAATGCTCAAAGCACTAGAAGCAGGGGTTAAAGAAATTGCAGTATTTACCGCAGCAAGCGAACAATTTAATCAACGAAACATTAATTGTTCGATCGAAGAGAGTATTGCTCGTTTTAAACCCGTCCTCGCTTTAGCCAAGGAAAATCACATCAGAGTCCGAGGCTATATTTCCTGTGTTCTTGGTTGTCCTTATGAAGGAAGTGTAGCTCCCGAAAAAGTAGTTGAGGTAACTCAACGATTGTTAGACTTGGATGTGGATGAAATCTCATTCGGAGATACAATTGGTGTCGGAACGCCACATCAAACCCATCTCTTGCTCGAACAAGTGCTAAAACTAATACCACAGCACCAATTAGCAATGCATTTTCATGACACTTATGGGCAAGCTATAGCTAATATTTATACTTCTTTACAACATGGGGTCCACCGCTTTGATAGCTCCGTTGCTGGGCTAGGCGGTTGTCCTTATGCTCGCGGAGCAAGCGGCAATGTAGCCACGGAAGACGTTCTATACTTAATGCATGGTTTAGGAATTAACACTGGGGTGGATATATTTAAAATTGTTGCTGCTGGCGACATGATCTGTAAGATTTTAGGACGTAAAAATCAATCTAAGGTCGCAAATGCAATGTTAGCAAATCCCTGTACTTAATACATTATCCAAGTTACCACTCACTTCGCTCAGGCAAGCTAAATTATGTAAAGTTTGGTTGGTATGAGGTGAAAGAATTAACATACAATCGTTTCGATAATTAAGAGAGAATGAAACATGAATGAAGCCGTATGGAAGCCCAAGCACCCTAAAGACACTAGGATGTGGCAATTTATGGAATTCGCAGCCAAAAAAAACGCCCAGATTTTTGAAAATTATCACGATATGCATACCTGGTCCACGAAACACCCAGACTCATTTTGGCCAACACTTTGCGATTTTTTTCATGTTCAGTTTGATACGGCACCCTACCAGATCTTGAATCATAATAAGAATGATCAGATGTTGAATTCGCATTGGTTCGCTGGAGCTCAATTTAATTTTGCTGAAAAACTTTTATCACGTAATGAGAAACATCCAGCTTTAATTAGTCTTAATGAAGATAACTACAAACAAGAGATTAGCTTTGAGCAACTCAATACACTGGTTGCACAATGCGCAGCAGGTTTGAAAGCGGTTGGAGTTACAGTAGGTGATAGAGTAGCTGCTTTAATGCCCAATACTTCGCAGACAATTATTGCGATGCTTGCTACTACCTCATTAGGAGCAATCTGGTCTTCTTGCTCACCTGATTTTGGTGCACAAGCTGCAATTGATCGATTGGGTCAAATTGAGCCTAAGATATTATTTATTTGTGATGGACATCAATATCAAGGTAAAAAACACAGTGGGATGGAAAAAATCAAACAACTAAACGATGCCATTCCTTCACTCAAGCAAATCGTCATTTGCCCCAATATAAATGAACCTATAGATATTTCTGCGTTGCCCAAGGCACAATATTGGAATGATTTTCTTCGTCCAGCAAGTCGTTGTGAATTTGTTTCTTTACCTTTCGAACATCCAGTTTATATTATGTTCTCATCAGGAACGACGGGGAAACCTAAATGTATTATCCATGGAGCAGGCGGAACCTTATTGCAGCACATCAAAGAATTAGGGTTGCATACTGATTTGCGCCCTAACGACAACCTATGCTTTTATACTACTTGCGGCTGGATGATGTGGAACTGGACCGTATCTGCACTGGCCTTAGGGACAACGCTCACATTATATGAAGGCTCGCCAACCTACCCAGAAAATAATCGTTTATTTAAGCTCATTGCTGAAGAGCAAGTGACTGTTTTTGGTACCAGCGCCAAATTCATCTCTTCTGTAGAAAAAGCAGGAGTAAAACCCAAAGATGAATTTAACTTAAGCCATTTGCGCTGTATCCTCTCAACAGGATCACCGCTTCTACCCAAAAACTATGATTACGTTTATGAGCAAATTAAAAATGATGTACAGCTTTGTTCTATTTCAGGTGGCACAGATATCGTTTCTTGCTTTGCCTTAGGTAATCCAATACTCCCAATCTACAGAGGTGAATTACAATGTTTGGGGCTCGGTATGGCTGTTGAAGTTTATAATGAGCAAGGTCAGACTGTTCGAGAAGAGCGAGGGGAATTAGTTTGTACCGCACCCTTTCCATCCATGCCTGTGGGTTTTTGGAATGATCCTGACAGAACAGCTTACCAACGTGCTTACTTTGAGCGTTTTCCTGGAATATGGGCTCATGGTGATTTTGCAGAAATTACAGCTCATAATGGATTGATTATTTATGGACGATCCGATGCTGTTTTAAATCCTGGCGGAGTGCGTATTGGTACTGCTGAAATTTACCGACAAGTAGAAAAAATTGATGAAGTTATAGATAGCATTGTGATTGGTCAAGATTGGCAAGATGATGTACGTGTTGTTCTATTTGTTAAATTACGGGACAATGTGGAACTCACAGAAGAATTAATGAGTAAAATTCGTTTAACGATTCGTCAGAATGCTTCACCAAGGCACGTACCAGCAAAAATATTGCAAGTAGCAGATATCCCACGCACGATTAGCGGCAAAATTGTTGAAATAGCTGTGAGACAAGTTGTTCATGGTTTACCTGTGAATAATTTACAATCTCTGGCAAATCCGCAAGCCCTAGATTATTTTAAAAATCGCGAAGAACTACAAAAATAAAAGGTATTTTGGATGCGCTATAGCCTGGGTGCAACGCAGTGGAACCCAGGCTATTTGAATCACTTAAAATAATTCCCTAAGTCACATTAAAATCAGGAGCTCTACGTTGTTTATGCTCACAATTTGTGTATAATACCGCAATGGCGTCGATTTGAAGTTCAGCTTGCGGACGCTCAAAAAAGAGTTCTTTTTTGAAAATACGGCTAAAGCGGATATGTTTGCATCCCTCTAAGTCTTCCGCCCGCAGCATAATCTCAGGTTATAATAAATGATTGAATTAAGTGGATTATCCAAATCCTTTTCGGGTAAACCTGTCCTGCGAGACATTAATCTATTTATCCAAGAAGGTGAAATTTTCGGAATCATTGGTAAAAGTGGTGCAGGAAAATCAACCCTATTAAGATGTATTAATCTTCTAGAGCGACCAGATGAAGGTCATGTCATCCTCGATGGCCAAGATTTGACAAGTCTTTCGAGAAAGAGTTTAGCTTTAGCTCGCCACAAAATGGCCATGATTTTTCAACAATTCAATTTACTTAACTCCAAAAACGTTTATGACAATATTGCGCTTCCTATGCGCATTCAGGGCATAGACGAAGAATCCATTCGTAATAAAATTGAAGAACTACTACCAGTTGTCGAGTTAACCGATAAAAAAATGGCCTATCCCGCCCAGCTGAGTGGCGGTCAAAAGCAAAGGGTTGCTATTGCCCGTGCATTAAGTTGCTCACCCAAAATTCTGCTTTGTGACGAAGCGACCTCAGCATTGGATCCAGAAACAACAGACTCCATTTTAGCATTACTTAAAAAAATTAATGCGCTTTATGGCATCACTATAGTGCTCATTACCCATGAAATGGATGTAGTGAAACGTATTTGTAACCGTTTAGCAGTGATGGTGGATGGCGAACTGGCTGAAACTACTGCCCTAGCGAATGTATTTAATAACAAAGACAGCTTAGCACGAAGTATGCTTTACGCCCAGTTGAGTCCACAATTGCCAGAGTGTCTCACCAAAAGACTCGCAGACTATGTGACCGAGAAACCCTTACTGCGCCTATTTTTCCAAGGGGAAGAAGCAACAGTACCTTTTATTAGTCGAACAAGTCGTGAGTTAAATTTAGATATTAACATCTTACTCGCCAATATAGATCGTTATGATACAGTAACCTGTGGCGTTTTAGTTGTAGAATTAACTGCACATCAATTTTTACTGGAAGCATTCATCGAACGCTGTGAACAAGCCAAATTAACTGTGGAGGTTTTAGGTTATGTCCTTCCCAATGGCATATGATTTATTCATTGCAACAACTGAAACATTATATATGGTATCAATCAGTACCTTATTTGCTGTAGTACTCGGCTTACCTTTAGGAACCTGGCTCTACTCATCCAATCATATTAAGCCAATGCCTAAGGTGCATAAAGCATTATCAGGCCTGATTAATATGGCGCGATCTATACCATTTATTATTTTGTTGGTAGCGATCATTCCATTCACTCGCCTCATAGTAGGTACATCAATCGGAATCAATGCGGCAATAGTACCTCTTACTCTCGGTGCAACACCCTTTTTTGCAAGACTTGTAGATAATGTTTATCGAAGTTTACCCTCAGGTCTTATCGAAACAGGTTATGCAATGGGTGCAAACACCAGACAGATTATTTTGCATATATTGTTGCCAGAGGCCAAACCTGCATTAATACATGCCATTACTGTGACCGCCATTACTTTAGTTAATTATTCAGCAATGGCAGGAACCGTCGGCGCTGGAGGTTTAGGTACTTTAGCCATTAACTACGGTTATCAACGTTTTGATGCTGGAGTCATGCTCTCTACAGTAATCATTTTGATTATAATGGTCCAACTGACTCAAATGGTTGGAGATTATCTAGCGAAGCGTTTTTTACATAATTGATCTAAATCACTTTTTTGGAGTTTTTAAATGCGGATTTTAGCTTATTGCGTTTTATTATTAAGTCTTGTTGCATGCAACAAACCTTCACCCAATTCATTGGTAATAGGAACCATTGCCGGGCCCGAAACTGAACTGGTTGAAACAGCACAAGAAGTGGCAAAAAATAAGTATGGCTTAAATATAAAAATTGTAACGTTCAATGATTACAATTTACCTAATGAAGCATTACAAGACGGTAGCCTAGATGCTAACGTCTACCAACATCTGCCTTATCTTAATGCAGCAGTTAAAGCTCATGGCTATACCCTCGAAGCGATAGGTAGAACTTTTGTTTATCCAATGGGAATTTATTCTAAAAAATATAAAACATTAAGCCAATTGCCAGAGAAAGCGATCATCGCCCTACCAAATGATCCAAGCAATGAAATGCGAGCCTTACAATTATTGGAAAAAGCACAGCTAATTACATTGAAAACGACTCAGAATGCTGGCTTAAAAGATATCGCAACAAATCCACACAATCTGCAGTTCAAAGAGATGGATGCAGCACAATTACCTAGAGTTTTACCTGATGTAGACGCAGCGGTTATTAATACCACTTTTGCCTTACCTGCGGGTTTGAATCCCTCTCATGATGCTTTATTTAGTGAGGACAAGGATTCACCTTATGCCAATATAATTGTTATTCGCAATGACTCGCCCAAAAAAGCACAATTGGAGCTTTTTGTTAAAGCATTAAACTCCGAGGAAGTTAAAGAAAAAGCTAAAACTTTATTTGGAGATTCAGCGATTCCTGCTTGGTAGAATTGCTTGGTTCCATGCAGCGAAGTCCGAAAGTCTAGAAAAAATAACTCAGACCCTCGGATTTCGCGGCGCTAGACGCAGCGATGAATCTGTCGGTTTTAGCTTAAGTTTAGCATTCAAAAACCTTGACAGACCTTAATTCTATCTTAATGAAAAAGTGTTATACTTTATAAGAACTAAAGCTCTTGAGGTACACTATGCCTTCACACAGACAAGCATTTTTTAACTTGCTCAACTCTCAACATAGGAAAGTTCAGTTCACACCTGAAAAACTTGAAGAAATTTTTCAAAAGTATCGAGATGACATCCACTTAACTCAAGATCTTTCTTTTGGCTCACACGCGTTCGAGGGGCATGCCAATAAGCGAGTCAAAGATCACAAAGGTTTTAAGCTACAAATCGGCCCAGAAGAAGGAGATACGCTTGAGAAGGCACTCAAAGGAAGTGACCCCGCGGAGAAAAATGAAGTTAGAGAGGGGCTGGATAAGGCCTTTGCTCCTGAAAAGTTTTATGCACCTGCTCAAGAAAAGTATCAAGAATCAATTGAAGCATTTAAAAAACGGGTCAGTCAAGTTCCAGGATATTCTATTGAAGTGCTTCGAGGAGAACTTGAACGAATCACCAAGGATGCCAAAGACGCAATAAAGGCCCAACAGAAAATGGAACTTCAAAAACTCAAAGATACTTTTGATGAAACGAAGAATCGTGGGTTTATGGATAAATTCACAACCGCTTTAGGTAAAGACGCTGACGAAGCAGAAAAATTAAAAACTGATTTAATAACAGAATTAGAACAATCTCATGCGCAACAACTTACTGAATTTGATAATGTTACTAAAGAAAACCTAACAACACTCGATAAAGCGTCTGCCCTTGAACAAAAACAGGTACTCTTTTCTGGACAACTGGAGAGCTGGGCCAACCAACTGAGCCCAAAGCAAAGAGATCAGATGTTGCAAGAAATGGAGATGGCAAGGGAAGAAAATCGCAAACGCCGAAATTTAACTGCGCCAGAACAGATTACAACGGCTGAAATCGATGTTGATAAAAAAACAATTTCTACCATAAATCCAGAGGACTTAAATTTCATCATTTCCTTATCAGGAGCTAAGATAAAGCACAATAAGGGGAAAGATAATGAACCAGGTACTTGGAGTGTACAAATGTCACCCCGAATACTTTCTCCTTTTTACTATTTAAGTCGCCAAGAAAATCCTAAGGTAGATATGTTAACTATGGCTCAGGCAGTACGAGCATCAGGATTTGACTCAATTACCCTAAAAATTAACTTTGATGATCCGAAAACTCAAAAACAAAGAGCCAGACAAGCCTATGAAGCAGCGCTTGAAAGTGGTTTTGCTCCAGGCCCATTACCTGGAGAAGAATCAAAAGGTGACAAAGCATTAAAAGGTATTGTACTTAAAGATGGATCGGGAAATGAAATTGATCCAAAAACGCTCTACACACCCAGTGAATTACAAATACTTCATGAACATGCGCAAGCACGACGTGAAAAACTTTCGAAGTTACTCGATAGTGCTCCTAAAACTCCTGTGCCCGAAGAAACTGCAAAAAATTTTCGCTCTGAAATAAGCAAGGGTAGAAACGAAATAAGGTTAGCAAAAGGGAAAGAAGCAATTAAAGAAGATGAAGAATTAGCACACGAACAGAACGTACAAAGTATTCTGAATACTCCTTAAAAATCAACCTGGTCTTTCAGATGGCCAAAAATGAAAGTCCAGGTATACATCTTTCCAATGTTCGCAAATGATGCTCAAAAAATTCCACTGTCCCTTCACTACAATTTCTGTTATTTTAGTAAGTTCACTACGGGTTAAGCTAAGGAGATGGCTATGAATACTCGTGAATTTGATGAAGAGGTAAACGATACAGAGGAATTTAGTGTCGATACGATCCTGGCTCCTGAAGCAAGTCCTTCAACAAAATTAGAACGAAGAAGACGAATAGAGGATTTGTTTGAAGAAAAACGCCTCCGAGAAGAACTTGCGGAATTCGGTTAGATTTTCTTAGCCCTTGTAACCTGCTTAGTCGAATGGCGAACCAGAGAGTCAGGGCTATTCTCCCGGGTTTCGCTGCGCTTCCCTCAGGGTACAATTAATCATTTATTTTAGAAAAATAGATATCAAACCGAACAGTTTTTCCCTCAACTGTAGCATTTGCAGGTAATAATGGTTTTATTTTTTGTGGCCATTTTACAACCACCTTCTGTTTCGTACGCGTTATTGCCAATTGAATTAACTCCAGTGCATCCTTATCTGCGCCGATTATTTGCTGTAATGCTTGCATTTCCTTTTTTACCAATGCGGATTTACTACGTTCTGGATGCATGGGATCAATATAAATAACGTCGGGGTAAGCGTCAGTTGTTAATGAACTTAAATAGGAATAAGCATTTCCAGACTGAAGCATCAAACGCAGTTGCTGTCTATCCGACTCCGTTTGGCGTAATAAAGCATCCGATAATAAGGATGCCATAACAGGATGACGTTCAAGCATTAATACTTCCGCACCAAAACTGGCTAAAATAGCAGCATCACGCCCCCACCCAGCAGTTGCATCAATAATTTTAAGTCCAGGAGATGGCTTGCAGGCACGGACTAACCCTTGCTTTTTTCCCTCTGATTTCCTTTTGCTCCAAAATTCAGCACTGAATTCAGCAAAAATAGGAGAAAATCCCGGCATTTTTAATGAAAGTTTATCTTCAGTGACAAAAAGGCAAGAACTGGCGTTTTTGTCTAAAACAAAATTCAATTCGTCTGCAAGCGCCGTTGCTTTGTCGTATAAGTTTTCATGCTCATAACCTACTACTGAAATATTCATCATATTTGCTAACCGTAAGAATTATTTCAATTGCATCTTGATACAACCTATCAACCATTCATCTCCCTCGCTACAAATGGAACCTAATGAAGTTACGTTTCAATGTGTACCTACGCGCAGGGTTTCAATTTAGAGATGGATTCCCGCCTACGCGGGAATGACACAATTCTAGACTAAGGACAATGGTCCAAAATCACATTCAAGATAACGGATTACCCCATCTGCAACAAGGAGATATCAGCAACTCCTTGCAATAAATCCTGCAAACGTGCTAAAAGTGCCAAACGATTAGCTTTTATTGCCTGATCCTCAACCATTACCATAACTTTATCAAAGAAAAGATCTACTGGTTCTTTAAGACTAGCCAGTAACTTCAACAAGGGGCCATAATCGGCAGAACGATATAAAGGCTCTACTGCTCGTGCAACCTGATTAATGTGTATAAATAAAAACTTCTCTGGCTCTTCTGTAAAAAGTTGTTCATTCACCGCCAATAAAGTTTTTCTTCCTGCTTGCGAAAGCAAGTTGTTCACACGTTTACACGCAGCAGAAAGAGAAGCTGCTTCAGGCAGTTTTACAAATAATTGCAAAGCACTTAATCGTTTGTCCAGATCATACAGCCAATCATCCTGACGCGCTCTAACAGCATGCACTAAATCAACACTTAATCCCTGACCTTGATAATGAGATTGTAAACGCTCGAGAATGAACGATTTCAATTCATCCGATAAATTAGGTTCAACAGATATTTGAGTTCCGTAATGAATTATGGCTTGCTCAATCAGTGTGGTTAAGTTGAGTTGTGCTGATGTTGCAATGAGTAATCGGACAACAGCTAAAGCATGACGGCGTAATTTGAATGGATCTTTTACTCCAGAAGGTTTTTGCCCTATGGCAAAAATACCAACTAAAGTATCGATTCTATCTGCTAGTGATAAAGTCAAACCCAAATCAGACTCAGGTAAGCTGTCCGCAGCGAAACGAGGCATATATTGTTCATTTAAAGCCTGAGCAACACCTTGATCTTCACCATCGTTTAGTGCGTAATAATATCCCATTAGTCCCTGCAATTCAGGAAACTCGCCGACCATTCCGGTCAGCAAATCACATTTGCTCAACTGTGCTGCTCGTTGTGCCTGATGTAAACTTAAATGTAAAGCAGGGCTTAAATAAGCCATGAGTGCTTCAATTCGTAATGCTTTATCCTTTAAACTGCCTAATTTTGCTTGGAACACAACGTGCTCGGTACCCGCTATATGCTGACTTAAAGGTAATTTTTTATCTTGCCTAAAAAAGAATGCTGCGTCGCTTAAACGCGCTCGCATCACTTTTTCATTTCCTAAAATAACTTGTTTGGGATTGGTACTAGCAATATTGGACACTGTAATAAAATGAGGTAATAACTTTCCTTGTTTATCCTTTAAAGCAAAACATTTTTGATGTGATTGCATTGATGCAATTAATGATTCAGCAGGCACTTCAAGAAATTCTTTTTCAAAATTAGCCATCAGTGCCTGAGGCCACTCAACAATTGAAGTAACTTCATCCAGCAAATCCTCAGGCATAATCGCTGTAGCCTGAATGGATGCAGCCAACTCCTCCACTTGCTTTTTAATTATTTGCTTTCTAGTAGCAAAATCAGCAAGAACAAAGGCTTCCTTCATTTGTAATTCATAGCTTTTTGCGGAGTTAATTACAACAGGTTGGGGATGATGAAAACGATGTCCCCTACTGTCGCGACCACTTTTAATTCCTAAAACACTATGTTCTATTACCTTATCCCCATAAAGCATTACTGCCCAATGCACAGGCCGAGCAAATTCCTCATCTCCTGCTCCCCAACGCATAGGTTTAGCGATGGGCAAAGCAGCCAGAGATTGATTTATTAAGACAGGCAACAAATCTTCGGTTTTATTACCCTGGCTAAGTGTTTCGAAAACAATCCAATCCCCTTTTTCTGTTTCAATCTGAGAAAGTTGTTCTACTTCAACACCACATGATTTGGCAAAACCCAGTAAGGCCTGGGTAGGTTTTCCTTCTTTGTCATACGCAGCGGCCACTGCAGGACCACGTCGGGTCACGCTTTGGCTTTTTTGTTCGTCTTGCAAATCAAAGATCACAATCGAGATACGTCGTGGTGTAGCAAAACGCTTTACTTGCCCATAACCCAATTGTGCCTTATTCAATGCAGCCAATAACTGATTAGCAAATTCATCAGCGAGAGGCCATACCGAACCAGAAGGTAACTCTTCGCAACCTAATTCAAAAATAAAATCATTGACCATCACACACCTTTTGGTTAAGCATAGGAAAGCCTAAAGCTTCGCGTGCTTGATAATAAGCTTGCGCTACGGCTCTTGATAAATGTCTTACGCGTAAGATATAACGCTGCCTTTCAGTAACGGATATTGCTTTGCGTGCATCGAGTAAGTTAAATGAGTGCGATGCTTTAATTACCATTTCATAAGCAGGAAGTGGTAATTGTAACTCAATCAACTTTTGTGCCTCACTTTCATAATAATCAAACTGTTTAAATAACTCTTCTACATTCGCATGTTCAAAATTATACGCCGACATCTCCACTTCATTTTGATGGAACACGTTACCATAAGTTATGATGCCATTCGCTGTATTACTCCAAGGTAGATCGAATAAGTTATCCACCCCCAATATATACATAGCCAAACGTTCCAACCCGTAAGTCAGCTCACCCGTTACCGGTTTACACGCTAAACCACCTGCTTGTTGGAAATAAGTAAATTGGGATACTTCCATGCCATTTTGCCAAACCTCCCAACCGAGACCCCACGCACCTAAAGTAGGCGATTCCCAATTGTCTTCAACAAAACGAATATCATCCGCCAAAGGATCCACTCCTAGGGCACGTAACGAATCCAAATATTTATCTTGTATATCTAAAGGAGAAGGCTTGAGTACCACCTGAAATTGATAATAATGCTGCACTCGATTTGGGTTATCTCCATAACGACCATCAGTAGGTCTTCGAGAAGGCTGTACATACGCAGCTGACCAAGGCTCAGGGCCTATTGCACGTAAGAACGTTGCTGGATGAAAAGTACCTGCGCCAACCTCCATATCAAAAGGTTGCAATATAACACAGCCTTGAGCAGCCCAATATTGCTGCAAAGTAAGAATAATATCCTGAAATGTAGATGGTTTTGTCATGAAAATCTCAATGTAGCCTAGGTGAAGCGAAGCAGACCCTGGAAATTTGTACCCTGCAAAACCCGGACTCCGCTTCGCTTCACCCGGGTTACTTTTGTACTTAACTGCGATGGCTTATGAATTACCTGCTGCTTTTTTGATTAACTCTTGCAACGACTCTTCACTTGCAGCGCCAGGAATAAATGAAGGTTCAGAACCCGCTTTAAACTGACCATTTGGAGTAGAAGCAACTATAAATGCAGGAGTTCCCATTAGGTGTAACTTTTCTGCTAATTCACGGTTTGCATCCAAAGCAGCTGTGACTTCTTTGCTTTGCATATCAGTCTTTAACTTCTTCATATCCAAACCTAAAGACTTAGCAGTAGCCATAACGATTTGGTCGTTTAAACGCTTATCAATGGAAATCAATGCATTGTGCATTTCTTTATATTTACCTTGCATGCCAGCAGCTAAAGCAGCTCTAGATGCCAATTCAGAGCTCTTGCCAAAAATTGGGAACTCTTTATAAATAACTCGCAAATCACTGTCTTTCTTAACCAAACTATTAATAATTGGTGACATTTTTTTGCAATGAATGCATTGGTAATCAAAAAACTCTACAATAGTCACATTCCCCTTTGGATTACCTACAACTGAAATTTTACCTTGGAACAATTGGTCTGTATTTTCTTTAATTGCAGATTGAGCTTGTTGTTGCATACTTTGCTGCTGTTTCTGTTGCAATGCTTGAGAAGCCTCTAAAAGTACTTCTGGATTAGTAACTAAATAGTCATGTATTACTTTTTCAATTTCTTTTTTTTGGGTATCAGACATAGGAGTTGTATTATTGGTATCTGCTGCCATAATTGCAGGTGATACTAAAGATGCGGCCAGCGCTCCTACTGTTAATAAATTTGTAAATTTCACACAGTTCCCCTTATTTAATAGTTTACATAATACCAACAACTTTCCAACCGGCACCCTAGCATCCGCTTGAAGAAAATTCAATAGGGCCTGTTTACAATTCTACTATCTCAAGGCCAAAGGACCTAATTTTATACGCGTTTCGGTGCTCTAAAATCAATGCCATTTGAGTGCAGCCAAGAGGACCCTAGGAATATTAGTATTACTCACATCTCAACAGCTAAATTAGCATAAGCTAAAACAAGCCATTTCACACCATGTTCATTAAACTTTACCTGAACACGAGTATGCGCCCCACTACCCTCAACTGCTAATACTATGCCTTGACCAAATTTTGCATGGGTTACACTTTGTCCTAAAGACAACCCTGAGGTTTCTGGCACCACGGAAGGTTTATTTCGCGTAATAACTGGTGCTTGAAATTTCGCCTTGACACGAATCTCATCAAGTAATTCCTGGGGTAACTCCCTTAAAAATCGTGAAGGCCGATGATACTCTTCTCGACCATATTGTCGTCGTATTTCAGCATACGACAAAACCAGTTTGCGCATAGCACGCGTCATCCCCACATAACATAACCGACGCTCTTCCTCCAAACGTCCAGGCTCCTCCAAAGACTGTTTTCCAGGAAACACACCTTCTTCCATTCCTACTAAAAATACCATGGGAAACTCAAGGCCTTTAGCAGCGTGTAAAGTCATCAAATGAACATAACGCTCGTGCTCTTCTGCCTGCATTTCTCCGGCCTCTAAAGAGGCATGTGCTAGGAATGCATTCACTAGAGGAATTTCTTCTTCGTCTTCTTGTTCATAACGAAATTGTTTTGCCGCATTGATTAATTCTTGTAAGTTATCAAGACGAGACTCCGATTTATCGCCTTTGATTTTGCTGAAATGAGCATATAATCCACTCTGCTGAATAACTATAGATAACTGCTCGTCTAACTCCATTGCTGCGGTATTTTGCTGCAATTGTTCGATTAGTTCGATGAATTTCGCCAGAGAAGAACCTGCCCGTTGAGCCATTTCACCTGATTGCAATAAGGTTTTGGCCGCGTGCCATAAAGAACTTTGCTCCGATTTGGCATAATGACGCAGATCATCAAGCGTTTTTTCACCAATACCTCGAGTTGGAAAATTAACGATACGCTCAAAAGCATTATCATCATCAGGATTCACTAATAAACGCAAATAAGCTAAAGCATCTTTTACTTCTGCGCGATCAAAGAAGCGTAATCCACCATAAATACGATAAGCAATTCCAGCACGTAATAATGCTTCCTCTAAAACCCTTGATTGAGCATTCGAACGATATAAAATAGCAATTTCATCAGCACTTACGCCTTGATTTATTTCCATCATAATTCGTTCACAAACAAAGCGTGCTTCTTCCAGCTCATTAAAAGCACTGTAGACTATAATTTTTTCTCCAGTTGCACCATCCGTCCACAAGTCTTTCCCCATTCGTGAGTTATTATGGGTAATTAAAGCATTGGCAGCATCAAGTATTGTAGCTGTGGAACGATAATTTTGTTCCAAACGAATAATCTGTGTGTTTTTAAAGTCTTGAGAAAACTGCTGAATATTTTCTACTTTAGCGCCACGCCAACCATAAATTGATTGATCATCATCGCCAACCGCCAAGACAGCAGCATGTTCCCCAGCAAGAAGACGTACCCATGCATATTGAATTGTATTGGTATCTTGGAACTCATCCACCAATATCGCTTGAAAACGTTGACGGTAGTGATTAAGAATTTCTGGGTTATCGCGTAACAATTCATGAGTCCGCAATAACAATTCCGCAAAATCAATTACTCCTGCAGTCTGGCAGGCTTGTTCATATGCATTATAAATATTGAGTAATGTTTTACCAGGCCCATAAGGCAAAGTATGGACGTGCTGGGGTCGTAGCCCTTCATCTTTGCGTCCATTAATGAAAGTCTGAGCCTGTTTCACTGGCCATTGTTCTGAGTCAAGATTTAATGAAGCAATCACTCGTTTGATCAAGCGTGCTTGATCTTCAGAGTCTAAAATATGGAATAGTTCAGGCAAATGTGCTTCTTGATAATGACGACGAAGCAAGCGATGACACAACCCATGAAAAGTTCCTACCCATAATCCCAATACAGGGGTACTCAACATATTATTTAAGCGCGTTCTCATTTCGCCAGCTGCTTTATTGGTAAACGTTACGGCTAAAATTCCATGTGGTGAAATATGCTTCTCCTCAATAAGCCATGCAATACGACTAACCAAAACCTTTGTCTTCCCACTCCCTGCCCCAGCAAGGACCAGCGTATTACCCAGCGGAGAAGTAACTGCTTCGCGTTGTCGCTCATTCAGTCCTTTAAGAATTGCAGCAAGAGTCATAAATAAATTCCAGGAAAAAATCGATGGTGTATTCTATTAATAGATCCCACTATCCCGCAAGGAAAAGAAAATAGAAGCTATACTAATTATAATTATAATCTTGTTTTTTTACGCCAACATGAATACGTATTGCTTTCAAACGCTTCCCGGCGCAAAATAGCGCAATATGGCAAAACAAAACTTCCCAAAGGACTAAAATGCACTCACTCTATCCGTCAATTAAACCTTATGCGCAACATGAATTAAAAGTCAGTGCACTACATACGCTTTATATTGAAGAAACAGGCAATCCTGATGGATTGCCCGTTATTGTATTACATCCAGGCCCCGGTGCTTCTTCTGGAGATGGTTATCATAGACGGTTTTTTGATCCACAACATTATCGAATCGTACTGTTTGATCAACGTGGCTGTGGGCGTTCTACTCCTCATCTGGAAGTTCGTGAAAATACGACCAATTTGTTATTAGATGACATCGATGCCATTAGAGACTTCTTAGGGTTATCCGAATTTGTATTGTCTGGAGGTGGCTGGGGCTCTTTACTTGCCTTACTCTATGCCCAAAAATTTCCACAACAAATTAAGGCACTACAACTGCATCAAGTTTTTTTGGGAAGACAGCATGATTTTGATTGGTTTTATAAGCGCGGTGCCAACCTAGTTTATCCTGATTACTGGCAAGAGTTTATTAGTACTGTCCCTGAAAACATGCTGGACAAAATCCCTCAATATTATGCCAATTGTTTACAAGGTCCTAATGAACTGGCACGAATGAGTGCGGCAAAGTCATGGGCATTATGGGAGGCTCGTTGTAGTAGCTTACATCCTCATTTATATGTCATTGATCAATTTAGCGATCCTCATTTTGCCCTCGCTCTTGCGACATTAGAATCCCATTACATCAACAATCATTTTTTCATTGAAGAAAATCAGGTAATGGACAATGTTCATAAAATTAGACATATCCCAACATACATTGTACACGGCCGCTTTGATTTAATTTCTCCTCTGGCAGGAGCCTTTGAACTGCATCAAGCAATCCCGGCATCCAATTTAAGAATAGTTCGCGATGCAGGGCATTCGGATAGAGAGTCAGGCATTATTGACGCCCTAATTTATGCGAGTAAAGAAATTTCCAAACAAGGGCTTGATGCATGCTGATAGTCATTCAAAGAGTAACACACGCTCGTGTAGATATTGATGGTGAAACCGTTGGAAGAATAGATCAAGGACTTCTGATACTCTGTGGTTTTGAACCTGATGATACAGAACACAATATCAATAAAATGTTAGATAAATGCCTTAATTATCGTATTTTTGATGACAATCAAGGCAAAATGAATTTGAGCCTTAAAGATGTTCAAGGTGGTTTATTATTAGTTCCACAATTTACATTAATGGCCGAAACCCAAAAAGGATTGCGCCCCAGTTTTTCCAATGCAGCACCACCAGAGCTTGGACGATTGCTTTTTGATAATCTCTTGACGCGCGCTGCGCAGTTATTTCCCCATACACAGAGCGGATGTTTTGGTGCCAACATGCAAGTGCACTTATGTAATGATGGACCTGTGACTTTTTTGTTAAAGTTCTAGAATCTATTGACCACTTATCTCAAGTCTTCTACGTCCCGCGCTTTATGCGCGGGATCTAAACCACCTTGTTCAATAAATTATTTATCGTTCTAATCAAGATCGAAACTAGTCCATCTATATTGTGGTCTTACTTTATATTCGCTTCCACTGTGCTAACCCAGGCCACAAAAATATATCTTAATCAAAACGTCAACGACTGCACGAGTCACTATGATTGTTTGCAAGTACATCAAACTCGTGTAACATCGTTTACTAAGTCAAATAATTAAAAAAATCATGCGATTAATTTCAATAGTCATTAGTTTTACCGGTGCTCTCGCTTTAACTGGATGTGCTTGCAAGGGAACTAACCCCGCCGATCCTTTTGAACCTTTTAACCGCAAAGTATATAAGTTTAATTCTGCCTTAGACAATGCAATTTTGAGGCCCACCGCAAAGGCATATCGGGCCGTTTTACCGGCTCCTGTTCGAAAAAGTATAAATAACTTTTACAACAACTTGGATCTTATTCCATCCGTAGGAAATGATCTTCTGCAGGCTGAGGGAAAATGGGCAATTCGAGACTCTTGGCGCTTCATTATAAACTCTTCTTTAGGTGTGGGTGGTTTATTTGACGTAGCTAAAACCTTTGGCTTACCCCCTCATTCAAATGATTTGGGTCTTACTTTAGCGAAATGGGGCGATAAAAACTCCCCATTCCTAATGCTACCCCTATTGGGTCCAAGTACTCTTCGAGACGGAGCAGGATGGTTATTCCAATTTGCGCTATACAGCCCCTATGTTTACATTAATGAAGATGCAGTAGTCTACAGTTTATTAGCGCTCCGTACTGTGGATTTACGCTCACAACTGCTCGATACTGATCAAATAATGGATGAAGCTTTGGATAAATATGCCTTTATGAGAGATGCGTATTTACAATATCGTAACCATTTAATTACAGGTACTCATCCAGATACAGGTTCTCTGTATGTTGATGATAAAAAAGCAGATCAGGAAGCAGCAGCAGAAACTGGTAGTGATTATGTAGATGAATAATGTAGTTCTGTAATACTTTGTAGCCTGGGTGAAGAATGGCGAAACCCAGGTTTCTGTATTTGAATAAATTTCTTAGCCCCGAATTTTGCTAGGCTTCATCCTGGTTACTTTTATAGAGTTTAATTATTAGGCAAGACATATCTTCTCAAGGCTTCGTAAAAAATCACCAGCGATATCAAGTTTTGTTTCTGCTTCTATTTCTCGTAAACAGGTTGGGCTTGTAACATTAATTTCTGTTAAATAATCACCAATCACATCAATACCAACAAAATACAAACCCTTGGCTTTAAGCGTAGGCCCCACTTGTTCACATATCCACCTGTCTCTAGTTGTAATAGGTACTACCTCTCCTCGTGCACCTGCAGCTAAGTTACCGCGCAAATCTCCTTGTGCAGGAATACGTGCCAATGCATAAGGAACAGGTTCGCCATTGATTAATAAAATGCGTTTATCGCCAGAGTGCTTTATTTCAGGAATATATCGTTGAGCAATAATCGTTTGTGTTTGATTTTTAGTTAGGACTTCTAAAATAACTGCTAAATTATTTCCTTGCTCCTCAACATGGAATACAGAATTACCTCCCATTCCTTCCAATGGTTTAAAAATAACTTGTTTGTGCTCCTCCCAAAATGATTTCAACCGTTTCATATTTCGTGAAACAAGTGTGGTTGGACAGCACTGAGGAAAATTTAAAGTAAAAAACTTCTCATTTGCATCACGTAAGCTTTGGGGGTTGTTGGCTACAAGAACTCCTTCGCGTTCAGCCAGTTCCAGATAATAGGTCGTATAAATATATTCTGTATTAAAAGGAGGATCTTTGCGCATCAAAATGATATCAAATTCACCTAAAGGCGTTTCATATGAATCATTAATCGTTACCCAATCTTTGCTACTCACATCCCCGATACTTAAATCATAAACGTATGCAAAAGCCCGTCCTTCCTTACAAAATAAATCTTCTTGAGTAAAAACAACACAAGACCAACCCATTTCTTGAGCTTTCTTGATCATAGCTAGAGAGGTGTCTTTATAAGGCTTTAATTGATTTAGAGGATCCAACAACACAGCAAGTTTCATCATTCACCTCCAATCGCTGCAATTTCCCTTGCTGCAGCAAGTGCTGCTAAGCGGGCAATAACCCCATACACATAAAAGCGATTCGATTCATCCACCTCAGTTAAATCATCGCAAGGCATATTACACGCTTGGGCAAAAGCTAAAGGTTCAAAATGCATTCCCGGTGCATTCAGATTTTCATCAATACCACGTTCTTGATGAACTCGGTAAAATCCACCCACCACAAATTGGCCAATCATATAGACTACAGGTTCAGCAACAGAACCGTTTGGCATGGTTTCAAAAGTATATACACCCTCTTGAATAATAACTCTATCCACTTTGCGACCACCTTTACTGGTCGACATTCGAGTACGTTGTTTTCTATTTAATTTACGTACCTCTTCTGCCTCATGCACCATCATAACACTCATGCCATAAGTACCATTATCTGCTTTAATTACAACAAATGGTTTCTCTTTTATTCCGTAAGTTGCATATTTATCATTCATTAAAGTGAGAATTTTATCTACTTCGATGGCTAACCTGTCTACCCCTTCCTGAGCCATGAAATCCAGTCCTTCTAGAGCACTAAAATAAGGATTGATTAACCAGGAATCCATCCCTACCAATTCGGAAAACTCCATCGCGACCTCGTCATAAAAATTAAAATGACTAGATTTCAACCGCGAAGACCAACCTAATTGTGCTGTAGGTCTTATCTTTTGTTTTATTCCTTGTAAAATTTCAGGGATCCCCTGAGACAAATCATTATTCAACATAAGAAAACATGGATTAAAGTTAGCCAGGCCAACACGATCGCCCTCGCGCTGTATAGGCTCTAAGAGTAGCGATTCACCCCCATCAAGAATCATTTCAGTGGGTTCTTTAATCTCTGGGTCCAAACTACCAATACGAACTACAAAGCCCGCTTTGATAAAAATTGTTCTTAATACATTAAGACTTTTTAAATAAAACATATTGCGTGTATGACTTTCTGGAACCAATAAGATGCGTGTGCAATCTGGGATATAATCAACTAAAACAGACTGTGTTGCCTGAATACACAGGGGTAAGAATTCGGGATTCAAATTGTTAAACCCCGCTGGAAATAGATTAGTATCTACCGGCGCCAGTTTGAATCCTGCATGGCGTAGGTCAACCGATGAAGTTAAAGGAGGAGGAGTTTCTTTCCATTGATGTCTAAACCACGCTTCAATTGCTGCTATCTGATTTAAAACAATTTTTTCAACATGAAACAATGGTCCAGAATGAGCGGTGGTTAAATGAGGGACGGGGATTTCATGTGCATTCATGCTTTCTCTCTTTCTATTTTTTTCGATGATGTTACCGGGGTTATCACAGAAATAAAAGATCTTATTGATTTTCTGTTATTATATTGCAAGTTCGATTTTTATGCCTGACATAATCCGTTAATTTCATGATATTACTAAAAAATGATTTTGTTTGGTTTAAAAGTCCAACTAACATTGATTCACAACTAAAGGAACCTTATTCATGATCAATGAGCTAATACAACAATTTTCCACTCAAATACAAACCTTTTTATATATTATGATGATCATTAATGGTATTTTACATTTAATTTTTGCTGGTGCTGTAGCCCACGATGCGGGCAATATGAATCAAACCGGACAAAAACCAGTCTTGGTTTCTGCTGCTACCTGGGCATTTGCTACATTAATAGGCGGTGTGTTCACAGCAACGATTTATTGGTTACTCCACCACTCCACCTTTACAAGACCGACAATAAGAGAGATTCGTTATGACCAACCCTAATATTAAAACAATTGATGTACATCAACTAAAAACAAGGATGGATCATGATCCCAATCTTTGTTTAATTGATGTTAGGGAATTGGCAGAATGGCAAGAATTCCATATTGCCAGAGCGATCCATATCCCTAAAGATCGCATTACATCCTCTTTTGCAGTTCAATTCCCCAATAAAAATCAACCCATCTATTTACACTGCAAAGGTGGAGTCCGATCTTTATTTGCTGCTCAATCCTTAATGGATTTAGGATATCAAGAAGTTTATTCAGTTGATGGTGGTATTATCGATTGGGCTATGTCAGGTTACCCCATAGAACAACAGAAGGAACTATCAGAGCCGCTGTAATTTCTAAATCCTATTCACAACATGATGCAGCAAAGGAGTTCCTACGATTTTTGACCGGGTCCTACTTCGCTGCACTGATTACTGTTTATAAACAATGCCTATTAAAGGCTGTTATTGGTAAAAAGAGTATAGACAATCGGCTCCATAGTATCTTGGTTGTTAGGAGACTCTGGTGCAGGAGGAATCGCTTTGTCTGAAAAGAGTCTTGCACGATTTTTTATATCAGATTCTTTTAGCAACTGTTGTTCCCTAGTCAGATCAATCTCTTTTGTTCTGAAATTCGCTACTTTTTTAAGTAAATCTTGCAGCACATCTTCTACCTTATAATCCCTGATTTTTGTTTTTGAAAAAGCCTGTTGACTCGGGCTTAGATAACCTTTTCTGGGATCAGAGTCTACATATACATGTGAATGCATAAAATTACTCAAAGCATCATACATATCAAGCAAATCTTTAGAATCCGGAAAATTGTCCAAAGTAAGATTGAGTGAAGTAGTTAATGCATTAAATAAAGTACTGTTTTCGGGAGATAAAAAATATGGAGTTACAGTTCCTTGATAACTTTTAAAAATTTGATCACGAATATAGTATGCCGCGGCATTAAGTACAATTTTTTTGTCTTCATCGTCATTGTCGGATTGTTCAAGACAGTTTAGGATTGCATTTAAATATTTACACTGAATCGCTCGTTCAGGATGACTAATGGAAAGAATCTTTAATGACTTTGGAATGTTTTTTTCATCCAACTTATGGCTTTTTAATTCAGTTGCAATACTCTCCGTAATGTATTTTGCTAATTTATCATATTTGACATACTGAAAACCCATTTCTGTTCTCCTTAAACTCCATGAATCGGGATTAGTAAAATTTACTCCAAGGCGAAGTTTAAACTAATTCAGAAAGCCAGTCATGCATTTTCCTTTTACTCCTTAATTAATTTTTAATCTTTAAAAGTCAATAACATAGAGCAAACGATTTCGAGCATATACTCATGAAAAAAACTCTTTTCACCGCCTTATCCTCTAAGGCAAACAGGAGCTTAAAAAAGTGAAATGTACCTTTTTGATTGCTTTTTTCCGCCCTGTTGATTAATTTACCTCTTTTAGTCCGCATCAGGAGAAGTTATGAAAAAATACCTCTGCGCCATTTTTCTTTTTCTAAATTGTCTCAACACCTATGCACAAATCAATCAACCCAAATTGGTTGTTCAACTGGTAATCGATCAATTACGTGGTGATTTAATTGTTCAACATCAGCAACAATTTGGTAATGGAGGATTTAATTATTTGCTAAGTCATGCCATAGATTATCATAATACGCATCACCCACATGCTAATACTACTACTTGTGCAGGACATGCTACTGTTTCAACAGGAAGTTTTCCATCCTTACACGGCATTGTTAATAATGAATGGTATGACCGAAAATCACAGCAGATGATCTATTGCATGGAGGATTTAAAAACTAATATACTGAGCACACCTCATACGCGTATTGTTATTCCAGGGCGCTCTCCGAAAAACTTGTATGCCTCAACGTCAAGCGATGAAGTCATACTCTCCCATAAAGGACGTGCCTTTGGTGTCTCTTTAAAAGATCGTTCAGCGATAGCCCTCGCTGGTCATGCGGGCAAGGCGTTTTGGTTTGATACAACTAATGGTGGTTTTATTACCAGTACTTACTACTATTCCCAATACCCTCACTGGGTTAAAAATTGGAATAAAAATTATCTTCCTAAAGATTACGATTGGCATCTGAGTCGTGCTAAAACTGAATATCAAAATGCTAATTCTCCTATTTTCCATCATGAGGATGAACTTTTTGGTCAAACCTTTCCACATCATATAACTCAATCCCCAAGTCCTGAATACTTTAAATCTCTGTCCCGATCCCCTAAGGCAGACCAATTAACCGCAGATTTTGCAGAGCAACTTTTAACTGAAGAACGATTAGGACAATCATCTGGAAAAACGGATTATTTAGGAATTAGCTTCTCTGCTGTCGATGCAATCGGTCACCAATTTGGCCCCAATAGCCTTGAATCAGAAGATAATTTATTAGAATTAGATAAAACTTTGGCGCATCTTTTTGCTGTTATTGACAAACAAGTAGGCCTCAACAATACACTCATAGTGCTTACTGCAGATCATGGTGTAAATGATGGTCCAACTTATCTAAAAGCACATCATATGCATGAAATTCATCCCATTGATATACCAAAAATGGAGCACTACATTCATAACGTATTAAAAAAACAATATGCGCTTCCAGAAGAAACACTCATGTCGATTACCCCGCCTTATATCTATCTTAATCATAAGGTAATAAATCAGCATAAAATTAAACTAAATGAAGTGAAACGTTATCTTGCACGCGCTTTAACGCTGCAACCTGGAGTTTTCAAAGCCTATGCATTACCAATTACAGATATTGAAAACGATTGGCTTAGCGCTAAAGTTAATAAAATGTATTTCCCAGATCGGTCCGGAGATCTTTACCTCATTCAACCTCCAAATCAATCCTATGGTACTAAAGGTAACGATCGTGTTGCTCATGGTAGTCCTTGGCAATATGACAGTTATGTTCCATTACTGTTTGTTCATCCTGATTTTAAAGCGCAACGCATATTTCGTCCGACTTACACCACGGACATTGCAGCTACTTTATCCGCAATACTTATGATAAAAAATCCATCTGGAACTGTCGGAAATCCCTTGCTGGAAGTGGTGTCTGCTTTTAATTAAACAGATAGCCCTGGGTTCTGCAGCGCACCCAGGGTTATCTTTTATCAGCTAAACTTATATTATAGAATTTGTGTGTTTTATCGCTCTAAAAAAAAGCATTATAACAAGCAAACCCTAATTAAAGATTGAATTTAACACAAAAAACCTTTAGTATTTGCACGAAATTTCTAACGATATCATCATGAACAAACAAGCGATAATTATTGGGATTTCAGGCCCTTCTGCATCAGGTAAAAGTCTTTTAGCGAATACAATCGTTAATGAGCTTGGCTCGGAACAAGTAGTAGTTATTTCTGAAGACGCCTACTATAAAGATAATGGTCATTTGCCTTTCCCTGAAAGAGAAAAAATAAACTATGATCACCCTGATTCTTTTGATCATGCGTTGCTTTGCGAACATTTACGACAATTAAGAGATGGTCGACCAGTTGAAATTCCAATCTATTCCCACTCCAAGCACATGCGCTTGCCTGAAACCAGAACGGTGGGACAACATGCCATTATTATCCTTGAAGGTATTTTACTCTTTAGCGATAAAGAATTACGCGAAATAATGGATATTCGAATTTTTATGTCCACTCCGCTCGATGTGTGTTTAACCCGACGCTTAAAAAGAGATGTGGTTGAACGGCATAGAACCTTTGAATCGGTAGTACATCAATATGAAACAACAGTACGTCCCATGTACTTGCAGTTTATAGAACCATCTAGTCGCTATGCAGACATTATTATTCCTCGCGGAGGAGAAAACAGGATTGCTATTGAAATGATTCAGGCTAAGATGCGTGAATTATTAGCTTTGCATACTAATTAATGTGAGTTCGATATGAAAAAATAAGTTTATTTTTCATATCGAACTTAATTATTTAAAACTAGAACCCTTATAAATGCTAGCATTTTACGGGATAACATTCGTTTAGCGATAAAAGACATAAAATGGCCTTTTATATCGAACTCATGTTAATTAATTGAGGAGAGAATGGTGGGATTTTTAGCGGGTAAAAAAGCACTTATTATTGGTCTAGCGAGCAATAGATCTATAGCTTATGGTATTGCTAAAGCATTTCATGAGCAGGGAGCTGAATTAGCTTTTACTTATCAAAATGATCGTTTACAAGATCGTGTCGAAAAAATGGCGGCTGAATTCAATTCATCTCTTACCTTTCCTTGTGATGTTGCTCATGATGAGGAAATCCAAGCTCTTTTTTCAAATCTTCGCAAACATTGGGACCACTTAGATATCCTTATTCATTCAGTAGCTTATGCTCCAGCCGATCAAATTAGTGGAGATTTTGTAGAGTCTTGTACACGTGAAGGCTTTAGAATTGCTCATGATATCAGTGCCTATAGTCTGATAGGACTCGCTCAAGCTGCTTTACCTATGATGGAAGGTACGGAAGGCTCTCTGTTGACCTTAAGTTACTATGGCGCTGAAAAAGCGGTACCTAACTATAATGTTATGGGTGTTGCTAAGGCAAGTCTTGAAGCTTCCGTCCGTTATTTAGCCTCAAGTTTAGGTTCTAAAGGGATCCGAATTAATGCTATATCAGCAGGACCAATCAAAACACTTGCTGCGGCTGGAATTAAAGATTTCCGTAAAATTCAAAATGCCTATGCTAATATTACCCCGCTCCATAGAAACGTTACGATTGAAGAAGTTGGGAATACTGCTGCATTTTTGTGCTCTAATTTAGCCTCAGGGATTACTGGCGAAGTAGTTCACGTTGATGCAGGTTATCATGCAGTATCTAGCATGAGTGATCTCAGCTAAGTTTTTTGACCCTCTCCTATAATCAGGAGAGGTTTCTACGAAATAAGTTTTATTCTTAAAAAACTCCAACTTTGGCTCGAACAACGAGTCAAAGTTTAAACTTACCCAATTGTCTGCACTTACATCCGCTCCACAACAGTTGCAGTATTTATGATGCATTCACAACCACGTCATCCGGAGGAGTTTAAGATGAGGGATTCTCCTGATTTTACTCATACTCATCACGTTATTGGATGCCCTCTCCTCTGCTATTGTAACTGGGTGAACGCGAATTAAAGGAACCCCGGATACCGCTTCACTTCATCCAGGTTACAACTAATTAACATCATTGTACGTTGATAACTATGAGTAACTTATAATTTTTAACTAGTTCATATTTATAAGCTATTCTTTATACACGTACCCTAAAAAAATTCATCATGCATCATCAAATCGTCAGACCGATTCTATTTATTTGGACTTTCACTATGATGAGCTCTATAGCCGTAGGAGCTTCTTTTTCTTTAGACAATATGGTTAAGGTCACTCCGGAAAATGATACCCAGTGCGTACAGTACTACCTGTATAACGGCGTACTTTATTGTAATTCGTCAACTGATTCTGATCCCATAGATCCTCAAATAAAGAACTATGAAAGATTAAAGATTGCATTCGATGAACGTCCATGGCAAATGGCTTGGGGTAATAAAAATTCAATTGGCACAACAATCGAATACGTTCCTGCAGGAGACGATATTAATCATTGGCATGAATTAGTTACAAGCCAGTATTTTCCTGTATCGGAGAAAAATATATCATTAAAACAATTCGCCAATACTCTCATAGACAATCTAAAAGCTTTAGGTTATCAACCCATCATCAAATTCCATGAAGATACAGAAAACCGGGTGATATTTGAAACAAGAATAGAAGCACCTGAAAATCAAATTCAAGATGAGTTGGAAATGTTGATTAAAGACAGTACCGGCATATATCTTTTGCACTATGTCATTAAGAAAGGAGATATGGGAGAAGAAAATAGACAAAAATGGCTAAACAATTTAAAAAATAGTGTGAAATTAGAGGCGACAGGTCTTAAGAACAATGTGCATGATTAGCGAGGTTTGGGAGCATTCTCAAGCTCTTCGGTTTCTGTAGGCGTATCAACTGGATCTAAAGGATTTCGCTGATTCATCAGTTGTGCAGGGAGATGTGTAGCACCCACTCGAGTATTAGTTAGAACATCCATTTCACGTCGCGTGTCGTTTGGATCAAAATTAATTTTCTCAATCTCATCTAATTCTTTTTTAGTATCGATTGGATCATAATTCATTTTATCGTTATTCAATTCTTTATCGTGCTTCATTTTAAGCTCATGCCATTTAGAATTTTTCATAATATGCTCAAATAAACTATTTAAATATATTATAGCATGATGCCAATCCCAAGGGATTTAGAAGGGAGAAATTGATTACTCAATTTCCCCTGTATTTTTATATACTGCATCTAAGGCCTTTAATGACTCCAGTAATGGTTTCATTTTATCCAAGGGCCAACTGTTAGGACCATCACTCAATGCTTTAT
Organism: Legionella stuttgartensis; assembly: GCF_977063405.2. Classification (NCBI taxonomy): domain Bacteria; kingdom Pseudomonadati; phylum Pseudomonadota; class Gammaproteobacteria; order Legionellales; family Legionellaceae; genus Legionella; species Legionella stuttgartensis. The sequence goes on from NZ_CDRUHA020000111.1 coordinate 158,855, forward strand.
CTGGATTTGGGTGCGTTTCCATAAATAATCCAGAAATACCTGCAGCTACTGCAGCGCGAGCCAGAACAGGAACAAACTCACGTTGTCCTCCAGAAACCCCATTATTTCCGCCAGGCAATTGCACCGAATGTGTTGCATCATAAACAACAGGACAACCCGTTTCACGCATAATGGCTAAAGAACGCATGTCAGAAACCAAATTATTATATCCGAAACTTACACCACGCTCACATGCCATAATCTGCTCATTACCACATGCCTTTGCTTTATCAATCACATGCTTCATTTCCCAGGGAGCTAAAAATTGTCCTTTTTTGATATTAACAGGCTTATTCATCGACGCTACTTTCTGGATAAAATTAGTCTGTCTGCATAAAAACGCTGGGGTTTGTAATACATCCACCACGCTCGATACTTCTAACAAAGGAGTATCCTCATGGACATCAGTTAAAACAGGAACACCCACCTGAGTTTTTACTTTTTCTAAAATGGATAATCCCTTTTCAAAACCAGGGCCTCTGTAGCTGGATATAGAAGAACGGTTTGCTTTATCAAACGAAGATTTATAGATAAAAGGAATCTGCAATTGCTTGCATATTTCCTTTAAATAACCTGCAGTTTCCAAAGCCAGTTCTTCACTTTCAATGACGCACGGTCCAGCAATTAAAAATAAAGGCTTATCTAAACCTACTTCAAATCCACATAATTTCATTCTTAATTTTTTCCTTGATGTTTTTTACGAGCAGCAAGTACGAATTGTTTAAACAGTGGATGACTTGCTCTTGGAGTCGATGTAAATTCTGGATGAAATTGGCATGCCAAAAACCAGGGATGATCGGATAATTCTATCATTTCTACTAAAGAATTATCTGCAGAACGTCCGGAGATAATCAACCCATGTTCAACCAGGCTTTCTACATATTTATTATTTACTTCATAACGATGGCGATGACGTTCTATTATTTGTGGCTTTTCATAGACTTTACGTGCCAATGTACCCTCTGCTAATTGACACATTTGTGCCCCTAAACGCATGGTACCACCTAAATTACCATCTTCATCACGAAGTTGTTTTGAACCATCCGCATCCATCCACTCATTAATTAATCCCAGCACAGGATACGGTGTACTTTTATTAAATTCAGTAGAATTTGCTTCTTTTAAACCAACAACATTTCTGGCAAATTCAATAACTGCTGTTTGCATTCCCAAACAAATTCCTAAGAAAGGAACTTTATGCTCACGAGCATATTGGATTGCTTTAATTTTACCTTCAACACCACGCTCTCCAAAACCGCCTGGAACAAGAATGGCATCAATACCTTCTAAAAGCGACGCCCCATGAGTTTCAATTAACTCAGCATCCAAATAAACAATTTCGACTTTCGTTTGGGTATGAAGTCCCGCATGCAATAAAGCCTCATTAATGGATTTATAGGCATCATTCAATTCAATATATTTACCGACCATAGCAATTTTTACAGTCGCGGTTTGAACCGCTCTCATTGCCACAACACGATCCCACTCACTTAAGTCAGCAGGCTTTACATCAAGACCCAATTTTTTCACAACAATGTCATCGAGTCCGTGCTCATGCAAAACTCTTGGAATTTGATAAATACTTGGCGCATCTTCAAGAGGAATAACGCCTTCTTTCTCCACATTAGTAAATAATGCAATTTTTGCTCTATCAGACATAGGTAACGCTTTTTCTGAGCGACAAATCAAGATATCCGGCTGAATACCTATGGAGCGCAATTCCTTTACTGAGTGCTGAGTTGGTTTTGTTTTGGTCTCACCTGAAGTAGCAATATAAGGCACTAAAGTCAGATGGATGAATAAAGTTCTTTGTGAGCCTAATTCTATTCGCATTTGACGAATGGCCTCAAGAAAAGGTAAGGATTCGATGTCACCTACAGTTCCACCAATTTCAACCATTGCCACATCAAAACCATCAGCACCTAATTTAATGCATCGTTTGATCTCATTAGTAATATGGGGAATTACCTGAACCGTTCCACCTAAATAATCCCCTTTTCTTTCTTTTTTAATGACATTTTCATAAATTTTCCCTGAGGTAAAATTATTACGTTTTGTCATCGTTGTATTTACGAAACGCTCATAATGTCCCAAATCCAGATCTGTTTCTGCACCATCATTGGTCACAAACACTTCGCCGTGCTGGAAGGGACTCATGGTTCCAGGATCAACATTAATATAGGGATCAAGCTTAATAAGGGTTACTTTAAGACCACGCGCCTCGAGCACGGCAGCGAGCGACGCAGCTGCAATACCCTTTCCTAAGGAAGATACCACTCCACCTGTAATAAAAATAAAATTTGTCATAATTGACCTTGTATCCTGCTAATTAAGTACTGTTCAGTAGAGAAATAGAAAATTAGGTCTATTGAAGTCTGGACACACGTAACGGAAACCCAGGCTACAATATCAGCAAATCAACCTAATTTATGGCCAATAAATGTCCCATTTTCTCTTTCTTAGTTTTTAAATATCTGTGACTTTCCTTAGTAGGTTCTATTTCTAAAGGCACTCTCTCCATAACCTTTACACCATAACGATCAACCGCAGCAATTTTGGATGGATTATTGGTTAATAATCTTATTGCATCAATACCAAAATATTTAAGTATTTGATAGGCAATCGCATAATTTCTGCTGTCCGCAGGAAGTCCTAGTTGATGATTCGCATCAACGGTATCCCAACCTTGCTCCTGCAAGGCATAAGCTTTTAATTTATTTGCTAAACCAATTCCACGCCCTTCCTGGCGTAAATAGATTAAAACACCACCTTCAGCCGCAATTAGAGACAATGATTGTTCCAATTGTTTGCCACAATCGCACTTACAAGAGCCCAAAATATCACCTGTAATACACTCTGAATGAATACGCACTAGCGGCACACGATTAGCAAATATTGGTGGCTTTACCAAAGCAAAATGCTCTGCACCATCAAGTTCATTTGCAAAAACAGTCATATTAAAATCGCCTTTATCTTGCAAAGGAATACGTGTTGTGGCTGCCGCTTCGACTAATATTTCATGACGAATTCGATATTCTATCAAATCTTTAACCGTTACCAGAGGAATATTATGTTTTTCAGAAAATGCAACCAATTCATCCCGTCGACTCATGGTGCCATCTTCGTTAATAATTTCACAAATTACAGCGGCAGGAGTTAAACCAGCAAGCTTTGCCAAGTCAACACTACCCTCTGTTTGCCCAGGCCGTTCCAAAACGCCTTTTTTCTTGGCACGCAAAGGAAAAACATGTCCTGGAGAAATAACATCCGCAGGGCCACTCTCAGAAGCTATCGCGACTTTAATCGTCTGAGCTCTATCTTTAGCGGAAATACCTGTTGATACACCTTCTGCTGCCTCTATGGATACCGTAAATGCGGTCCCATAAGGAGATTTATTATTTTGTGCCATCATCGGTAATTGCAATTTATCAATTAGTTCATCAGCCATAGACAAGCAGATCAAACCACAACCATGACGAGACATAAAATTAATTGCTTCTGGCGTTGCATACTCCGCAGCCACAACCAGATCTCCTTCATTTTCCCTATCTTCATCATCCATTAAAATAACCATTTTACCGGCTTTGAGTGTTTCCACTGCGTGTTCTATTGTAGCTAATGAATACTTCATAACGCGACCTCATTTGATCCAGTGTTCATTTAATCTTCCAGCCAATCCAGACATGCTATCATATTGTCGCCCATAGCATGCCAAGAAATAGTATGCGCTCGGTCAAATATCCCATTCTGCTGGTATGCTGAAATTGCATCGGGTTCCAAAATACTTGGGACAATATATAAATATGTTCGATGAACCAATCCTTGTTGGTGCAGTGCACTAAAAAGGGCTCCACCCGCTTCTACCCAAACATCATGATACCCCAGTTCACCAAGATGGCTTATCACAACTTCTAAATCCATTACGCCATTTTTCATGGGCATTAAATGGAAAGTACTGTTAGGGTAGTAAACTTTTCGCTCATTGCAATGATATACATGACAATGAGCGGCGGTTGAAAAAATTATAGATTGTTGATTCAGACTCAACTGCCTATCGATAATTGCAACAGGCTTTGCCTGTTCTTCCTGGCCTAAACGCACGTTCATTTTGGGGTTATCCCTATGCACTGTTTTGGCAGTAGTGAGAATTACATCAGCAGCAGCGCGCATTTTATGCGTAAATTCCCCACATAAAGCATTAGATAAAATAACACGCTCACCTACTGAGCGGCCAATTTTACCATTTAGCGTTTGCGCCATTTTCACGGTTACCCTTGGCTTTTTGGTCAGAGTCCAATAGGAATAACTTTTATAAAATTCGGTAATTTCATCTACAGGATAATGCGTCACCTTAATTCCATGAGCTCGTAGTTTTTCTGAAGAATTATTCTTAGCTACCACTGGATTAGGATCCAAATAAGCAAAAACAACTTCCTCCACCCCATGATTAATAATCGCATCAACACAAGGTGGCGTTCTTCCCCAATGATTACATGGCTCAAGAGAAATATATAGACAAACCCCTGGCATTTTAGGAGGAATCTGTGTTAACAATAATTGTTCTGCATGCGGAGTCCCTGCCCCTCCATGACTTGCTTGTGCTATAATAGTTCCATTTTGCACAGCAACCGCGCCAACACAGGGATTAGGGGCGCAGTGGCCTTGTCCAATACGGGCCTGTTCAAGTGCTGCGAGCAAAAACTTTTTGTGCATTGTTTAAGTACCTTTCTATGATGCATGGTAACTGCTCAACACTAAAATAGGCGTGATCCTAAGGACAAACCGCAGGATGACGAGAAGGGATGAGTAGTTACGATGCGTGAATGATAACAAATTATTCAATTTTTGAGTAGCCTAATGATTAAATTGAAAATTAAGAAAAACATCTTTTGGATACTGTTAGCGAGTCTTATTGCTCAAACTTCTGTTGCCGAGGGTTTGTCTCCGTACTCAACCAGTGAGCTGGAGCAGTTGGAAAAAGAATTCGTACAGCAAATCAATCAATCAGAAAGCGTGGAGCGAAATCCATTAGCAAGCCAATATATTAATCGTATTGGAAAAAACCTGGCACATGCGGGTCATATTAAAACACCTGATTTCTTTATAGTAAAATCAAATGAAATCAATGCTTTTGCAGGACCCGGCGGGCATATAGGTATTAATTCGCAACTTATTTTAACCACCAGTACTGAAAGCGAGCTTGCTGGAGTAATGGCCCATGAAATCGCACACGTACGCTTGCATCATCTCTACAGGATGATCGAACATCAAAAACAAATGCGTGTTCCAATGCTTGCATCCATCCTGGCATCTGCTGCTTTGGGAGTAATTAATCCTACTGTAGGAATGGCTGGAATGATGGGCGCTTTAACAGGATTCTCACAAGACAATATCAATTTTACCCGCTCCAAAGAAAAAGAGGCGGATAGGATAGGGATTGATATGTTGACTAAAGCAGGATATAACCCTCAAGGTATGGCTGCCTTTTTTAAAAAAATGCAGGAAAACTCACGTTATTACTACACAGCAAACGTACCAGCCATTCTACGTACCCACCCGCTGGATGGAGATAGGATCGCCGAAGCAGAAAACCGTATCGCGCAATTTTCGCACAAACAGCATGTAGATTCTCCTGAATATCCTTTAGTTAAAGAATTAATCCGCACTTCAGTCATTCGAGAGCCTAAAACGTTATTTGATTATTATGAGCATCAATGCAACAAAAAAACTCCTGCTCATGCCTGCCAATATGGTCATGCTCTTACTTTAATCAATAATAATAGTTATGCCAAAGCAGCTACTATTTTGACCCCTTTATTGGCAGAAAATAATAATCTCTATTTTCAAATTGCTATGGCGCAAGCTGAAACAGGAATGTCTCAACATAAAGCAGCCCTCTCGCGATTAGAAGAAATACAAAAAAACTATCCTGACAATTACGCCGCTCTTATGGCGTACGCTCAAGGTTTGTTGGCTGCGAATCAAAATGAGAAAGCAACCAGTATCTTACTTAAAGGAAGTAGAAAATATAAACACGATCTTCCTTTGTGTCGTGAGTTAGCCCGAGCGCAAGCGCAGTCGCATCAAAAAGATTATGCTTATTTTACCCAAGCCCAATGTTTACTTCTTGAAGGACAAAAAAGAGCTGCAGTAGCTCAACTCAAAGTAGCCCGTGGCCTTGCAAAAAAAGATCCTTATTTATCAGCAAGGATCTCTGCCAAAATTGATGAAATTATGAATTAAATTTATTCACCTTACTCTTAGTCTCGGCCTGTCTCAAATGTAGCGGCAGGTCTAATTAACTTTTGCTCAAAAATCATGTAGAGTGCTGTTATAAGTAAAATTTCTCGTCCCAAAAATTAATTTCGCTTCTAAATCTGCTCAATAAATAATTCACAATCAAATAGATATCCACGCACCATCATGGTTAATTATTTAACTGTTTGAATAATTATTCACCGGTACTATACTAAAAAGTATGTCGTTAAAACTCCAGGTTTTATACGACACACAGCGAGGTTCTTATGAGTTTCTCTAGAATCAATAAATTACAAAATATAGTTAATTTACTTCAAAGTAATGCAACTTTATATCCTGATAATTTAATGTATAGCTTTGTTGGTGAAAACGAAACCAACGCCTTAACTAATAAGCAACTGTTACAAAAAGTGACAACAATTGCATCGCATTTGTCAGTTAGGGTTCCATTGGACTCAAGAGCACTCCTGTTATTACCCCCAGGCTTGGATTATATTGCAAGTTTTCTTGGATGTTTAATGTCAGGGATTATTGCTGTTCCTGCCTATCCTCCTCACAATAATCGCCATGCGAATCGAGTTAAATCCATTATAAGCAATGCAAACGCTGAAACATTAATTACCACCAAAACAATTGCGGATCATTATCCCTTCGATAATGTACAAATCATTGATATAGATGAGATCCAAAATCTGAAAAGCCCTATGGTCCAATTTGCAGAAATAGCAGAGGGAAACTTGGCTTTCTTACAGTATACATCAGGTTCTACAGGCTCTCCGAAAGGAGTAATGGTGAGTCATGGAAATATAATTGCAAATCTCAATTTAATTCATAACCTTTGTGATGGACAAATAAAAACCGTTTGTTCCTGGCTTCCTCCATTTCATGATATGGGATTAATCGGCGGTATTTTATATCCCTTGGCGTACAACGTACCTTGTATCTTAATGGCCCCCGCCACATTTTTAAAAACCCCATTTCTCTGGTTGAAAACCATTAGTGAATATAAAGCCAATATTTCTCCTGCCCCCAATTTTGCTTACGATTTATGTGTGAACAGGATTACTGAGGAAGAAAAGAAACAATTGGACTTAAGTAATTGGAATATTGCACTGAATGGTGCAGAACCTGTAAATGCTGAAAGTTTAGAACGTTTTAGTGAAGCTTTTAAAGAGTGTGGTTTCCATGCACAAAGTTTTTATCCCGCATACGGCATGGCAGAAACTACTTTAATGATTTCAGGTAAAAAACCTGGACAGCAGACCAAAGTATTGCATGTTGACAAAATTGTATTGCAGGAAATGTCTGAAATTAAATTAGTTGAATCACAACAAGATGGAACTCCTATTGTTAGTTGTGGACGCCCACCATTAGATCATGAAATAAAAATCATTAACCCACAATCTGGTATGGAATTAGAACCCTATCAAGTAGGTGAAATTATCGTTTCAGGCCCATGTGTTACACAAGGATATTGGCAAAGGCCTGAACTGACTCAACACACTTTTGGTTTAAAATTATCTTCATCTGATAAAAGCTTTTTACGCACTGGTGATTTGGGATTTATCGATCTAGAGGGTGAACTATTCGTCACTGGACGTTTAAAAGATCTTATTATTATACGGGGACACAATATTTATCCTCAAGATATTGAATCGTTGGTCTCGGTCTGTCATGACGGCTTGGTGGTCCATGGTTGTGCCGCCTTTATGCTCGAGATAGACCATGCGCCTGAATTGGTCATAGTACAAGAAATTCATCGCCATACAAAAGATTTTGATTCTGTATTTAAGACTATTCTGGAATGTTGCAGTTCCGAATTACCTGTATTACCTGCGCGCATTATACTGATTCAACAGGCTACTCTCCCTAAAACTTCGAGTGGAAAAGTACAACGTGCTGCGTGTCGCCAAGAACTAACAACAGACAATTTAAAAATAATTGCACAATGGAATAAAGTAAGCAGTAAGAGTTCTCCTTCGACTAAATTAAATACGCGAGGTTTACAACTCTGGATGCAGAAATGGCTTGCTAACCAACTGCATCTTGATGCAGAGCAAATCGATCCACTGCTTAATTTTGCTTATTACGGGGTTGATTCCAGCCTTGGGGTACAATTTTGTGGGGCACTCGAAAAAGAAATCCATACTGAAGTAAATCCCAGCTTGCTATGGTCTTATTCAACCATTACCCAATTGGCTAATTATCTGGAGAATACTAGTACCAATGAACATTGTTTGAAAAAATCAGAGCCGCTTCAGAGTGAATCTCCGGACCCAATTGCCATAATTGGCATGAGCTGTCGTTTTCCTGGAGGAGCCAATACTCCGGAACAGTTTTGGAAAATATTATCCAGTGGTAAAGACGGTCTTCAACCTATCCCCAAACATCGCTGGGATAATCAACTTTACTATGACCCTCAGCCTTTTACCGCAGGTAAAATAGTAAGCTCCAAAGGCGGATTTATCGACAACATTGATTGTTTTGATCCCGCATTATTTTCTATTAGTCGACGTGAAGCGGAAGCCATGGATCCGCAACATCGTTTGTTACTCGAGTTGACTTGGGAAGCATTGGAACATGCAGGGATCCCCCCCTTATCACTGGAGCAGAGCAATACCGGTATATTCGTCGGTATCTCATCTAAGGATTACAGCCAATTAGTACGGGATTCACAACAGCACTTTACCGATGCTTATTTTGGAATAGGTAATGCGAGTAGTGCTGCCGCTGGACGTCTTGCTTATTTTCTAGGGACACATGGTGAAACATTAGCTGTCGATACAGCATGTTCTTCTTCTTTGGTTGCGGTATTCGAAGCATGTCGTAATTTAAATGATAAAACAGAAGACTTAGCAATCGTTGGTGGAGTAAATTGCATCCTCGACCCATCCCTCAGCATTAGCTTTTCACAGGCAGGGATGCTTTCTCCAAGTAATAAATGCCAAGTTTTCGACGCCAAAGCAGATGGCTATGTTCGTAGCGAAGGATGCGGAGTAGTGATTCTGAAACGTTTATCTGATGCCCAACGTGATAAAAATCGTATTTTAGCAGTGATTCAAAGTGCGACGGTGAATAATGATGGTCATAGTAATGGGATTACTGCACCTAACCCTCAAGCGCAGAGTGATTTAATTCGTCATGCGTTAAAGTTATCCGATTTGTCCGCAGATCAAATCAGCTATATTGAAGCCCATGGTACTGGAACACGTCTTGGGGATCCTATCGAGTTTAACTCTTTAAAAGAGGTTTTTGCGACCGGTACTCGCGAAAGCCCTTTAGTTATTGGCTCAGTAAAAAGTAATATTGGTCATTTAGAAGCAGCAGCAGGGATGGCTGGTCTGATAAAAACTATATTAATGGTTCAACATAAAGAGATTCCGGCAAACCTGCATTTTGAAACAGTAAATCCATTGATTGATTTAGAAGCGATTCCCGCTCAAGTCCCCAACTCCCTACAATCATGGAACACCGAGACATTCCAACCTGTTCGTTATGCAGGCATTAGTTCTTTTGGTTTCACCGGTACTAATGCTCATTTAATTCTTAGTGAACCTCCATCTGCAGAGCCCAATAACGAACTCCCTATGAAATGGCAAAGACCTATACATTTATTTACCTTGTCTGCCCATTCACCCGAAGCTCTTTCTGAACAACGAGCCAAACTTTTGGAGTTTATTCATCAGGAAAAACAGATAGATATAGCCAGATTGTGTCATAGCCTGGCTCTTGGACGTAGCCCATTGGCTTATCGTTTGGCATTTCCGGTGAGCTCACAACAAGATTTAAATGAGAAATTGCAGTCCAATGAGAGCTCCATACCCTCCATACGCCCAGGGATCAACAACAAAATTGTTTTTTTGTTTACAGGTCAAGGAGCTCAATACATTCAAATGGGGCTAGAGCTTTATCGAAGCCATCCGTTATTTAAGGCTGAGGTGGATCGATGCGATCGTATATTGGCTGAATATTTGCCAGAATCCTTAATTAGCATCATGTTTGATGAAGAAAAGGCATCGATTCTGGATCAAACAAAATATACTCAGCCTGCGCTATTTGTAGTTCAATATGCCATGGCCAAACTATGGATCAGCTGGGGCATTCAGCCTGATGCATTGATAGGTCATAGTCTCGGTGAATGTATTGCTGCCACTCTTGCAGGTGTAATGAGTCTGGAGGATGGTTTAAAATTAATTGCTCATCGAGGGCGACTCATGCAGGAGCAACAAGCTGGAAGTATGTTGGCAGTATATGTCAGCAGTTTACAAGCAGATGCGTTGCTCGCTAATTTTAAGCGCTCCTCCCCAAATGTTATTTTAAATTTAGCTGCGATTAACAGTACGAATCAGGTCGTTTTTTCTGGCGAGTTGGATGCAATTTTGGATTTTGACGCGTATTGCCAATCCTTAAAATTCAGCACCACTAAATTACGCGTCTCGCATGCCTTTCATTCCGAACTGATGCGCCCCATGTTAGCAGAGTTTGCCCGAATTGCAGCTTCAATTGAGTATCAAGAACCTCAAATTACTCTTATCTCTAATGTATATGGTAAACCCATCCATTCCATTACATCGTATTATTGGGTAGAACATATTTGCGCTACTGTACAATTTAGTTTAGGCATAGAAAATTTAATTAAATCCGAGTATCAGGTGTTTATTGAAATAGGACCTCAGCCTGTATTGCTCAATTTTGTCAAAGAATTGCATCCCGATCCTAAGCAAGCACTATTATTAGCATCTTCGCATAAGAACCAAGCTAACTGGCAAACGATTACCGAGTCTTTATCTGCGTTGTATTTGCAAGGTAATATTATAGATTGGCGCTCTTATGATCAGCCTTTTCATATTCAAGCTTACGAACAAACTTTACCAACATACGCATTTCAGCATCAGTCTTATTGGTTATCTGGTGATTCAGAATTTAAAGTTCGCGAGATTCAGGATGATTTTATTCGTCAATCATTATACAAAATGGCATGGGAAAAAATCGCATTGCCGAGCTCATCCCCACAAGAATTAAAAGAAAAGGGTAAATGGTTATTATTTATAAACCAAGATCGCGAAAGTGAACTATTGGTAAAATATATAAGCCAATTTTTGTCTGACCATATAGTCATTACTCCATCCTTAACCTACCAGTCCACACCAAAATCGGCCAGCATTAATCCTCTCAAGATGAAACATTTCCAGAAGTTACTTAACGAACATACTGAATTTCGAGGAGTGATTTATTTATGGGGAATAGCCCCACTCGACATATTAAAGAACTCTTCTTTATCTAATAGGGAAGCAAATGATTTAAAAATACAAAGTACTGCTTCTTGTGCCGGACTATTGCATTTAGTTAAGACCTTAAAAATAAAAAGAAAAGAGGTGGTCTTTTGGACTGTTACCCGAGACAGTACTCCAGTTCAACAAAAGATAATTCCTTTTTTTGCCCCTCTATTGGGTATGGGTAAAACCTTACAGCTTGAATATCCTGAATTAAATTATCATCATTTAGATGTAAATGGAGATGTCACACCCGAACAAATGGTGGCCAAATTACAGCAATTAGTTATTAAAAAACAAGATGAATTTTTGCTTGCACTTTATCAGGATGAGTTTTTGGTACCACGTCTGCACCAGTTACCTTTTGATACAAAAATTGAAAATAAAGAGATTTTATGTGAAGACGGGGCGTATCTTATTACTGGAGGACTCGGTGGTTTAGGACTTGCTTTAAGTAAATGGCTCGTTAGCCAGCAAGTAAAAACAATTATCCTTCTCGGACGACGCCCCTATTCCAAAGATATTGAGAATACAATAAATGAGTTAAACGCTGGCGATGTAATGATTGAATACGTCCAGGCAGATGTCAGTGATGATCCAAACTTGCGTCACGCATTATCGGATATACACATATCATTATCTGCTATAAAAGGTATTTTTCATTTGGCTGGAATAGTACAAGATGGTTTGTGGGAAAATTTAACCTGGCCTGATTTTGAGGCTGTTTTCCAGGCAAAAGTTGAAGGCGCATGGAATTTGCACCGATTGAGTATAGAGCTGATGCCCGATTTGGAACATTTTGTTTTCTTTTCTTCAATCAGCTCGGTGTTGGGAACTCTTGGGCAAGCAAATTATGCTGCTGCAAATGCGTTTATGGATAATCTTGCCCATTATCGAAAAAATATGGGATTACCCGCTTTAAGCATTAATTTTGGTCCTTGGCAACAAGTAGGTATGACCCACAATTTGAAACAATCCTGGTCTATTTATGGAATTAACACGATTAATGAAAAGATTGGTATTGATGCTTTAAACCACATGCTGAAATTAGCTCCTACGCAGCTATGCTTAATGCCTAATAATATTGCCTCTCAATTGTCTCATCTTCCTGTTTATTACAAAAAACTTTTGGCTGACATAATGCCAATACCCTCTCTCATAGACAGCAAGTTGGCTGAACAAAATAAAGGAGAAGATATAAGGGAGTCGTTTGTCCTCATAATTCGCAAAATTTTACGATTGAGTGAATCCGATGAATTACCAATGCATGCCAGTTTGATGTCGCTAGGTATGGATTCCGTATTGGCGGTAGAATTATTACATCAATTAAACAACGAATATTCTATTAAAAATCTTAGTATCCAAACCCTCTTATTCGAAAATCGCTCCATCAGCGATCTCATTTATTTAGTGAAAGAACAGGTAGAACTTCCCCATTCAGAAGAGAGCCCCCATAACAATTTGCCTCAAAATATCAATTTATCGAGTCCACATCTATTACAACTTTCAGTACAACAAATACGGATTTGGCGGCATATTCAAGCCCAACCTTCTAGCCCAGCCTATTTAGTCACTAATTTTATCCATCTTGAAGGAGAGATAAACGTCGAACACTTAGAGAAAAGTATTCAACAAGTTATTGCAAGACATCCGATGCTGCGTTGCACCTTTCACGCTTCCTTGAATATTCCTTTTCAATTTTGTCATGATTCAGTTGATTTCAAATTACAATTTTTGGATTTGAGTCACTTAGAGCACAAGGAACAGACAAGACAACTTAAAACGCTTATATATGAGATAAACCATCAGCAATTTGATTTAAGCCAAGCACCACTTTTGGCGAGTTATTTAATTAAACGTGGAGAACAACATTATGTTTGGGCGTTACATGTGAGCCACCTACTGACAGATGGCGGTAGCAGTTTAATTTTAGTGCAGGATATTCTTCATTTTTATAGTTTAAATCAAGAAGAAAATAACGAGGAACTTGCACCTGCTGTACCTTACCAAGATTTTATTGATTGGCAATTGTCTCAGATCGTAGACGGTTCATTTGAGAACTATGCTGTATTTTGGCAAAATTTATTGCAAAATTATACCCCCCCAATTCTACCTACGGATAAACCCAATCCCCAACTGGCTTTAACTTACGGCGCGAAGGAACCTATCTTAATTCCTATTGAAACAGTAAATGCTCTGCAGGAGTTGGTCAAAAAGAATGAGATTACCCTAGCCAATATGTTACTGGCAATTTATGGCATATTACTGGCCCATCTTGCTCAGGCACATGAGGCCTATGTCACCTTACTGTGCTCTGGAAGGGAATCAGAACAATATCATACAACAATTGGAAATATTGCTAATGAGCTCCCTCTAATTCTTAATTATGAATCAGATAAGAGTTTTATTACTGTAGCAAAACAGGTACAAAACGAGGTAGTTAAATCACTGCCCTATCAATATTTACAACCCGAACAAATGGTTGAGCTCGATTTGCCCGTTCCTGATGTTTCCTTTGACTTTCAAAATATTGAATTAAATCCCCCAAATTTAAATTTTAAATTAAAACCATTAGGTTCAGGACAATCCCAAATACCACTTTGGGGCACAAATCCTCGTAAATTGTCCTTAAAGTTTAATTACAGCAATGGTTCACTAAGCGGGTATCTTAAATATCGGATTGACTTATACGATCGCTCCACTATTTCCTCTCTTACTGAACAATTTGTAAAAATTATCCAGATAATTAGTAAAAAACCAGAAATAAGTTGTGGCTCTTTGTTCCATAAATTGTGAGTTAAATTATGCCTAAGTCCTATTTAATTTGTCCGCCAGTATCGATATTTAAAGAATATGATATACGTAACCTGATTGGTGAATCTTTGAATGAAAATACCTATTACACCTTAGGGGTTGCTATTGGTAATGAGTTACAGGAGATTTATAAATTACATACCCTGTTGCTTTGCCGTGACGGCAGAGGCAGCAGTGCTGCTTTTAGTGCGGCTCTTGCGAAAGGTTTATTGATAAGTGGTATCAATATTATTGATCTTAGCTCATTACCTACGCCATTAATGCATTATGCAATGTTCTATTTACAATGTGCATCTGGGTTAATAGTTACTGCGAGCCACAATCCCATTGAATATAATGGACTCAAAATAATTTTAGGCGGTCAAAACTATCATGGAGAGCGCCTTCAGGGTTTGTACAACCGCATTCTTGATAAGAAGCTTGAACCGTTCGCGCACAGCAGTGGTAAATTAATAAAATATCCGGAAAGACAGATAATTAACCATTATATTGACGCCATTAAAGCCAATGTAGGTCCTATAAAGAAATTACGTGTTGTAGTTGACTGCGGCAATGCAGTTGCGGGATACGTTGCTCCACAATTATTAGCCAGTTTAGGATGTGATGTTATTCCATTATCTTGCGATGTATTACCAACTTTTGTTAATCACAATCCAGATCCGTCAATCGAAGAAAATCTGGTTGATTTGCAACAGATGGTTTTGGAACAACATGCTGATTGTGGTGTTGCATTTGATGGCGACGGGGATCGTTTGGGCGTAGTAGACAGCCATGGCAACATCATACCTTCAGACTATCTTCTTTTAGCCTTTGCAGACGCTTCTCTTAAGAAAAACGCAAATCAAGCATTTGTATTTGACGTAAAATGCACCCAATGTTTGTCCGAATGCATCACCCAAAACAATGGAATGGCGATAATGACTAAAACAGGAATGGCCCATATTATGGAAGGTATGCAGAAACATCAAGCTGTTATAGGTGGAGAATTCTGTGGTCATTTCTATTTTAGTGATCGTTGGTTAGCCTACGATGACGGTATTTATGCTGCCGTTCGTACTTTAGAACTGTTGAGCACACAATCTCTTGATAGTCACGATTTCTTTGAACAATATCCTAAGTTATTAAGTACAAATGAAATAAAAATTGATATTGCGGATGAGTTGAAAGAGGAGTTTATGCACCAATTACTAGCCCAAGCGCCTCAATATTTACACGGAGAACTTTTACATATAGACGGTTTAAGGGCTAATCTTGATGACGCCTGGGGTTTAATTCGCCCATCAAATACCAGCCCTTATCTAACGCTCCGCTTCGAAGCAAAAACTTCTGAGGGAATGGAGGACGTAAAACAGCGCTTTGCAAAGTTAATTACCCAAGTTAATCCTTTATTAAAATTACCTTTTTAGTGGATATATATGGAGAAGCAGATTATTGCCGCTTTTGATTTTGATGGAACCTTGACACAAGGGTTTTCAAGTCGGCTATTATTTTTAAAACACCTGGTCGGCATGCCAAAAATGTTACAAGGCATCGTCTATTCTGTGCTTCAGGCACAGGTTAAGCAAAACAGCGTGACTTGGCACAAAGAGTTAGACCGGTTTGTTCTTAATGAAAAGGATATGGATTTCCTAAATGAAGAGGCTTTAATTTTCTTCAATCAGGTTTTGATTAAGAAATTACGTACAGAGGCATTACATCGCTTAGACTTTCATCAACGACAAGGACATACTTGTATCCTTGTGAGCGGGGCTTGGGACATTTATCTTAAACATTTTGCAAATCAATTTCAGTTCGATCAGTTGATTTGCACAGAGTTGGAATTTAATCCTCAGAATAAATG
Organism: Legionella stuttgartensis; assembly: GCF_977063405.2. Taxonomy (NCBI): domain Bacteria; kingdom Pseudomonadati; phylum Pseudomonadota; class Gammaproteobacteria; order Legionellales; family Legionellaceae; genus Legionella; species Legionella stuttgartensis. The sequence goes on from NZ_CDRUHA020000111.1 coordinate 175,079, forward strand.
CACTGGTCGCATGAAAAAAGAGTACTGTCTTGGAAAATATAAGCTGGAAGAATTCAAGGAAAGATACAGTACCCGGGATAATTATATTTTGTATGCATATGGAGACAGCCCCAGCGACTTAGCATTGCTTAATTATGCAGACTATGCTTTTTATAAATGTTTCCAATAAAGAAACAATGATGAAGCAACAAGATATTACCAGAATGTTAAGGATGGTCCATCAAACAGATCCTCGTCATTATGATACTGCCTTTTTGGAAATTCTACGAATATATTGATCTCCATACTATTATTCTTACTTTTGGGGGGTGCTCAGTAGCCCCTTCAGCATTCTTTTGCAGACTTATTTTCATATGACTCAAAACGGTTTAAGGTCTGCGTTTTTCAGGGTTATCACCTTACTTCTGTGTGGCATGGGTATATTTTTGACAAAAAAAATAAAATCGGAAGAAGTTTAAGAAGCTCCAGCAACAATTGGGATGGTGGAGCTTTTATGGGCATTTCTCTAACATCATTCAATGAAACTAATCTCGAAAATTCTCATACTGTAAGGGCAATTTGATATCTGATTTCTTCAAAAGCGCGATTGTTTCTTGCAACTCATCTCGCTTTTTCCCTGTAACCCGAATCTTGTCTCCCTGAATAGATGCTTGAACCTTAATTTTGGAATCTTTTATACATTTCACAATCTCCTTAGCTGTTGGCTGGTCAATTCCTTGCTTAAAGGTCATATTTAAAGAATAAAATTTTCCACTGTGTACGGGCTCATCTTCTATATCTACTCCCGAAGCATCAAGATTTCGTTTACTGCAATGATTACGGAATAAATCCTCTAATTGTCTGACTTGAAAGTCTGATTCGGTTCGTAATGTTACCGTCATTTCTTTAAGTTCTATACTTGACTCTACTCCCCGAAAATCAAAGCGAGTACCCATCTCACGCAAAGCATTATCAACAGCGTTACGTAATTCAACCATGTTTGTTTCAGAGACAATATCAAAAGAAGGCATAAGTTACTCGTTCAAATTAAAAAATATAATTTAACAAAAAACCGAATGCTGCACCACATTTTCTAATTGTCAATTCTTATTGTTGCATATTCACTTAAAGAGTGTTATCAAATTAATTGGCTCAAAAATATTCTATTTAGTTACCAACCGTACAATAACCATCTGGTTATTCTAATCTCAAGGAGTGAGAAGTATGGCAAAGGAAAAAAAGGAGTATTACACGTCATATCAACCCCAACCACATCATTCTCGTTTTTGGGTCCATTCGGAGTCTTGTTATACTGAGGAAGAATTGGCGCAAAGAGAATGGATTCTAAAAGCACGTGCCAACTCAGGGATTCACCCAGATTATTTAGCCAACCCTAGTTCCTGGTTTGCTGATGATTCCCAAGCTTTAATCAACGTTTACGAGCGCTCTTGGTTTTACTCTAATGCATTTAAGACGCGCCATGCATTAACTCGAGATGATTTTCATGTCCAACCCATTGATAGTCAACGTCTGCAATGGTCTTCCTTATATCAATTAATGCAAAAAACTGGTGATTATTTATTGTTAAGAAACCAGGACTTACGCCTAGATCATTTAAATCAACCAATGAATTTCTTCTTATTGGATCTGAATCATATACTGAAAGGAATAAGTCAAAATCCAAATATCAAGCAAACAAGCGAACAATTAGAATTAGTGACTCGTTACGTACGTACTATTGAGAAAAATATCTCTCCTTTTGTGGGTTCAGATCGCTTATTTTTAGCTAATTTCCGCAGCACGATTGATGATGAAATTCATCCGCAGTTAGCCCACAGGATTGAATCGCAACTATTGAGAGATCGCCTTGGCGACTTATCAAAAACGATTGAACAATTATCCACCGAGCGCAACAGGATATTGCACTTTGCTCTGAATGCAAATCAGGTTAATCCCCATCCTTATACATTCGCAATCGATAAACCTGCTGATTTAAAATCGTACCCTACTCAAGCGGTAAAAGAATGCGGGAAAAGTTCAACTGAGATCGTAGATGGTCCTATTTCTACATTACAGTTAACAGCGGACCAACTTAAAAACTGTCCGGATTTTCAATTAGTCAATATGCAAGATAATGTGTTAGATAATTATGCTCAAGCCATAACTGATTTAAATGAACTCGATCAGTTTCAAAAAGTTATTACTCATACGATGGATCTATTAGGGCAAGCAGGCGAGGTATATACCGTTCTTCAATTTAAAGAACAACTATCTTTATTATTGAAACAAATTGACTACTTCATTGATGAATCTTCAATTCATATTAATGAAATTATACACGCCAATACAAATGCGTATCATAAAGCGATTCAAGAGGAACAAAATTTATCTTTAATTAAAAAATGGTTAACCTCTGAGCAATCAAAATTAAATACTTTCATTGCAAATCAGGATACATTGGCACAATTTCCGTCCACAACAGTCGATCTTTCAAAAACGAATCAAGTACTCAAACAACAAGTCAATTACGTTATTGCTCATTTAAATGGACCTAAATTGAAGGATACTGATTTCGCAACCCTAGCTGGACAGGCTCAAGAATTAAATGCCTTAATGGATTCGATGCATCGCTGGGTCTCATTTCAATACTCCATCAAAGGTCTGGAGCCCCCCAAAGAACCAGAAAAATTACAGTTATTACCACAGTCTAGCTCGCAGCAAAAAAACCATCACCAACCGAAACTAAGCCCCTCATTTTTTGACTCGAACAAAAAACAAGCTATAGACTATTGCTCTCCTAACTTGAGTTACGAACCCCCAATATGCCGAATCACCCCAGAACAACCACCGGCTATAGCAGCCTGTACCGATCAGGATATGTCTGTATGTAGAGTACAAAATGACTCGTCACGAACAGATCTTTCAGGGATGTATATTGGGCTCATTATTTTTGTTCCCCTTGGAATGATTGCACTCTATTTACTGTATCTATCTCTTAATAAATCAGAACCTAAGGTGAAAATTCTAGGAAGCCAAGAAGAGTATGAAAAAATGAAAACTGAATTGGATGATTTTATTATCGAAATCAAAAAAAACGTCGACTTAAACGACTCCCAAATACAGTTCAAACTAGAAGATTTCATTGAAACATACAATAAGTTAAACAACCAAGCACAAAAAGGAATGTATGATGTAGAAGAATTAACAGAACTTTTTGAAGAAATGAGGGACTTTTATATTGAGTACACCTCTGAATCGGAATCACTCACATCATGTATGTATTAATCTAATACTTAATTGAGTCGTTCCAATGAGCAACATACAAATAAACCCGGGGGATGCGTTACTCCCCCAGGCTTATATCATTTCATCAACCGAAATAAACTTTGAACAATAAGAATAGACCGATGAGTAATGAAATTACATCAATCGTAATAAATAGTTCCGACTTATTTATCAATTTATTCCAAATTTTATATACAGTATCTGGACAATAGAGCCTAAATAAGCCGCTAATTAGTATTAGCCAAGCAAAAACTGTCACAATGACAGGCCACCCCATTACCCATACGTTATGACTAAGTACCATTAATAATCCAATAATTAATGTTATTACGCCAACAAATAACATGACAGCTCGTTGCCCCATCAGCTCCTTCATTGCAGCAACTACAATTTCACGTCGTACAAGCAAAAGCAGGCTCACAATTACCAGATACCAACCTAGTAATGCTGCTAAAAAATTGGTACCCATAACAATCTCCTAATATATAACCCCTCTACTTAAATTATAGTTCAATATGCACCTTTATAATGTGGTGAATTAGGTAAAAATAGCTAAACTTATATATATAAGTTTGGATCTAGGATTCTTAAAATGAGCAAGCTATTTACTGCACATGTTTACTGTAAAGAAGCAAGGATTGCGACCCAAACAGGAGAAAATCTCGATAAGCTTTATACTTGGATGTTAATTCAAGTTAATGGACACTTTGATGATATTCGCGGTGAAATTATTGATAATGACACTAACAAAACCGTCAGGACATTTCGCAAAGCACCCATAGAATAAGAGCAAGCTGAGCCTACTTTGGGTTATCTCATTATCCATCCATGATGAATCATACATACACCCAAAGAATATGTTGAAGATAAAGAAGCACTTACAATGAACCACTTTATTTTTAAAGTCACATTAAGGACAATTATGTAGTGGGTATTGTTTGGCTCTTTGTTGTTGAACTATTGCTGATAAAATCTTTAAAGGTAAAATAATACAGTGCTGTATCAGGGGGTTCAGATTAACTAGAGAGCTCGATAGCTCGATTTAGGGAGACAGCGATGGGACATGGTCATTTACCACAATCACTTCAAAATTTCTTAGATTTGACCAATACAAAACCAGCAGTCTTCATTCCTGAGGAAGTACGTGCTCTTGCTGAAAAGACAGCTGAAGCTTTTGCCCTACCCAAGGTATTTGTTCCTCTAATCAGCAATTCATTGCTGCAACTTACGGATCATGAGATACCGATACGAATTTATCATCCCGCTCCACAAAAAAAATTACCCTTAATTATTTATTTTCATGGAGGTGGGCATTTATCTGGAAGCCTCGATACCCATGATGCACTTTGTCGGCGAATTACTGTGACAAGCCAAGTCGTCATCGTTTCTGTTGGCTATCGTTTAGCGCCAGAATTCCCCTATCCAGCGGGGCTGATGGATTGTATCGCTGTTTTTGAGCACAGAGATGAATTACTCAAAGAGTTTCAGGTAGATACTCAACATGTTTTTTTAGCAGGTGACAGTGCAGGAGGAAATTTAGCACTTTCTGTCTGCCATCAAATGAAAGAACAGGGTGATCAAGCGATTAAAGGATTAGTATTAATTTATCCGTCTATAGATTTCTCCATGAACTATGAATCGTATCAACGCAATGGGGAAGGTTTTTTACTCACCCGCGACAAAATTAAATGGTATTTTGACAATTACTTCAAAAATGGCGGAGATAGAATTCAAGCATCCCCCATGTATTTTAAACATTTGGAATTACTACCGCCCTGCTATATTGCAGCTGCTGAATACGATCCTCTATTTGATGAAGCAATCACTTTTGCAAAAAAATTAAATGCCCTGGGAGTTTCGGTTGAATTAGAAGAATTTAAGGGAATGATCCATGTTTTTGCGCAACTTGAAATATTTGTACCTGATCAGGTCTTTCGATTAATTGAATCCATAGAACATTTTATCAAGTTATACCCAAGGTAACCTGGGGAACGCTCTGCGCCACCCCAGTTATCGCTATGTGTTAATTAAAAAGTATCAAAGCCTTGATATTCCTGCCAAATAACTTCTTCATAAGTACATTCATCTACAACAGCAAGTTGGGGGCCCTTTTTTAACCATGAATAAAATAGTTTTAACTTGTCAGCCTTACCGCAAGCAAAAACTTCTACGCGTCCGTCATCCAGATTTCGCGCCCATCCTGTAATTTCCAATTTCATCGCTTCTCTTTGTGCTGAGGCGCGATACCATACTCCTTGTACTTTTCCCGATATATAACATCTCATACATGCTTGATTTGCCATAATAGTTCTTACTTGGTTTTTGGAGAAATAAAGTTTATCTTATTTTAATGTCTTTTTACATTTCACTAACTTGATAGCAGAAATGCAAAAAACTCTAATAAAAAGGAGATAACTATGGCTATATGGTTTAGAGAAATTACTCTAGAAGATCTCAATCGATTTGGAAAAAATACGATGTCTGAATTTCTTGGTATCCAATTTATTGAAATAGGTGATGATTTTTTAAAAGCAACCATGCCAGTGAATGCGCGCACCAGACAGCCTATAGGTATTCTTCATGGAGGGGCTAATGTCGCCTTATCAGAAACCATAGCAAGTACTGCGGCAAACGGAGTTATTGATGTGAATCAATTTTTTTGTGTTGGCTTGGAAATTAATGCCAATCATATTCGCTCTGTTAAAGAAGGGATTGTCACAGCACTTACCGCTCCGCTTCATCTAGGACGCTCTACTCAAGTTTGGGAAGTTAAAATTTTTAATGAAGAAGGAAAGCTAACCTGCATTTCGAGAATGACTGCCTCAGTAATAAATCGGCCTAATCAATAAAACAGTCTCCAATTCTTTTCCTCTGTTTCTTTGGGCATTAATGATACAATAAACAGCAATTTAGCTAACTCCTTGTTGTTATGAAACCCAATCAAACTCTTAAAAATAGAGGTGCTCTAAGCAATTCAGATGGCCGATTTGAACCACAAACCCGTGAACATTTTGCTGATGGCTGGGATATAGAGGAAGATATCCTTCCTCCTTTACAAACATTTTTATTGCCCGAACACTCCAAATCACTCATTAGTCATAATGACTCCCCAGATATTGGTTTTGAACAATCAATTAATCCTTATCGAGGCTGCGAGCATGGATGTATTTATTGTTATGCCAGGCCCAGTCATTCTTATGTTAACTTGTCTTCAGGAATCGATTTTGAAACCAAAATCTTCTATAAAGTAGATGCTGCAAAACTTTTGGAAAAAGAAATTAATAAAAAAAGTTACAGATGCAAACCCATTGTCTTAGGGGCAAATACAGATCCCTATCAACCTGCAGAAGCAAAGCTTGCCATTACACGTAGTCTTTTAAACGTATTAGCTCATCATCGTCATCCTGTTATCATTATAACGAAAAATGCGCTTATAGAACGCGATTTGGATATATTGTCCGCTATGGCCGAACAAAATTTAGTTCGCGTTGCTGTAAGTATAACCTCGCTTTCAAAAGATCTGAAACGGATTATGGAGCCAAGAACGACAGCTCCTTCAGGCAGAATCAGAATAATAAAACACTTAACTGAAAACGGTATACCATCTCGTGTCATGATTGCCCCTATCATTCCTATGATCAATGACATGGAACTGGAAAAAATCATGCACGCTGCGGCAGAGGCTGGTGCTAGGCATGCCAGTTATGTGTTAATTAGACTGCCTCACGAAGTAAAAGAATTATTTAAAGAATGGCTTAGCAAACACTTTCCGCAAAGAGCCGAGCATGTGATGAGCCTCATTCGCCAAATGCGCGGCGGGAAAGAATACGATTCACGATTTGGGGTTCGAATGCGTGGTGAGGGAGAATATGCCAATCTCTTAAAAACTCGATTCCATCTTGCTTGTAAAAAATTTAGGTTAAATATTGAACCTGCTCCTGATTTAGAAATAAGTACGTTTCGTAAAAAAGAAGATTTATCATGCCAACAATTAAGCTTATGGGATGGCGAATGGTAGCATTTGAACGCTTTATAACTATGTAGAAAACCAACAAATATATTTGATTAAAATTTATGCAAATCACAAAATAAATTCTATACTTAAGCTGAGTGAAAAAAAGTAAAACCCAAGGAGGATGTAATGAATACCAGTTCCTGTGTTTCAAAAATATTACGTACAAGTATTATAGTAGGTTCATTATTCTTCGCCGTAGGTTATACGTCTATTGCCAGCGCAGCTCAAGGTTGCGGACATGGATATCATCGAAATATGTATGGTATGTGCGTATACAATAGCCCCGGCCCTAATGCAAGACCAGCCCCATATCATCCAGGATGTTGGCGAAATGTTTGGGGACAATTACGTTGCTACTAAAATGGCTAAACAAGGCCTTACCTTGACCCCAAGGTAAGGCCTGAATTTATAATTTATTTTATTTCTTTTTATTAGAATGAGATTCTAATTTGGTTTTTTCATGGGTAGGTTTCATCTTATCAGGATGAGCAGAGTGCTGTTGATCATGGCGACGTGCATCTTGTGACTCATTTTTAAATTTATTATGTTTTGACATTTATACTCTCCTTGAGATTAAAATTCCTTCCAAATTTAAACTTAGTTCGACATCCTTGAAAAAGCAAATGAGCCTTTTTAAAGAAGTTGTATCCCTTATACTCGCTGTTAAGAATTCACATATTTATAAATTCAGTAGTTGTAAATCAAAAAGTACGCTAAAGTAATTTCAATTAAACTTATTGAAAAATGGATTTTTTCATGACACCGGAAGTAAATGAAGCCTTAAGGAAAATAAGACAACAAAAACCTTTTATATTAAACATTACCAATTATTTCCCTATGGGTTATGTAGCAAGTGGGATACGTAGTATTGGTGGCTTCCCATTAATGTGTAGTGCAGAAGAAGAAGTTGAAGAATTACTGGGAATTTCTAAAGCCGTAGTTATTAATCTAGGAAAATTAGATAACCCATTTGTTAAATTAAGTAATCATATATGTAAGATAGCAAACCAAAAGAATATTCCTATTATTTTGGATCCTGTAGGAGCCGGTGCAACTCGATACCGAACAGATGTTGCAACCAATATGATAAAAAAACATCAAATTTCAATTGTCCGCGGCTATCCTAATGAAATTGCAAGTTTAGTAACTAATGAACTCGTAATCCAAGACAACAACTCTCTACTCAAAGAGAAAACAATACTAGATAACGCAAAGTCATTATCAAAAAAATATAAACTATCTGTGGTTGTCAGTGGGAAAAGACATCTCGTTGTCAACGCGGATCAAATCGATCAATTTAATTTTGATTCAGAGCTGGTACAAAAAGTGGCTGGGATAAGTAATTTACTTTCAGCAATTATCAGTGTTTTCAATTCGGTAATAGAAGATCCATTTTTAGCCGCTAAAAATGCAGTACATTTCTATGCTGAATGCGTTGGGCCTACTTCAAGCAGTGCCCCAGGCCCGGCTTCATTGATTATCGGAATCATTGATAAAATCTATATGAATACAATAAAAGCACAATTATTTACTTAGTGGCGTATCAGGATTTGGAGCGACAACCCTAACCCGGAGATTTGCTCGCTTAAAAAGTTATTTAGTAAATGCCATAAAAGCAAATATTCCTTTATCGACAAGAACTTGAAAATTACTCCAAGATTGCTCACGAGCAATTTGGGCAAAAGTATCAATGTACTCGGGGTAATCATCAGCGCGTGGATGCTCCATCCGTGCCATAATCTCATCACTGGTGATTTCAGGGTTGCTTTCACCGATACGTGATTTCAATGCCTCCAACCATTCATCCCTTGTCTGATCCTGTTTGAGAACCCCATCAACCATTAACAAAAAACCATTAGGATTTAGTTTTTGTTTGCATGTAGCAATGAAATGGTTTTTATCGTGGAGGGACAAATGATGGACGGCATAACTTGTAAAAATCACATCCACTGGGTCTGATAAACGAGGAAGCGCGACCGTCATATTATCCGCAATAAACTCTTTTTTACACTTAAGTAAGGCAAGAGTTTTCTCTGCCATTTTTAAAACATCTGGTGCTGCGTCGATACCTATGTATTTTTCTATTGAAGTAGCTGCAAGTACAGAAACAACCGTACTGCTGTCACCACACCCAACATCCACAAAAGAAAAAGGGCGATTTCCTATATGAATCGAGAGAAATTTTTGTAATGCCTGCACCATTTCACGATGATATAAGGTATTATTTTTAATGGTGCTTTGATAACGTTGCCAATTCTCATTAAAGTATTCACTCGCAGTAGTCATAGCATATACCTATAAATTATGGGATAGAGAAATAATAGCAACGCTTATCATTTCGGTACACTAGAAATTTAAGGATAAATATGATTCAGATTGAACAAAAACAAACTAAGTGGTAAAATTCGACTCATTTGGTAGATATATGGCCCACATATGAATTATTTTTTTTCACTATTTCTCACTTTATTTTTCTCTGCGAGTTGTCTCGCTGGTATTAAAACCGAAGTAAGTTTACGAGATAAGATTGGTCAAATGCTTCTTGTAGGTTTTGATGGTAAACAAATTAACAATCAATCTCCAATAGTAAAAACAATTGAAGAACATAATATTGGCGGCGTCATTTTATTTGACTACAACTTCCGTACACAAACGTTTGACAAAAACATTGAAACCCCAGAACAAGTAAAAAAACTGAATCATGAACTCCAATATTTTGCGGAACAAGGTAATTTAAAACATCATCGACAGCAATTACCTCTATTAATTTCTGTAGATTATGAAGGTGGACAAGTCAATCGTTTAGGAAAGCAATATGGATTTCCATCGACTTTATCTGCAGCCGAAGTCGGTAAAAGAAGTGTTAAAGAAGCAGAAACTACTGCTGCACCCATGGCTCATACTCTAAAAATGGCGGAGTTTAACTTAGACTTTGCCCCAGAATTGGATGTAAATGTTAACCCTGATAATCCAGTTATTGGAAAAAAAGATCGAAGTTTTTCTAGTGATCCCAAACAAGTCACACGCTATGCAAATATTTACAGCCATCATTTCTTAAATCAAAAAATTCAATGTGCTTATAAACACTTTCCTGGACATGGCAGCTCTGTTAATGACTCACATCAAGGTTTTGTGGATGTTACCGATACTTGGCGAACTTATGAATTAGAACCCTTTAAACGCTTACTGAGTTCATCTGAGGCGTGTGGTGTCGTTATGACCGCACATATCGTGAACCGTCAATTAGATCCATCGGGATTGCCAGCAACGCTATCCCATAAAATATTAACAGATATTCTCCGTAATCAGCTCCATTTCCGCGGGGTTATTATCACTGATGACATGCAAATGAAGGCAATTAGCGATAATTATGGGCTGGAGCAAGCTTTAGTATTAGCTATCAATGCGGGTGCGGATATGCTGATGTTTGGTAATAATTTAACAGTTCCCTCACAAGATCCAGTTCAAGTCATTAATATCATTGAAGCCAAAGTTCAATCTGGAGAAATCAGCCAAGAACGAATAAATGAAGCCTATCAGCATATAGTAACGTTAAAAAAATCATTAAACTAAAAGGTCTATTGCAATGTAAATCAAGGCGCAGTGAAGTGAAATTTAGACCAGGGACTGCTAAATTTCACCCCCGCGCAATTTAACTCTCTAACCAGCTCGTTTAAATTGAATAGCAACATCGACATCCATACCAGGGGAAACAGTAAGTTTTCCTTTCGCGCTTCCTGAATTTTTTGAAAAAACACCGCTCAAGTTACCGTATTCTGTTTTAATGGTCACCGTTCCATTAACACAAATTCCACGCAGTTTCGTTGAATGATGTTGCGGACATATAAGACTTCCTGAACGCTTGTCTGCATTAACTTCAATAACAAAATGACCTGTACTATCTAAAGCTCCTACTGTTCCTGCTCCGTTATAGTTGCACTCCCCTATCAACCAATTAGAAGCCTTACCTGATCCAGCCCAATTTCCAGGAATATCTTCACAGTTACTTGAACCAGAATAAAAAGTAAAATCAGCATAGGATATGCTTGCGAAGGTCAGGGCAACAGCTGTAAATCCAATGAGCAGTTTTTGTTTCATTTATCATCCTTAAAGAAATAAAGCCATACAAACACAACTTGTTTGCGACTGGTTGAATTCGAAATGTATTATTACTTTATAAGATTATGAGTGCAATCAAAAAATCAGAACCAGGAAATAAACTCCAGGAGCAACTTGAGCTATTCACGCTCAAGCAATAATGCTCCTGTTTCCCCGACGCATTTTATGTCTTTGCGTTAGAAAATTGGATACGTGGCGATGAACATTCGTACACATACAAATATCGCGGCTTAGTCAATTTGTGAATTACGGGAATGATCTTATTATGAGATATTGTTGCCACAGATCGACATTGATTAAAAAATTGTTCTGGGCATTGTTTTGTATCTTTAAAATCAAAATAGTATATTTTAGCAATTTCTCCTTTGGAAATTGCCTCTAAAAATGCTTTATCCCAGTATTGATATTGATTGATGTCATTGCAAGGAATTGCATGAACAGACTCATTGGGCATAAAAAAATTCAACGCTGAAGCATTCGTATAATATCCGGCTACTATAGGCTGTCCTTTCTTTATGAGCTCGGGCTCATTAATTGCTTTTTGTAGTACCGTATAAAATTTCCCTTTTTTCATATAGGTTGCGATTGGCCATGAATTAACAACGATCACCACGAGGCTAAAGACTAAAAAAACTGGGTAGCAGATTTTAAAAAGACGGTGGTAATTATATTGTGTAATCAAATACCCTGTTGCTAAGGCAATGTTCATTCCTAGAGGTGTTAAGTAAATCGCACGGGCACTTCCACCCAACAGTGTTGATATAAACCAAAATAATAACCCTACAAATAATACTGCATAAGTCAGTTCCAAAACTGGGTTATTGGACGTAGTTTGATTTTTCCGATACTTATACCATCCAAATACAGTCAACAAGAGAAAGACTGAAAAATTGATGACTAATGTACTTATAAGCCTTAAGAGACTATGGGATATCGTAGTATGATTTTGAGTTTGACTGTGGAAATTTAATAAATAAGTAATTGAGATCCAATCATGCTGGATATTCCAATAGATAACAGGAGCGATCATTAAAATAATTATTAGGCAGGCTAAATAAAAATGTACATTTTTAAAAAGTTCCCGCTGCTTGGAAAAAATAACATACAAAAAAAGTCCCATCACACTGACAACAGCAGTATACTTAGATAAAACCATGGCTCCAATAAACAAAGCACATAGATACACATCAAGAATACGTTTGTATGAAATGTAACGCGCAAAAGAATAAAATGACAGAATAGTAAATAAATTCAATGGCGCATCGTATAGCACACGAACAAAAACACTTTCTGTGGTAGTAGGCAAAACAACCCATATTAGCGCACTAATTAATCCTGTCTGCTGATTGTGTAAGAGCGAACCGGTTTTGTATATATAATAAGCTCCTACAACCAAGCATAAAAAACCAATAATATTAATTGAAAAAAAGGTATCACCAAAAATTGCCCTAGAAATATGGAAGAAATAAGCGATCATGGGTGGCCCATCAAAATACGACCAAGCTAATTGTTTTCCCCAGGCGTAATAATAGAAACTGGTTACTGTTGGAATAATGAAAAACGTTGCAAGAAACAACAAACCAATATAAATAACTAGAAAAGGTTTTGTTACTTTTTCATTCCACATAAATCACCACGTTCCTTTATTTTAAATGATTGAGGTCCCATCAGGACATTATGAAAAATTGAATTTTATAATAACATAATAAACATTTAATGTGCATTATTCAGTGGATTCTCGGAGAGGAGTAGAGTAATTATCTTCTTATCATCTCCCCTCATCCGCCCTATGGGCACCTTCTCCCCAAGGGGAGAAGGGAAAGCTTTGTTTTCTTCACCTCGAATCCCTTCTCACATGATTGGGAGAGAGTTAGGGTGAAGGGAATTATCCACATCACCTACCCTTCTCCGCAGAGTTAGGTAAAATCTCTACAACATGCGCCAACCATTTTTTATTATCAGCTCTAATAATGGTATTGGTGCGTCCATAAATAAAATCATTTAAATTGCAATGAATCATTGATGCTAATGCACTGTCACATCTGACCTTATAATAAGCTCTATCTTGTGTAAGTATTTGCAGATGATACTTGACTAGCAATTTACCAAAAGGAGTATTCGTATGTAGTATTTCTTCTATCATACCTTTTGGCAGCTCATTAAAGTTCATCGTGATAAACGCTAATTCAACGACAATCACTTCTTTTTTTGTTTGTGCTAAATCAGGCTGATTTCTCTCTTTATTGCTATCAATAAACATTACAATGGCACGTTGATAAGTATTTTTAGCTGGCTCCTGAGCTGCAAAAATTGTTTTTATAATGGCACTGCGTGCATAATATTTTTCTATGCTTTTAGTCATTAAGGGTTGAGTCAATAACTCATTGTAGGGACTTGGCAATTGCGAAGAATCCACTTTTGTACCTATTTTATTGATTTCTGCAAGTTGATTTACCTTCAGTTGAATTTCTTTCGATTCAGGAGCTCCATTGACCGCAATGGCTTTAAAGAAAAGAACCATGCCCAGGAAAGGAAAGAATAGAAAAAGTTTCATTATTATCTTTATTAAAAATCTCATTTATACTCAGCCTGATATGTTGTAGTCTCAAATTGACTTAGTCACTGCACATTGCCTAATTTAAATCCAACTTCGTCCCTACTCTCAAGATTGGAGAAAACAGATAAACTTGGAGTACTATAGACAATTTCTGTATAAGAAAAACCAGTTACTTCCTGCTGATTATAACTTCCTGATACCTCGCAATATCCTTCCCAATAACCATGTTTTTCCTGCTCGGGAAAAGCGGCAACATTAGTAAATGACAGTCCAATACTGGGTATATTAATCCTGTATGTAGTGGGATAAAGAATTGATAATGCGGGATCAAGCCAATAATTTTCACGCACCACCTCCATATCTTGATAAGAAATAAATCGCTTTTCGCCAGAAGGAAGAATTACATTTGCTAACCCGCCAATAACATTGTTACCGTCAAAATTAAAAATAAGGAAGATATTGGCATCAATTCCATTATTCAGGCGCACTCCAAACCACTCCCAACCATTTGAATCAAGGTTGAAGTCCCCCCATTGATGATCCATCCAAGCATCACCAGGAGTTAGGTTTACTTGGTACGTCTTATCATTGAGTTTAAGCGTTCCTGTGGTTTTAAAATGGGGTATGGAATAATAATATGAATTGGTGTTATCAGCCATTGGCATCAGTCCGTTTTCATTGATTAAGAAAAACGATGCTTTTGGCTCCAGAATTAAATTGAATTTTAATTCCGTGTTATTTTGGCGTCCTTCGGCTTTTAACAAGTAAACCTCTTTCCCTTGTTGACCCTTTTTCTGTAAGCTGTAGTCATTTTTTACAAGAATGTTTAATTTTTCAGTATTAAATTTACCGTCATTAAGAAAATAGTCTTTAGCGACTCCATAGCCTATTTTATTGTCCAAATCAGCAAGTTGCATATGAAGCATGGGTTGGGTATAGACATGTCCTTTTACATTGATGGCGGCATTAAACAAAGCCACATCAAAGCTTAAATGTCTCCCCTCGTCAGTAACCAGTTTGCCATTGAAGTACCACCATTCAATCATCTTTGCAAATGAGTAAGGTATGTTTTGATGGTGTGCGGCCTCGTCCCTGGGAAAATCTAAAGGGAAATAAGGTAAATTGGCGTGAGCCATTGAAGTAAAGAGTCCTATTAACATCCATTTCATACGCATTATTAGTTCCTTTTAAATTGCAGAGGCGCATTTTAGGTGCGATGATATAAGATGTTGAAGTAAATTATCAATCCTGGATATTCATTTTATGTTAAATCATATTAGATGAGTAACTCCGCAGCCTTTAGCTGCGGAATCCGAGCTTACATTGAAAAGTAACTGTAACCGAACTCGTCGCTCTTTTCTTCCTCTTCGCTCTTTTCTTCTTCTTTCTTACTTGTATCTACGTTAACTTTTATTGGTCCTTCTTCCGGCTTTTGCTCGGTTTGTGGGCCAACATTTTCTTTCAGATCATTTTTTTCATTTAAACCTAGAGCCTCCAATATTGTTGCGAGTGCCATCATACGCATTAATTCAGGACTTGCATGGAGTGTCATAAACACTAAAGTGTTATCACTGAAATCTATAAGATGTAAATGTCCGTGGGGACAGACAAAAACTTCAGGACCACGTGGAGTAAAACCAAAGAGTGTATTTGTATTTCTTCGTTGCGCGTTATTTTTTGAGGCTTGTTCTTCTTCAGTAGGCTCCGTAGTTGGTTGCGAACTCTCTTCAGAAGTGTATTCATACCCTTCATCTTCGCTTGATTCGTAATTTTCCTCATCGCTCTCTTCAAAACTACTAGTCTCCTCAAAACTGCTTGCTTCTAGACTGTTTTCTTCAAAACTGCTTGCATCAAAGCTACTGTCCTGTGAGCTGTTTAAACTTTTTGCTTCTTCAGTTCTTTTTTCAACTTTGGGTGAGGCTGATGGTGTGTGAGGCATGTGACTGCTCCTTTAAAATTAATAATGAAATCCGATAATAAAAATACCTCTGAAAAGACCACGCATGGTAACGGTCATATCTTTTCATGGAAAAGTTTACAGTTAATTTACAAATTTTGGTAGAGCAAATGTACAAATTTAATTTATGCTTTGTATTAATTATTTTAGAAAAAAAACCTTAAAAACAAGACCAAGCAATTGATTTTAAATTAAATTTTTAATAATAAAATGCAGTTAAATTTTGACTAAACTAGCAATACTAGCTTACATTGATATGGAATTACGAACATCTAAGCCAAATATAAAAAAATGCCAGCTGGCATTAGTTTTACAATACCTATACTCACGCATTTTACACCTTAGAACATAAATTTATTTGAATCATCTCAATATGGATATATATTTAAAAAATGCCTAAATAGAAATAATGTAATGAGACCCTTCATGAATGCATACCAACAGTTAGAACAGCATTTTAAAAAGTATTATGATTTTGAAAATCTAGCAGCAATTGTTTCCTGGGATGAAGCATCAATGATGCCGCCTGGTGGAGGTAAAGCCCGAGCAGAGGCTTTAGCTACGTTAAGTGCTGTTCAACATGATTGGTTAACTAATAAAAAAGTTGGTGACTTGATTAAGCACGCAAAGGAGATTGACGGTTTATCATTATGGCAGCAAAAAAATCTTTATTGGATGGAAAAAGAGTATCTTCAGGCAACCTGTATTCCTGTAAATTTAGTCGAAGAATTTACTAATGAATCTTTAATTTGCGGCCAAGCGTGGCGGGAATTACGAGCAAAAAATGATTGGAAATCATTTAAACCGTACCTGGAAAAACTATTTCAAAAAGTAAAAACCATTGCTGAGATTAAATCACAAACGTTCAGTAAACCTATGCTGGATGTTTTAATTGACGAGTACTCCCCAGATTTAGATTGCAACACAATTACCTCAATTTTTAATTCATTAAAACAAGAATTGCCCAGGATTATTCCCAGTATCATTGAAAAACAAAAGACCAGACAAATCCAAAATTTTACAGGCAATTTCCCAATAGAAAAACAAAAGCAACTTGGTATGGAAATAATGACTCGTCTAGGATTTGATTTTAATCACGGACGACTTGATGTAAGCCATCATCCGTTCTGTGGGGGTATTTCCAGTGATGTTCGCATTACGACACGTTATAACGACCATGAGTTTTTATCATCCTTAATGGCAATTACCCATGAAACTGGCCATGCGCTTTATGAACAAGGTCTATCAAAAGAATGGAGCACACAACCGGTCGGCCATTCCTTAGGAATGGCTGTGCACGAAAGCCAATCCTTGTTTATAGAAATGCAAATTTGCAGAAGTCTCGAATACCTCCGTTTTCTTGAGCCCATAGCACAGAACTATTTTAAAGACGTAGAACATATCACTGCAGAAAATCTTTTTTATCATTACACTAAAGTACAACCAGGGTTAATCCGTGTTGATGCAGATGAAGTCACCTATCCTTTACATGTGATACTTCGTTATGAAATAGAACAACAATTGTTTTCTTCCGAGATTACTATTGCTGATTTGCCCGAGGTATGGGATTCCTCCATGCAAAAATATCTAGGTTTATCTACAAAAGGCGATGATAAAAATGGTGTGATGCAAGATGTTCATTGGCCATCTGGAATTTTTGGATACTTCCCCGCTTATACCTTTGGGGCATTAATTGCAGCTCAATTGTTTTCAGCCGTAAATAAATCCATTCCTGATCTTAAAGAGCAATTACAAGGCGGTAATTTCAAATCATTGGTGTCTTGGCTGAGGGAAAATATACATCAGAAAGGAAGGTTATTAACCTATCCAGAACTAATGCGTCAAGCAACAGGTGAAACATTAAATCCTGATTATTATTTTACACATATTAAAGAACGATATTTATAATATCCTAACTGGATTAAGAATTATGAATAAACGCAAAATGCAAAATAGTGCCGTCATTGCTGCAGCTTTAAGTGCTTCCCTTGTAGCGTTATATACAAATACTGATTGGCTGTCTGAAAAAAACCAAAAGGAAGAATTTGAGCGATGTTATGGCGTGGTACGTGTTAATAAAAATGATTGTGCCACTTCGAAACACTCTTGTGCCGCTCAAGCAACAAAAGACGGGGATCCCGAGGAATTCATCATGCTACCTAAAGGATTATGTGATCGCATCTTAGGAGAAAAGAGTGCTTAGCTATACTCAATTACCGCAACGTATCAGGGATGATATGAAAGCCCAGCAATATCGAAGCGAATTGCTGGTTGGAGGCGTCCAATTAGGGGTTATATTTTTATTCATGGTCATAGACTATTTAACACCTGTAGGTTATACCCCTAATGCATCAGTACATTCTACCACCTTGGGTTTATCATTATTTACTATTTTGATATTAACGCGATTATGGTTTGCTTATACAGATCAATTAACCCCTAAGGTACTTGGATTATTTGTAATCACTGAAATGTTCTTACTGCTGTTTGTTATTTGGACTTACTATCTACAATATGAAACCTCAGCAACAATTAATTTAAAAAATACCCACATCAATTATGTTTATATTTTGATTGCTCTTCGTGCGCTGCGTTTTGAACCAGAATGGGTATTACTTTCAGGCTTTACTGCAGTTATAGGTTGGACTGTTATTGTTTGGCAAACATTATCCAGCACAGGCATGAGCGTTATTACCTGGGACTATGTAACTTATGCCTCCACCCGAAGTGTGTATTTAGGTGCAATATTTGATGTACTTTTGTCTATTTCGTTAGTCACAGTGATTTTGGCATTAGTTTTGCGACGCGCCCAAAAGACACTTTTCCAGGCAGTAGCACAAACCAGTGCGGCTAAGGATCTTGCTCGCTTTTTTGACTTAAGTGTAGCTGAAAAAATCATTAACTCTGACTCAATATTACAAGCAGGTTATGGAGAAACACGCCATGCTGCAATTTTATTTACCGACATGCGCGGCTTTACCAAAGCATCGAAAACCCTTTCGCCAAGTGATTTGATCCAATTACTGGGAGAGTATCAACGTTTACTCGTGCCCATTATTCAAAAACATAATGGCACGATTGATAAGTTTATGGGAGATGGCATCATGGCAAGTTTTGGTGCTGTCACTCCTTCAAATACTTATGCAGCAGATGCTTTAAGAGCGGTAGATGAAATTCTTGCCATGCTGGCAGTATGGAATGAAACACGTAGAGCAAATGGAAATTTTGTCCTTGATGTAGGCATGGGATTGGCAGTAGGTGAGCTCGTTTTTGGGGTTATTGGTAATGCAGACCGGCTTGAATATACGGTGATCGGTGAAACTGCAAATTTAGCCGCTAAATTAGAAAAACACAATAAAGCAGAACACTCAAAAGCATTAACTACTGCGTCTACACTAGCTGAAGCGCTAAAACAAAACTATAAAAGTAAAACACAAAAAATAGAACGTAAATCCAGAAATGTTGCAGGAGTTGATGACCCTATGGATTTAGTCGTTTTAGCTAAGTAACCATCCCTACTTAGCCAAGATACTACCAAGCTCTCTAAGAGAGAGATATTTCAACTCAAGCATTTCCACAATAAATGATTTTTTAACATAAATTGTAAGCCAGCAACCAAATCAAAATCAGGGTTTATTTTGCATATATATTCATAGGATTGCATTAAATGGGTCCGATTTTGGAGGCATACGAGCCAATGAAACAGATCTTTGGAAATCCAATGAGTCACCACCTGACAGTTTTGGCGAGCAATTACTGCATAGGAAGGTATGTGTTGTAAATCTATAACCTTGTTATCATCTGAATGCTCAATGAACTCAATAATTTCTTTTAATGAATAAAGTGATGAAAATAAGTACACTGATGGATTAAAAACCAAACGCACCTCTCCCGAGTGCTCCAACTTTTTTTGTAATTTCACTGGATTAAGAATTTTGAACTCTAAGGCACGATAACTTTTATGTTTCAACCATTCTAATTGGGCTATATCTTTCAAATAAACAAGATGTTGAATTGAATTGATTTCTTGTAAAAATCCAGGGAAATTTGTCCCCCAATCATCAAGACAATTGGTAGTAGGCAAATTCATTTCTTTTTGACAAAACATAGAAGCGATTTGATTGGCACATTCCTTCCCTATCAGCTTCCAAATTGAGGGATAAGTGATTTCTAGTGCACGGCATAAATTCTGCATAATATTGTTTCGATAGATGCTGAACCTAAATTCCGGGTTTATTTGATTTTGGCAGATGTGTTTCATCAGTTCATTATTGTTTTGATGAAACACTGCATGAGTAAAATCATTCTGTATTTGCTTTATTGTTAATATATTTGACTGATTTTCTTGCTTCATTCAGTAAAACCTCCAAATCAGGTAGATCTGCATCCCACTCCATCAACGTTGGAACAGGGCCAATGCGATCTACAGCATATCGATATAATTCCCATACTTCCTCACATACAGGTCCATCATGGGTATCTAAAAGCAAACTATTTTTTTCATCAAACATATGAGATGAATGTCCAGCCAAGTGAATTTCTTGTACTTTTTCATAAGGAATTGATTGGATGTATTGATAAGGATCCCAACCATGATTAAAACAAGAAACATAAATATTATTTACATCCAGTAAAATTTGAGCTCCAGTGCGTTTAACTAACTCCGCTAAAAACTCCCCCTCTGAGTAGCTTGATGTTCGATACTCCAAATAAGAAGATGGGTTTTCAATAAGCAATACTCTTTGTAAATAATTTTGAGCTTCATCAATATGATTCGCAATCATCACTAAACTTTCTTCATTATAGGGAATAGGTAACAAATCAGGTAAATAGGCACGTTCGGTATTGCTCCAAGATAAATGATCTGAAAGTAGAACTGGCTCAAAACGCTTAACCAATGTTTTAATTCGTTTTAAATGATTTTTGCATAGTCCCTGAACAGAGCCTAAAGATAATCCTACACCATGAAAACTTATAGGATAAATCTCACCTATAGCAGATAAAATATCTAATAATGGGCCTCCATCGCTCATAAAGTGCTCCGTATGCACTTCCAGCCAATCAATTTTAGGCTTTTGCAAAACAATTTGTGCATAATGAGGAGGTCTTAAACCAATACCTATCCTATCACCACTGATCAACATAGTTATTTAAAATCGCGTTTTTAATTAATTGAAACGTAATATTCATCCTCCCTCGCTTTCGCGAGAGAGAAAAAGAATCTTAAATCGAATAATTCTTGGAACCATTCACCAGTTTTATAAATTGCTGCAACTCACATGTGCTTCCACCACAGGCTGGAATTGAAACAGGAGTACCATTATAGGTGATTTTTACCAAATAATAATTGGCATCATGTTCATAGAGTGAGAAATTTAGATTGGAAGCATACGGCGGTGCGATTTGCAAAGGAGATCCTAAAAAGCTCAATGCACTCGCAATAGTCGTATCATGTGCTGATAATAAAACGTATTTAAGCTTGGATTTTTTCAGGCTACCGCTATTGAGATAATTGGCGATATTGGTCATTAGTTTGGAACTGTAGACAGCTGCCACTTCTTGAGGTTTTTCTTGTGCCATAAAAGCCCAGTTACTGACATTAATGATTGTTTCGATATCTTGATTACTCAATCCAATGGGCATCGGTGCGTTATGTATTTGATGAATGTATAAAGCATCGCCTAATAACTCAAGATTAGCCAAGTTTTTAATTTGAATCCCTGTCAAAGCACTCCAAAGAGGGTATTTATCCTTGAGCTCATTATTTTTTTGTTGCCATTCTGTCGTAGAGTACACATATTGTTCCATTAATTTGGCTCGTTCTGCGGAACTTATCTGCTGAATAATCACCTCATCATATTTAGATGGGGCACTAAAAACAGGAATGGGCTGGAAAGCGTAAGGCAACGCTGGAAGAGAAGATTCTGTCGTATTGGGACCTGTCCCAGGCGGATACAATCCCATTAATAACGATTGAGCGCTCATTAGGGTGCGTTCATAATCAGTGGAGCGCACATACATTGTTCCATGCTCGTAGTACTCAGGCAATAAATGGGTTTGCTCAATATATTTTTTACGGAACTGCATGCCCATTTTATATTCTTGTTGCATGCCTTCTGCAGTTAGCTGACCTGGGCCTTCTTGCCATTGGTAATTTACAGCTGCAAGCGGAACAATAGGTGTCCTATCACCATGCCGAATAATATCAACAGCAAAAATCAGGGTATCATCTGCAAATAATAGAGTTGGCAGACTCAGTAATAATGCAACGCTTAAACGAAATTTGTAGCCCATTTCTCATACTCCTTATTAAGAATATACTCATAGTCAAATGGAGGTTGTATAACGCTTCTTCATCGGTTTTAGATTTGCACTATGATGAGTATGCACGCAAAAATCAAGATTTTATTTTCGAGACTCTATTTATAAATCAGCTGTTTCAGTTCTTTAAATGCTTTTTTTGAATTTTTAAAAAACTACAATAAAAACAATAGCTAGTAGTTCTATTTACCCTGGCAAAATTCTTACATCGATGTAAAATGATTTGGCGATTAGATAAAACAGCTGAAATGCCAGGAGTTAAAGTGAACGGATTCAAATATATTTTTTTATTGATTAGTCTCTGGCTAATAGGGGAAACTACTTCTACAGCGGGTGAATCATCATATAGCACACTTCATATTGTTACTCCAAATAAATCGTTCACCTTAACTCGAGATGAATTGCTATCCCATCGAGACCTAACCCAAGTAACGATCAATAATGACCGCGCTTATCCAAACAAAGTCATGCACCACAAAGCCATCCCTTTATGCAAGTTACTGGCTTCCTTGCATATAGGAAAACAAGATATCATCGAACTCATAGCCAAAGATAATTTTCATGTCTATGTTCCCGCACATAAAATTATGGATTGTAGTAAGAATGCATCCATAGCAATGCTGGCTATAGAACCTAAATCAAGATGGCCAATAATTGACAATCACACCGGTCTTACAGCTGGACCTTATGAGATTATTTGGCTTTATCCTGAGCGCTCCTATATATCACCAGAATATTGGGCATGGAGTGTTACTTCCATAAAAGTTACCCCCGAACTCAATTACCTACATGTCCTTAGCCCTCCCAAAACAACAAACGCATCGATTGCTAATGGGTACAAAATTTATATTAGCCATTGTGAGGGTTGCCACAGGATAAATAAGGTGGGAAAAAGCGATATCGGACCAGACTTGAATTGCCCCAAAAATCCGTTGGATTATTATCCTGATATCACTCAATTGAAAAAATTTATTCGCGATCCAAAATCAGTTCGCTCTCTCCCACAAGGCCGGATGACAGGCTCAGATAAACAGTCTTTATCTGATAAAGACATGGATGATTTAATTAAATTTTTCTCATATATGAATACAAAAAAACAATGTTAACGGCTAAAAGGATTCAGACTCATTCACTGATTGCATTGACAAGCCTTTTTTAACATTCTAGAGTTTAACTATATAAAATACGGATATACAACATGAAGCTTTTAAAGCACATTGTTTTTATAATCCTATTAGCAAGTCATTTCGTTGCTTATGGTAGTTCCCTTGCTGTAGGCGTTTTGAAATTTGCTCCCCCTTTTTCATCAACCGACAGCGACAATCATTATTTTGGTTTTAGTGTCGACCTTATGGATGAAATATGCAAACGCATTGCTACAACGTGTATCTATAAACCAACTGATTTAGATTCACAATTTAAAGATCTTAATGCGGGTTTTATTGACATTACTTTTTTACCGAGTCCACTTCCTTCAACTGAACCAACCGATTACGTATTCAGTCTGCCTTATATAACAAGTAATGGACAGTTTATGTCATTAAAAAATTCAAATATCAATTCAATCAACGATATTAAAAACAAAAAAATTGGTGCACTTCAGGCAACTTTTATCCAATACAATGTGTTACCTAATTATACTTCGAAACAAAATATCAAAGCCTATTCCACAATCACATCATTAATAGATGCCCTTAACAGTCGTGATATTGATGCAGCATTGGTCAATGAGAATGTTGCTAAATATCTGCTGAATAATACGCTACAAGGATTTCAACTGGTAGGAAAACCGATTGTGATAGGTAACGGATATGGAATAATTGCGCTTAGAAAGAATGCCCCTATAATTGATAGAATTAATAAAGCCTTATTAGAAATAGAAACCGATGGAACCTATTTAACTATTTATAATAAATATTTTGGCGATTAAACAGCCCTCAAAATCAATTGTAATCCAATGCTAAGGTACTCGTAAATAAGCTCTATCCTTCTGTCAAATAATCTTTAACCCATTGAAAAAAATATCAACTTTTATTGATCTAAGATAAGTAATCAACTTAAGATAAACACTAAAATGAATATCTGAAAATGGATTTGAAGATGCGAATATTTAAAACTACTTTGCCCCAGCTTTGTATGGTTGTGGTTGTTTTTCTATTCCTTACAGTATGCCATGCAAGTAGACCAGTATGGACTTTTGCACCGGATCCCAACTATCCACCCCAAATTTATATAACACCGATAGGAACAGCGACAATCAAATATACGGTAACCAATCAATCGCACAAAACACACACTTTATCTATGAAACACATTAAGGGGGTTACCCAAGTCACTTCAGCCGGGAATTGCCCTAACCCATTTAAATTGAATTATCATCAATCCTGTACACTTAATTTGCTTGTGAATGGAAGCAAATTACCTGGCCATATCAAAGATGGTCCTATTGTATGTGAACAAAGAAATGGACTGGAGTGTTATCGCCCAGGCTTAGCTAACATTTTAAATATTACTTTAATTCCTGTGACAAAATATTTGATTTCACCAACTGCTGGCGCACATGGAACAATTAAACCCAATACGCCCCAAACGGTGATCGCAGGAAGTAATTTGACTTTTATAGCAAAGCCAGATGCGGGTTACCAAGTTGATGAATGGTTGATGGACGGAGGCACCGCACAAAAGGGTGGAACAACATTCACACTATTTAATATTGATAGCAATCATACAGTAGAAGTTACATTTACACGTGCAGGGATAGTATATGCAGGGACTGCTAGCGGTTCTGTTTATTTTTCTATTAAGAATGGTTTAACTTGGACTGCTACACCAACCGTACCATCGCCGGGTAATACCGTGAATGGGATATTCGTAACACCAACTACTTTATACGTAGGAAGTGCCGATGGTAAAGTTTACTATTCAACGAATAATGGTACTTTTTGGAGCGCTACCACCGCACCAGGTACTTCAGCAGTAAATAGTGTCTCTGTTACAACTACAGCAAAAATTTATGTTGGAACTCAAGAGGGAAAAGTTTACTATTCGAACGACAAGGGAACTACTTGGGTATCTACCGCAACAAATCCAGGTACTGGAGCCATCAACAGTATATTTTTAACCCCCTCTACTATTTATATAGGAAGTGACGATGGCAATGTCTATTATTCAATAAATAATGGCGCTACCTGGAATAGAATCAGTGGTCCAGAATCAAGTATTCCAGTTCCCATCCAAAATGTTTTTGCTACAAGTAGCCAACTTTATGTTAATACTCGGCAAACCTCAACGAATAGTACCTTACCACCTGGTACCATCAATTTTGAATATGCCTATTTCGCTAACACCTTAACCCATTCAAATCCCATGTGGACTCTTTTATCCCAAATAACGTACACCTTGTTCGTTAATGCAGATGCCACCGTGATCCATGCAGGAACTCAGAATGGTCATGTATTTTCTTTAACCACTGGGGATGATTTGGGATTTATCACATATAGTCCGATTACTAGTCTATTTTTTTTCGGATAACATAGGGAGATAATTCATGTTGAAACTTGAAAAAGTAGTATTTCTTTTATTGTCATTTGGTTTTGTGACAACAACTCCCTATGCAAAGCAAGCAACTGACTTATCGAGCTTGCCTAGCCCCGGAATAAACTTACTCAATCAGGCCACCCTGATTCGACCTATGGATTCTAATATAAAAATTTCATTTATAGCGAGATTAAAAATACGCAATCAAGCAGAGTTAGATAAGCTTGTTCAAGATGTTTATGACCCAAATAGTTCTCGCTATCAACAATTTTTAACTTCCGCTCTTTATGAAGAGGAGTTTGCACCTAATAAAGAAGCAGAAGAGGCAGTACAACGATTTTTCTCTTCTCAAGGAATGCAAACCCGTATTGTTAATCATAGTATTCAAATCACTGGTACAGTAGCACAAATTGAACAAGCGCTTCACGTGCAAATAAACTATTATCAGTATCAAAATAAACTCGTTTATGCCAATACAAACAAACCCAAAATAAAT
The DNA here is from genome assembly GCF_977063405.2 of Legionella stuttgartensis. Lineage (NCBI taxonomy): Bacteria > Pseudomonadati > Pseudomonadota > Gammaproteobacteria > Legionellales > Legionellaceae > Legionella > Legionella stuttgartensis. The sequence goes on from NZ_CDRUHA020000111.1 coordinate 201,345, forward strand.
TCGGAGATTGCTCAATATATTGCCGAAATTACGGGGCTTAGCACCATTCCTGAATTTCATGCAAACATAGAAAGTATTAAAAATAAAAAGGATGAAGTTCATGATTTAAATTTTATGTGGAATGCTTTTACTCCTTTTGCAATTCCTACAGATATTTCATTACAAGGGTTCACCGGTGAGCATTTGCAAAAGAGTTATAATCTGAAAAACCTTCCTCTTATTAATGGCAAACATCTCGATGGGACAGGACAAACCCTTGTGATTGTTGATTCGTGCGGTACGAATAGACCAGAGGAAATTTTAAGGGATGCAAATAAATATTTTAAAGAAAACAAGATAAAACCCTTTGTAATTTCAGGACCATCCAGGAATTTTGCAATCATTAATCCTGATGGAACTCCATTTACACACTGCCCTAATGCCTCATCTTCGAGTCATGAAATCTTCCTGGATATTGAGGCTTCTCATACACTAGCGCCTGGAGATAATACAGTTCTGGTATTAGGTAAAAATCAAAAGACGATATTAACCGAGGTGATCAATAATCTGATTAAGAATAAACATACCATTGCAGGTTTTTCTAATGCCTACGTTATTTCTAATAGCTGGGGTGGCGAAGAAACTTTAGATACTTCACTCGAACAAACTTTAAAATTAGCTGCTGCAGCAGGAATCAGTGTTAATTTTTCTTCCGGTGATTGTGGAGACTTTACCTACAGCACCCAAAAAAAATGTACTGGGACTTGGCCCTCTCCCCCAAAAGTTAATTATCCCGCCAGTTCTGCTTATGCTACTGCTGTCGGAGCGACTGCTTTGTTCGTAGATAAAAAATACCGCTATGCATTTGAAACCGTCTGGGGATCAGTTAAAGCATCTAAAGGTAGCTATGTTTATGATGGTGGAACTGGTGGAGGCATTAGCAAGTTTTATGGTCCAGTTAGGTGGCAGAAGTCCATTAGCAATTTCACTGCGGGTGGTTATGGAGTTATTAGTAACTTCGGAAGTCGCCGTGCATTACCTGATATTGCGATGCTAGGTGACCCACAAACGGGACTACTGATTATTGCGGATGGAGCACAAATTCAGGATGGAGGCACAAGCTTGGCATGTCCTTTATTCTCAGCCACTTTAATCTTAGTAAATCAAGCACGTAGTTTACTAAATAAAGGAACACCTATAGGCCAAGCAGCGCCTTATTTGTATCAAATGAATCATGTTTTACTCGACAACGGAGCAATTAATCTTATTATTCCGCCAGCCCTTATAATCAGTGGTGCAACACCCCCACCCTCTACAATAATTCAAGGCAGTCCTCCCCCGGCCTCTGCATTTACTATTAAGAACAAAACTTTTGGATGGGATTCATCACTTACTCTGGAACCTGAAGATCAATATTGGAATGATGGGGTTGGTATAGGTTCACCAAATATTCCAAATTTTGTTTTAACTATGGCGAATATGTAGCAGCCATGCACTACGGGCAGACTTAAGAATTGGAGTTTAGTATTTAGTATAATGAGGGGACCCGGTTTAAATGAGTTCAGACCGCCGGGATTCCTCTTGACCAGGATCAATTTCTGACATACTTAATAGGAAGAGTGATTTTAAATTCACTCCCTTTTCCTAAAGCACTTTTTATTGTAATCGTTCCGTGGTGTTCCTGAATAATACTATAAGAAATGGATAAACCTAAGCCTGTCCCTTTTCCGACAGGTTTCGTAGTAAAAAAAGGCTCAAACATCTTAGCCATTGTCTCTTTAGTCATTCCCACACCTGTGTCCCGAATACGAATTAAAATGTGATTCTTTTTCTTAGCAGTTGTAATAGTAATTTCCCCATGCTCAGGAATTGCATGTGCTGCATTGGTGAGAATATTCATAAAGACTTGATTGAGTTTTCCGGAGAAACATTCTATTTCAGGAATATCACCATAATTTTTATTAATGATAATTCGGTCGCGAAATTGATTGTGTAATAAGGTTAAGGTTGAATCGATATTCTCGTGAATGTTAACTTGTTTTAGCTCCCCTTCATCAAGACGCGAAAAAGTACGCAAATCCTTTACAATACTTGCAGTACGTCTTGCACCTTCTTCAATACCATCAAGTAAATTATGCGTTTCTTGCAGCGTAAACGACAAATCGATTGCTTCTCTGTATTTTGAAATTTCGAGTAGTTTCTCTTTTATTGATGTTTCAGGGGTAATTTCCTCGTATTTATTTAATAGATTCATTATATCGTCAATATCGTTTTTTAATGGACCGATATTGGCGGAGATAAAATTAACTGGGTTGTTAATCTCATGCGCGATTCCAGCAGTTAATACTCCTAAAGAAGACATTTTTTCTGCTTGAATTAATTGTGTTTTCGCCTTTTTTAAAGTTTCTAATGTCTTATTAAGTTGAATGTTCTTTTTGTTAAGATCCCGTGTACGTTGTTCCACTCGTGATTCCAGTTTGATATTGGCGTGGAGTAATTCTTCTTGTGCTTTTTTTCGTTCGTTTATTACTGCAGACAAGATTAATGTCGTAAAAAATATGACTGCAACAAATGCTTGTAAAAATATTAAGCTACTTGAAATATCCATATAACTGAACTCTTGATAACCATGGATCTCTAACCAGAGTACAGAAATCGAAATGATAAATGCTGTAATTATTGCCAATCGAATACTAAAACGTACAGCAGACCATACACAAAATGGGAGCAAAATATAAGCTAGGGGATAATGCAGTATATAGATCATCACAATCGTGCAGCTTAATAAACCGATTAAGAGCACATACTCAAGAAATAGCTTCAAATTGAATGTAGGTTTACTATCATACCAAGCCATAATAAGGGGAGTTATAACCATAATCCCTACAATGTCACCTATCCACCAAACAAACCAATTATTAATAATTTGTCCGGGTTTAATTAAGTCAAACAACACCAGCGAAGCAATACCTACAGTACAACTGGTAAGAGATATAAGAAAATCACCTCCGAAGATAAAAATTAAAACATCTCTAACTGTATAGAATGGTGTTTTGGTATGAGTATAATGCTGAATCAATTGAGCAGCCCAGATTGCTTGGAGCCCAGCCCCCACTCCTACGAATGCAGATGCAATCCAAGTTTGCCAAGACAACACGTTACCCAGTGTTGCAGTAACGAGTACTTCTGAAATAGCGATCCCTAAAAAAACCTTATTGCCATACCAAAGCACCATAGCCAATGCTGCGCCCGATGGAAGCCAAAGAGGAGTTACTAATGTATGAGGAATCATCCAAATATTACTTGCCACACCCCCTATCGTGTAAATTAAAACGGTGATTATATTGGGGTACCAAAATTGCCACGTTTTTATCGTATTAGCGCTCATGTTTTCTTCCAAGCACTCGATAAAGCTTGATTTTTTCTTCCTTGCCACGAATTACTTGGGGTTCTATTTCTTCAACAAGAATTTCATTTGCAATAGGTTTGTAGGTAGTTTCGCTAATCAATAAAGTATTGGGCTTATTTTTGGTCAGCTCTTCTATGCGTGAAGCAGTATTCACCGTGTCGCCGATGACCGTATATTCCATATGTTCACTAGTACCTACGTTACCAGCGATTACCTCTCCGGTATTTATGCCTATTCCAATAGAGATTTCGCGACCAATTATCTCATGGTATTTCTCATTAAATTCTTGCAATGCATCAATCATTGCTAATCCTGCAAATACAGCATTTAATTGATTATCGATATGTGAAACAGGCGCACCGAATAAAGCTAAAATTCCATCACCAATTAATTTATTAACACTACCATGATGATTACGAATTTTTTGAGTCATTAATTCAAAATAAGCATTCAGTACTTCCACAGATTTTACAGGGCCTAATTTATCTGCTATAGAAGTAAATTGGCGTATGTCCGCAAACATGGCTGAAATAATACGATATTCACCGCGTATCAGAGATTCTTCTCCCTGAGAATTTAAAATTTCATCGACTATATTTTTAGGCACGTATTTTTGAAACAACTCCATAATTCGTTTTTGATATAATACCTCTTGGTTCAGTTTTTCAATCAAAAACAAACGCTCTTTTTCAAGATTCAACATCTTTATACCTGTATCAATATTAATCTTTAAATCAACAGGATCCCATGGCTTCGTTATATAGCGAAAAACTCGCCCCGTATTAATGGCTTTAATAATTGCTTCAACATCAGTAAAACCCGTCAAAATCATTCGAATTGTATGGGGATATTCAGGAATAATGGACTCTAAAAATTGTACACCTGTCATTTCGGGCATTCGTTGGTCCGTAATAACAATTTGAATATTATTATGGCGCATAATATCCATACCTTCGCGTCCTGAAGTAGCAGTATACACATTGAAATGACGACGAAATGTCGCGACAAAGGCAGTAAGATTATGCGCCTCGTCATCAACATAAAGGATATTACATTTTTCTTTATCCATAAAAACTCTTTAGCAGCGAATTAAAAACCCTATAGATATTTATAGTTCATTAGCTATCACTTTGGCCAGTCTTAATGCTTGGAATAAAATGAAATTTTCCACTATCTTTTAACCGCAATTCGCAGCCATTATTGAATTAATTGAGTTTTTTAAGATAAAAATCCATCCAATCTTTAAATCGTTGCAAGCGATCAATTTGAAAATCGGGTCTATCAAGAGAATGGTATTGTTCAGGATAAATGATCAATTCTGTAGGTATATTTTGTGATCTTAAGGCTTGATATAATTGTTCAGAACCGATGCACGGCATATTAAAATCCAAACTGGCGCACATAAACAAAGTAGGGGTTTTAATTTTATTAGCCTTCATTAACGGGTAACTCAGTTTCATATAAATTTGAGGGTTTAACCAAGGTTTTCCTAACTCTGACTCATAATCCAAAGTATATTGATCGACACCATAGTTGCCCAAAACATTGCCGGTCCCTGCTCCGCTGACAGCAGCCTTAAAACGTTGCGTGCTGGCAATAACATAATCCGTAAGCATGCCGCCATAACTCCAACCGCCCACAGCCAATTGATTGGGATCGACAATACCCTTACTAATGGCATAATCCACAGAAGCAAGAACATCTTTAACATCCAGATTGCCCCAATCTGCGTTAATCGCATTAGAAAAATCAAACCCCTTTCCGGAACTTCCTCGTGGATTGGGAGCTATGATGGTATAACCTTGGGCAGCAAGCCACTGCCACTCAAAGTTAAACTCATGACTAAATTGATAAACAGGTCCCCCATGCAAATTTAAAAGCGCCGGATATTGTTTTCCAGGTTTGTAATTTGCCGGTTTGAGCAATAGACCTTCGATCAACGTTCCATCAGCGCTTTTAAACTCAATATTTTCTACAGGACGAAAAATAACCTCATCCAAAAGCTTTTGATTATGGTGGGTTAAGGGTCTCAACGTATTTTCTACTGCAAAGAGTTCGGGTGGATGTTGATCATCCGAAGAGACAACCACAATATGCTGCTTCGCAGTTGCAAATTCACTATCAACCTGTTCTCCTTTAGTTAATGCTTTGACCTCACCTGTAAGTACATCAATCTCGTTCAGATGGGTATTCCTGCTTGTTTCAATTAAGGCATATATTTTTTTACCGTCCTCAGACCATTCAGGTTTTGTAAACCAACGATCTATAGGAGCGACAATTCGTTCTTGATGACTGGCCAATTTAACAATCGCTAGTTGCGTAGGTGCATAGATAGGTGACTTATTATTAAAGCTTAAATAAGTTATTTGAGAATTGTCCGGGCTCCATGAGGGAATCGATTCCCAATCTGGATCCATCCCGGCTCCAGGGAAACGAGTCAATTGTATTGCCTTACCTCCAGTTTTGCTACTTATGACATATACATCTGAATTATAATTCCTATCCGGTTCGGCTCCTCGTTTAGAGACAAATGCGATGTATTCTCCATTGGGTGACCATACTGGAGACCATTCATCATAAGACCCCGGCGTTAGTAACTCAACTTGTTTGCTTTGAAGTGCTATACGATAAAGATGCGTTCTTTTGTCGCAAAGATAACCCTCGGTGTCTTTTTTAAAAAGAAATCGTGTAATGATTATGGGTTTGTTTTTAGAGGCTTTTTCAGTAGGCTCACTGGCAATAAAAGCAAGGTTTTGGGAATCCGGTGACCACGTAAAATCACTTACCTCGTACTGATTATTCGTCAATCTGATAATTTGACCACTTTGTCTATTCAATAACCTGAGACTATCATCGCTATCCGATAAAAAAGCAATCCATTGACCATTAGGGCTCCATTTTGGTAAGTAATTACTGGCTTTCTTATTATTGGTGAGCTGCTTGGAGACCTTGCCATCGTAGGATACTAACCAGATATTTCGTATTGCACTTGTTTTATTAACATTTTCTTCTAAGGTATAAACTATCCATTTTCCATCTGGCGACAAATCAGGCTCACCGACCGTTTTTATCCGCATATAATCACTTAAAAGTGGCAATCTTTGTGCAGACCACCCTCTTTCACCACAAATAAAAGTCAACAGCAATAGAACAAGCTGAAAGCAGACATGTACTTTTTTCAAAATAATTTCCTTTTAGATATACATCTCTGGTAGTCAAAAAACAGCAGAACTAAAATTAAACATACTGGAGATGCGCGAAAGTATCATATCGTCATTGTTTTATATATTAGTTCAAAATTTCATATGTATAGATAAATTGCACAAAAAAAATTCAATAATTTGAATGCTAATTGAATGATTTTTATACGATGTTCTGTCATTACTAATAACAAAAAATATACACTAACCTGCTCACTTTAATTGTTTTTTTGACAAAATAGCCAACATTTCTACCGTATGACAACCAATTCAACAAAAGATTTTTATTGACCAAGTAGGATAATATGTGAGATAACAACGACGATATAAAAAGAACAATAATGCAAATTAAGGATCATTATTGATGAATTTATATCAATGAATAACAGGATCTGTCTCCGCAAGACCAGAAAGAGACAAAATACCAAGGGAGTTATTTTATGAGAGCATATAGAGAATTACGTCATCTTTCGAATCCCATTTATTTATCGCATATAAAGGAAGTTCATTCCTATAACCAACCCAGTTATCTATTGGGAATTTTTTCTGGAAATGGTTGGCGTCATAAAAGTATGGGCAAAACAATAGACCATGTAACAGACCCTAAGCTATATAACGAGTTAAAATCACATGCATCTGAAAATTTAAAATCATGGAAAGAAGAAAAAGTAGAACCACCCAATAAAGTTGAAGTAGTGTGCAAAGATTTTGGGGATGCTGCTTTAGAAGTAACTAAAAAACATGGAAAAATATATCCTATTTTGAATATGGCCAATTCACTGTTTCCGGGAGGAGCTGCTCTAGAAGGAGGAAGTGCTCAGGAAGAAAATATGTGGCATCGTTCATCTTGTGTCCGTTCGTTACTCTCCAAAGGCATTTATTACGATGGAACTCGGAAATGTTTTCTTTATGATGAACAAAGCAGGAGACTCTTAAGCGCGCAAGAAAAAATGAGCCCTGAAGAACTGGAGTCATTAAGCATACGACGCGGAATAAAAGTACCCGAAGCTTATAAAGTATATATGGATGATGAGCCGCAGATTTGCTTTCGTGGACCTGAAATTTTGGTTCCAACAAGTTCTGAAGAACTTGTATCTAGAAAACAGTTTACAGCGGACAGTGCATTGAGTTATTCCTTCCTTCCAAAAAACAAAATATTTCCTTTTTATGAATTGAGAGCAGCAGCTCCTGAGCTTATTGATAGAAAAATTGACTTCAAGGATGAACATTCAGTAAAAGAATATACTCAAGACCTAAGTCGTCGTATCGGTGCACAGCTCGATACTTTAATTCTCAAAGGAAAAACTGATGCAATTATGGGAGCCTGGGGATGCGGAAGCTTTAAAAATGATCCAGAGATTGTTGCCAAGATATATTGTGAAGAAATTGGAAAACGGGCGCAACACTTCCAACATATTGTGTTCCCAATAATAGATATTGAAAATGGGCCTAACTTCCAGGTATTCAAAAAACATTTAGATGGTGTAAAGCTTGGAAATTTAGCAACACAATCAAGTTCCAAAACTCCACTAGAGCCTAATCCCTATGGTATGTATGCTCAAGCACATAAAAAAGGAGCAGTAAAAGAGGAGTCTTCGAATTCATGGAATTGCACTATCTTATAATCAACTAAAATCCATATTCAAAAAACGTTAACAATAGTTCTTGCTCGATAGCACAGCATTTTAACAATCTTGTGCTATCACATGAAAAGAACATCTTCATAAGATTTCTCTATACCCTATCTCATAACTTCTTAAGTAAGAGCAGGTCACTAATTACATAGAATAAACATTCAAAAACTTCTTTTTCTATTCAACAAAACAAAATTTATTTGGTATGATCCTTTTTGAATCACAGGGTCCATTTAATGATTTTAGTGACAATTAGTTGACCCAATAGTTGGAGTATGGATGTGCGATCAAAATTAACACTAATAAATAAAACAATTTTTAATCAACGAGTATTAAAATCCTTGACTCAAACAAGTCATTCTTTTTTTTCAGATAAGCTTGATATAACTTATGCTTCCCTATCATCAAAAGAAATAAAGATAGGTGCCGAGCAACTACATCATAGCCTTCCATCTGGAAGCGACTTCCTTTTCAGAGGAACAGAAGGAACTAAAGAAGTTTTTGAAGCAATGACGAGTAATTATCTTGGGATGTCTTCAGTTCAAAGAAAAAAATCATCAAATCATGATATCGTGAGCTACCTTGTCGATAATGACAGTAAGTACTTTTTTTCTACATCACCCTGCAAATATACAGCAAAACCTTACGCAGCTGGTATATCAATCATTCCATGTCGCGGTTTCATTTGGGTCACTGGACTACCCAAAGTGTATACGATCCCGCAAAAACATTTATTCTTAAACGAGGAATTGTTTGATAATTATACAATAAAGAAAATTAAAGAATTGGAAAAAGAAGAAAAACATTATCCTATAAAGGAAACAGCCGCTGGCAATAATGAAGTAACCATTATTATTGGTGCTACCAAAGATGATAATTGGGCATTAAAAGTTTCTGAAGACGTAATGAAAGTAATTCAAGTACGTGGCCCTGGCCGCTTCCTTGGAAAATTTATGCCTTCAACTGAGATAGTACACGTCCAAGATATAGAAAATCCAGATTTCAAAAAAAGAGTGTGGTCTCTTGAAGTAGTATTCTCAGATGGCAGAACTAGTGAAGACTTTGAACGAATGAATAAAAGAGCCCGGGAATTAGGTTTAATAGGAATTCACGAGCGCTTGTTAACCATTCATGATGCAGCAAGCGTAGTGGATTCTGAGGAATTAGAAGAATTAAATACTCGCTACAGAATACCAACCACCCTTAGAGTGGCGAAGGTCCATAAAGATATTCCTTTAGGACTTAAAGACCCATTAATTCAATGCATAGCGGCTGAAATTAGAGGCAACAAAACCTTAGAGGAAATTGTACGAAGAGGTAGTGCGCATACTCTATGAACGAATCATCGCGCATCAAGCAGCTCCTTTTCTAAATCACAAGAAAAAGACAAAGTAAATAATCGCAATTTTCATTTCCAAATAGCTAGAATAACACCTTGCTCAAATGACTATTCTAGCTAACAAAATAACATTATTTAATGAAACTCATAGGCCAAATTCAATCAAAGTGAACAACTTAAGCTACTTTCCTGCGTTATAAAAATATATGCTATATTTTAAATCATATAGATCTTAAATTATTCACCCGGGGATCAATTGGCCCATAATTACTTCCATAAAAGCTTATTTATAGAACTCTCAGTAATTATTTGGTACCAAATAATATAGGAGTACCCTAACATGCGAAGATTACTACAGACCCCAGTAGCTAGATCTGGTTTTAATCAAAGTGTATTATCTTCATTGTCTCTACGACGTGGTGGACTTTTTACTCCCGATAAGTTGGATCCAGCATACCCTTTGTTAACGCCACAAGAAATAGATGAAGGAATAGCTCAGTTACATGAAAGTTTACCCTCAGATAAAGACTTTCTTTATAGAGGAACTGAAGGGAGTAAAGAAGTTTATGAAGCGATGTCTAGCAACTATCTTGGGATGTCTTCAATGCAAAAAAGAAAAACACCAAGTATCGATCTTGTTCGCTACCTTATAGACAATGACAGTAAATTTTTCTTTTCTACCAGTCCCTGTAAATATACTGTACAACCTTATGCAGCAGGCATATCAATCATTCCATGTCGGGGTTTCATTTGGGTCACAGGAATGCCTAAAGTGTTTACCCGCCCACAAAAGCATTTATATTTGAATGAAGAACTGTTTGATAGCTATAGTCAAAAAACAATCGAAGCCTCAAAAAGTGGAGAAAAATACCATTCTATAAAAAACACAGCAGCTGCTAATAATGAAGTAACTGTGGTCATTGGATCAGGAAAAGATGACAATTGGGCATTCAAAGTTTCAGAAGATGTAGCAAAAATAGTGCAAGTAAGGGGCCCTGGTCGTTTTTTAAAAAATTTTATGCCTTCAAGTGAGATTTTACATGTACAAGACTGGACCAATCCTGGCTTCAAAAAAAGAGTTTGGTCTCTTGAAATAGTATTCTCTAACGGAGTTACTATGAAAGATTTCGAAAAAATGAATGAAAAAGCTCGAGAATTAGGTTTAATAGGGCGGGACGAACGTTTATTAACTCTTTTTGATGCAAGCAGCGTAGCAGACTCAGACGAGTTAGAGGAGTTAAATTCTAATTATAGGGTCTCCGAGACTCATACCGTGGCAAAAGTCCATAAATCCATAGCTATTGGCGACAAAGCCCCTCTTCTCGATTGCATAACCCATGAAATTAGGAGTTCACAAACGTTAGAAGAAATTGCACGAACAAGCAGCTCACAAACTTTATAAGTGAACACTAAGAGGAATGGTCTCTCCTCTATTTCATGCTGTTAAATTTATTTGATAGTTCAATTAGCTATTCACGCGGACTATGATTTTCAATGTCCAAGTAAACCGTATAAAAATCATTTGAAAATAAGATTTATAGGCTCTTCTTAATGAAGAGCCTTTTAAAGGTTAGTGTACCAGAACATAACGACCATTTTGTAACATATAACGATGACCATTATGATTAACATATTGTGGTTTTGCTTTGTAAACTGTATGTCCAGTTACTACTCCAACTCCAGTATCAACTACCTTACCAACTCCATGACCTACTGCAGCACCAGTATCAGCTATAAACCCCACCCCGGTACCCACCACATTAGCACCATATTTTACACCGGCGCCTACCGTTGAGTTACTGTACTGACTGGCTTGGTTCATTGTATTGCAACCAACTAGACTTAAAGACATGAGCAATGCTGAGGATGTAAGTATTAATTTCATTATTCTCTCCTTAAACAACAAAAATGACCTCTATATGTATATATAGTTTATAAATTGGACATTTGATAGTGATTTTTTGAGAAAAAAATTTATTAACTCATGAAAAAATCAAGAAAATTAATCAAAAATTTCAAATTTTTTAAAATTAAGTTGCAGTATTTGGATTGAAATTTCGCGTTTTATTTAAGGTAATCAGTGGGAAAAACAACATCTTTAGTAGGTAATACATTCAATCAAAATCGATCAATTCAATGTATTACCTAAAATTCTTTTTATTAGAAGTCATCTTGATAAGAATCAGGGAGATTTTCTTGGAAGTTCCTAAAATTTTCTTCCGCTTCATCTTTTTTTGCAATGTTATAACAATCCTTTCGCTCCGCAGGATCTTGTATGCTTTCACAATCATTATTATTTGGATTTACAGCATTAACAGCAAATGCATTCAATGAACATAATGCCAAAATAAGAACTAATTTTTTCATAATTGACTCATAAATTTATTATTTTTGTTAGAACAATCATACCGAATTCAGACAATAAAATATATGTAAAATATCTTAATAAGCTCATCTAACACTCTGCTTGTCATAGAAACATCACTGTAAATGATTTCCTCTAAACACCCAAACATATTTCCACCCCACATGTCATTAGACGTAAAGGGGTTAGTAACTTGTCCTAGGTCGCGCCAAAGCGACACCCGGGCTCCTGTCATTGGACCTGCACCCAGGCTACATGCTTCACTTAATGCCTACATTTATCCCTCTTAGTAGTATTCTACAAATCAAATAGGAAGAAACAGATTATTAGAAGCATCAACTGGCGATGTCTTAAGTATTGATTTATAAACCCATCCAGTAAAAGGCCGAATCCAACCCATCTCGGCCGGTTTTTAATTGCTTCTGTTGCGATTCATCAAATACTAATTGCTCTGCAGCGGTAACTGCTGCATAGGGTATGGGCTTAACCGCTGCGGTGAAAAATGTATTGTGATTAGCATCTCCAAATAAACTGGTATCTTGCGGTAACTTTTTCATTTTTTCAGTAATCTGAGTTAGGTGCGCTTCTAACGATTCAGCTTTTGAAATTACCTCAGTTGCAAAATGATAGGTGCCATACAATCCAGCGAATACAAGAGGTAAACTAATAATTATCGGTATCGCAGTAAATAGCAATACTAACCCTGTAGTTACTCCTAATAAAGATAATACGGTATTACAACTATTATCAGTAATAGATAATACCTGCTGGTTGAAAGCTGAAATTTCTTTAATGAACGAAGCTAGGCCTTCTTTTTTTTTGTCAAAGTTAATATCGACATAAATACTATTATTATGACTTTGTTTTCCATGCATTGCACTGAGATGATCAAGCATTTGATCAATAATATAAATTAGATCTGAAACATTTCCTTTACGTATATAGGCCATAACAATATTATAAAGTGCTTTCGACCAGTTAGGTTGGGAATTAATAAATTCTCGAGAGTAAATATTTAATTGTCTTGTAAAGTCAGTGGATATTTCCCCAATTTTTATAGGTTTATCATTTTTCCAAGGAAGCAAACTCGAGTATTGCGGCAATCCCTCAGCAAACGATTTATTTCTTGCTGTCAGGGTATTTAGCAAACTGACATACATATAAAATTTACCAAAATGGTCGGTATCTTGATTTTCAATCTGTTGACATAAGAACGCTAATTGACTTGATGGCATTTTTGACTCTCTGTAAAAAAAAAATGATAATATAATAATGTAAATTAATAGTCACTTTTTTTGCGATGTAAGATATTTCTTGGTCTATTTACAGTCTTCCCTCGAGCAGCACAAGAATGTTTTGCTATTTTTTGAAATTTTTTATTGAAGCGGCAGTTGAAAACACGAAGCAATGATTGGTATTCATTATCTTATTAAGGTAATCCTAGGTACTGATTATCTTTCATCGGCTATTGGGTATACTCCACATTCTAAGATAGAATAAAATTTTAAACGATACTCATGGAATGAATAAAATTTTAAAGCGAGTAATAGGTTTATACTGCTGCTCCTTAACTCTTTATGCAGCTACTTTTCCTCAAAAATCAATCAGTTACTCTACTGGAATCGGCTCACCAATAACTACTGCCACCGCCGATACCATGGATAAAGGGCAAGTAGGGATAAGTTACCGAGTAGAATATTATCCCAGTATCCCCCTTTCTAATACTGTACTCTTGCAACATCCTTTAGCTGAAAATCAGAAGTATAACTTGACGAATTATATTTTGGCTTTTTATGGGCTAGAAGAGAATATAACCATTGGAGCTAGCCTTCCCTATGTTATCAATTCATCCATTTCTGCGGTTGCTATTAATGAGGAAACAAATATTAAAAGCATTATTCAATTAGGAAATTCTTCTGGCATAGGCGATACCAATGTCTTTTCTCTGTGGCGATTGCTGGATGAGGAAAAGCATCCTGCTTCCCTGGCTTTACTCTCAGGAATTAATACTCCAACAGGTAAAACCACAGTAAGAGATAACTATGGTGTACTCTTTTCTGCTGCTGATCAACCGGGAAGCGGTGCCTGGACTCCATTTGCTGGGATTATTATTTCTAAACAATTTAAAAAGCTCTCACTAAGTTCCAATTTAATATATACGCAAAGTACGGAGGGTACACAGCAGACGACCCTAGGCTCCTTGTGGGATTATAATTTTGGGACTGTTATAGAGCTTTATAAAAGTGAACAGAAAAAATTACACATTGATGGAATTATAGAAATTAATGGGGAATATGCCGCAAAGGACAATATCGAGGGATTAATCGATCCGAACAGCGGTGGAAATAGTATTTTTTTATTACCGGGTTTAAGGATAAATTTAGGTGCTAACATTTCCTGTTATTTAGGTGTGAATATCCCTGTAATACAATACTTTTATGGAACCCAAGTGAAAAGTGCGTATGGGCTGACTGGAGGCATCGATTTCAGTAGTAATACTTGATATAACCTTACTATCTCAAAATATAATCATGGGTGTTTTACAATTGATTTCTAATAATTGGCAATTGTAATGCGGTTGTAATTAGCTCACTGCGGCTATGACAGTTGAGCTTATTTTTAGCTGAATTAAGATGATCTTCAACTGTTCTTGGCGATAAATTTAATTGTTGACCAATTTGTTTTATTGTCATGCCTTTAACCAAATAAGATAAGCATGTAATTTGTTTCGTGGTGAGTTGATTATTTGTATTTTGATCATGAACGTTGATATCCACAGTGCGTGGCATAATAACCGGTATTGTCTCTTGTATCGTCGTAAATAATGAAACATCACCATCTATCAAAAAGGATATTCCCACGACCCCAATGATTTTACCTTGTCGCGTATACAATGGTGCTTTACGGCTAAGATAATGCTGAAAGGAACCATTAAGCTGGACTGTCTCTATAAACGTTTTTGCTTTATTCTGTTGCATTATCTCCGCGTCATTTTTCATGAGTATAGGAGCTTGGTCTTTCCATAATAAGTCAGAATCCATTTTCCCCTTCATATCGGGCATCTTGTTAAGACATAACATATTCTGATTGCAGTCTAAATAACGTCCTTTTTTATCTTTCACATAGATATTCGCCAGAGTAGTATCTAGGATATTGTCTATACCTACAGTTGTTGAAGTTCCTGAATGCAGATAGTGGGATAGTGTATGCATTACATTAATACATCGATAATAATTTATTAACATTATTATATGATAATGAGCAACTTGTGTACAGAGCCCCCCCCCTTATACGCAAATGCTAACACCCTAACCCTCTCCCGCATGCGAGAGGGTTAGGGTGAGGGGCTACCAAGGCCAACCTTACTAAGAGCCAACCCCAACCGAATCAGAAACATTAACAATCACTGATAAAGTACGCCCCAACCCCCACATACATCCAAGACAGATAAACGGAAAGAACATATGCGTCATTGAAATATTACTGAAATAAAAGACTTGAAAAAAAATAGAAAAACACATTAAGACTAATCCAAACAAAATAGTACACAATGATCCTAAAGGTTCAACTGGCTTTCCTACAAAAAAGGCTAATAAAAAAATATAAATTGAGATAGCAAATAAGATACGCTCAAATTTCTCTTGAATATTACACCAGTAGATAGGCTCAAAAAATAAGGTAACCATACCTAATAGTCCAGCTAAAAAGACAAACACTACTAGAGCCTTACCCTGTTCTTTTTTAGAAAATAATTGAATCAATCCATTCATTTGGTACGTTTTAATCTTTTTTAAGTATCTTCTTATTTTGTTATTAATTTAAAATTTTGAATACCGTATTGATCACGGTGTTTATTGGAGTGTCATGCCTTATAAATAATATTCTGGATGCACCACTAAAAGCCACGCCTTGCTTTTTTATTTAACAAATTTGTAATCGCAAGAGAGCTTATTGAGCAAAATGGAATTCCTTTAATAGGTACTATAATTATTTATAATAATTATTTTAAGTTATAAAATTTATAATTTATTATTTCAATAGATTGATTTTTTGACTCGTTGGTGGTGAGCTTATTTAAGTATGGAAGCTCGAATATTTTAGTGAAAATAAACTAACTATTAGGGATAGATAAATGCACTTTGAGTCTTTTAGTCGGGAAGAATTACAAGATTTTATTTTCCAATTTGAACAAGCACTCTACAATCATCACCAATGGTATAACTCAATTATACGTTCTCTTATTTGTAGATTACCCCCTGATCGGCATGACATGGGTTCCAGTGCACATAAAGAATGTCGATTCGGACAATGGTATTATGAAACTGCTTTCAAGAGGTTAAATCAACATCCAGGATTTATTGCACTGGGAGAAGTGCATCTGCAAATGCATAAAGCAGCAGCCACTCTATTAATCGCCATAAGTAAAGGCAATCCGGTACTACCTCATGATTATGATCTTTTTTCAAATAACATGGAAAAATTGCATCTTGAAATTTCGACAATGCAACGAGAATTAAGTGAATTACTTTACAACCGTGACCCATTAACGGGCTCGATCAATCGAAATAATATGTTACCCATGTTACGAGAGCAACAAGAATTAGTTAATCGACAAATCCAATTATGCAGCATAGTAATGGTCGATTTAGATCGCTTTAAAGAAATTAATGATAAATATGGACATGCTGCGGGTGATAGCGTATTAGCTTCCGTATGTCGATTCATTATGCAGAATATGCGCCCATACGACAAAATTTTTCGGGTTGGCGGCGATGAATTTTTACTTTGCTATCAAAATACTAATAACGAACTGGCCCTTGAGATTACTGAACGTATTCGGATAGGAATTTCTTCACTTAAAATTAATATTAACCACAATAAAACTGTACATTTAACTGCTTCATTTGGTATATCGCATCTTAAAACAGGCATTACAATTGAAGAATCAATTGAAAACGCGGACAAGGCTCTTTATAAAGCAAAAGAAGAGGGACGAAATTGCGTTCGAGTTTTTGGCTCATGAGCATTTGCAACTTTTGCTCAGAGGTATCGCTTAGGTAAAGCAATGAAAAAAAAATCATGGTTTAATATCTTCTATTCGATTAGGCACCCCATTGCTATTCTTTGTACCCTACTCGGTTTCTTTATCATTCAGTACGTAACATTGCTGTTGTATATAAAGCCTTATCAACCACTAGATATCTTAAAACTATGTCAGATGTTATGGCATTCAAACAGTTTGTTTTTACAAATGATTTTGATATTTAATGTATTTATTAAACCACTGTTCATTTATTTCCTGGTGATTTTTTTATTTTATTGTTTTAAAAATAAAAACCTATAAATTTCTCACTCCTTTGTTCCTCAAAAATAAATTCTTTGGAATAGCTTCGAATCATAGCAAGTAGCAACTGCTCAAGACAGTTGCCATCTTCTGCGACAATTTTAGCTTGGTAATTTTCGGAAGCTTACGGCGATGCGGTTCCAGCTATTAATGGTAATAATCGCCATAGTCAGATCAATGAGCTCTTTTTCACTGAAACAAGTCAATACTTCATTGTAAAGCTCATCAGGAACGTGGGTCTCTGATAATAAAGTAACTGATTCAGTCCAAGCTAAAGCAGCGCGTTCACGGGTAGTAAAAAAAGGAGACTCTCTCCATACAACCAGTGCATGGAGACGGCGCTCAGACTCCCCTGCTTTTTTGGCATCAGCACTGTGCATATCAACACAATAAGCACAGCCGTTAATTTGTGACGCACGTAGTCTAACCAGCTCCAGAAGAGATCGTTCTATTCCACTATTCACAACATACTGTTCAAGACCTAAAATCGCCTTAACCGCGTTAGGAGCAAACTTAGTATAATCAATCCGTGTATGCATTATCATTCTCCCTAAATTTTAATCGGATAAATTCTTCCTATAATTTATAGCATGGCCATTGACCATAAGGCGAAAATAAATGGAATCATGGCTGCAAAATAATAAATACAGCATTAGGGTAATGGCGCATCATATCATAAAACTCAGATTAGCCTTCTCACTACTACTCTTGCTATAAGCCATATAAAAAAATAAAGTAGTGGTATATTCTTGTTTAGGAAAATTACATGGATTCACTTCATTGGTACTCAAGCAAAAACCCTGAACGCTTATTCCTATTTTTTATTCTATTCTTTTCTAGAAGCCTATTTGCTAACGATACTGCTTTAGGCGGAAATGGATCCTTACCTATCCCTGTTTCTCAACCTGATATAAAAATGGTTAAAGAAGTAATTACAATAACAGGAAAGCAATTAAATAATTCCGAGTGGAATGGTTCCTGGATTTACAGTTGTGATTTCCAATTTAAAAATACATTAAACCAAAAAATCAAAGTATCTATGGGCTTTCCTTTTCCAATAAATAATGGAATGAGTGCGGTAGCACTCCCCAAGGGTCAAAAAACCAGTGAAGGAAAAGCGCTGGTTTATAACTTCCAAGTTCGAGTTGATAATACTCCTGTTTTTTCCCATAAAGAAAAAATCGCTCCTAATGAGGATAAAGGGTTACATTATGATGAGGCATATGTATGGGACGCTATGTTCCCAGCTTTGGCAACCGTTAACATTCACCATAATTATGAAACGGGCGCAACTTATGATGTGATGGGTTATCACTGGGTGTCCTATGTGCTCAAAACCGGAGTACTATGGCGTGATAATACCATTGGCCATACCCAACTAGAGGTCATTCCCAACACCCCCACACGATTATGTTCTGAGATAGATCCTAAATCAGAATATCTTATACCTAAGCCTGCCGGTATAAAGATTATGGGTAATGGCAAAGATAGGAAATATGTATGGAACTTGGCTCATTTCCAACCCAAAGCCGATTTACTACTGTGCTTATACACCCCCAAAAGCTATGTGCGTCATACAATGATTTATCCCATATTAAACGCAGAGAATCCCGTGAATTCTTTATCAAAATTAAGTAGTAAAGAATTACAGATTCTTCGTAATACCATTTATGCCCAATATGGGCGGCAATTCAATTCGCCGAACTTACAAAACTACTTTAAAAAGCAATGGTGGTATGAAATTAATCCCGATTATGCAGATGCTATGTTGACTAAAGAAGATAAAAAATTATTATCAATAATTAATCAGCTGAATGAACAATGAACTGAACCCCTGAATATACAATCCGATACCATCTAATGTTCATTGCTTTCTTTTCGCGCGTCGTTCTTCGTCTTCATCCGACTCAGAACGTTCGTGTTTTTTGGTCTGATTTGCAAGAGGCTCTTTAACACCGCTTTTATGCTGGAAAAACTCCATCCAACCGGTATAAACTCCTGGATTCTGTGGCGCGGATATTTTCATCCGTACACTGGGTCCCCACATCGATGATATATAGCGCTCATCAGAGAGCATTGATAATTCATCAATTGTAAAAGGAGTATTACCGCCGACCTCTCCATAACTTTCAGCCATTATGGAGAAATACTCCATACAACGCTCATAAATTCTTTCATCCGAAATATCAATCTCAGAATAATCAGGCAATTTATCTGCCTTGGCCATTTTTTCTTTGGAACGTAAAACCATTTCATAAGCAGCTTTGTAATGACTGTCCAGCATATACGTTTGAAGATTTGGCAATCCAAGCTCTTTACCAAAACATAATAATAGAGAATTAAAAACAAAAGGAGAGCGACAACTAAAACTAAATTGCTTTGAATCCAAAGGGGCATTAGAAGAACGTTCAGAATCCTCTACAGAATCTAATCCCATTTCCCAAAGACTTAGACCATTTTTTGATTTTACCGAAACTAAAATATGTAACAAGTGAACAAAATCAAGTTTCTTTTCTGACTTAATATTTAAATCAATATCACCCTTTTCTACCGCCTTGGCAAACGCCTCAAGCAAGAGTCGATGAGTATAAGAACCATGTAAAAGAACACGATTAACTTGTTTATTTTCATTAAAAAGCTGGCCACTTGAAACGATGCGATCAGCTATCATGCTGCTGACATAGCCAATAAACTTAACTATAAATCCATGTTTATTTACATCACGTAAACCCTCACGTTCTAATAATATTGCATCCAGCATTCTTCCCTTTTTCAAAGGTTGGTAGTTAGGTGGAGGAGCACCTGGAATGAAGTTTCCTCTCCCCGCAATTAAATAAGTAGGAAGTGAATTTTGCTGTGAAGGCAAATTTGGACTTGCTTGCATTTGTTTTCCCAATACTTCATCCAAATCTTTGAGATGATGGGTAACTTTCAACGGATCATAAGCAAAACGTATGAGTTGATTAGCAATGTTAACTATTTCATCGGAAGTTAAATCTTTTAATAAAAATTCAGGGATATTTAAATCATCCGCTTTGACAGTTGGCGGCGGTGCCTTAGGTGCTTGAATCGTGATCTGCTCTTTATCCACCTTGAAATTTGGCTCTATCGCACATTTATCAAAAAAATCCACACTCTTATAAGTAGGATCTTGAGCTAATTTCTTTACCTGCCTGGTCACAGCAACGCCAGTGGAATCAGTCATCGGCAAATCATTCTCATCGCGACTAATCATTTATTACCCCAATAATTAATTGCTCGTTACACCATTAATTATAGGAGATGATTCAAATAAATGACTTAAAGTTGGACAAGCGAGCGCTAATAAAAACCGACGAGCTCTAAAGAGCATTTGGATTCTATCCGCTACAAATTATGCAGCTCAAACTTTGTTACTAAATCCTGGACTCTCATCTAAAGCTTTAACCGCAGAGAACCCCTGATTTCTCATAAAACCAGTACTACTGAGCTGATTGGTTTCTTTAGAACAAACCTCTCCTGGATGGTGCCCATGACTATATCTATTAGGTAGGGATTCTGGAGCGTTCATTTTTTGATCTATTTTTTTGTCACCCTTTGATTTTTTAGGTTTTTGGGGGCTCTCAAGTAAACCCTCAATGTTGTTAAGAACCTTATCCGAGCCATGAATCAGATCTTGTTGTTCTTTATAAACATTGTACTCCAACTTATGAATAGAGGCTCGTTGCTCTCCAAAAATCATATAGCCTTGTTTTCTGGTTTCATAATGATAAAGAGCAAGAGCCCCGGCCAGTATTAATCCCACACCTAAGGCAATACCAATACCAACGGGACCTGTAGAAACAATAAGAGCAGCCAAGCTGGTACCGAGAATTTCAGCGCCAACAGCCAAGCCCAGCCCCATAATACCCAAGGTACCGGAATACGTACATAAAAAGCTGCCCACCGAACTTAAGGCAACAAGTATTTTATCATTTCTCGTTACATAATCAGCCGCATTTTTTTCATGGCCTTGCACTAGTCTGGGTTTTTGAATGATCTTGGTTAATTCTATCTTCATCAAGGCCAGTTCTCGTTTTTCCTCAGAAGTTAACAACTGTTGCGATGCAAGTTGCGCGACTCTTTTTCTAATCCCCTGCAGAAAAGCCAGTTCCGCTTGTAGCTCTTCCAATTCGCGAATGGCATTTTTTTCAGATTGATTTTTTTTATAATTAGCATACATGATCATGCTAAAACCCAAAATGGAGATAATGGCAAATGCAATATTCAAACCCAATGCAACTGCCGCACTGGCTCCAGCCAATAGCCCGGTATAAGCAAACGATTCGGATAACTCTGCTATAGATGCAGAAGGACAAAACGTTTCCAGCAATGCAGCCCAAAAACTTTTACTTTGCAAACTTCCTATGTGTTTTTGCCGCAGGCTCAAAGCCTCATCAATATGTTTTCTTGCATATCCAGGTGCAGGTTCAAGCAGTAAAAGTTTTTTATAAATCAGGTCATCTTTTAAATTGGCCGCAATAATAAGCGGTATTTGGCCTTTATTATTTGGTACAGTAAGAAGGGTTAGGGCCATGCTCTGAGAGTTTTTAAGTGTGTCTAACTTTATGCTACGATCTTTATCAGTCCATTTTGCTTTATTTTTTCTGTCTTTTGCTTCTGGTGAAATTCCCAGCATTTCATTGACTATATTAAAATAGCCCTCTTGCACTGCAAGGTGTAATGCACTGTTACCTTCCTTATTTTGCAGAGTAATATCTGCACCGAGAGCAAGTAAGTGCTTTACAAAATATAAAGAACCTTTCTTCACCGCTAGATGAAGTAGCGTATTACCTTGCTCGTCAGCTTCGTTGAGGTTTTCCTTGCTACATAATCGAATTTTTTGCTTAAAAACTTCCTTGTTGTTGTTCAAAAGAGCTTTTCTCACTGACTCAATCATGTTGATTTTCCAGATTAAAAAAATGAATGAGTCATTATAGCAAGAAAAAGTTAAGTAAAGATTAGAGCCATCTGTGATGACCTTAAATAAGTGCCCAATAAGGAATAATTTACCCATTAGGTATACATGGATAGGCTTGAGAGATAAAATTTCCTGCTTTTGTGATATAAATGCGCTTACAAGAAAAATACCAAAAATTCTGAAATGCCCTTGCGAGGTATCACGCAGATTAGACAAAGGAATAAATATGAATTTAGTTGAAGTAGATTCATTAACGGTACAGGTGATCGTAGACAATATAACGGATAGCCTTTCAAGTGTACCCGCTAATGTAACTCATGAAATGGATTATCTTGAAGAGCACGGGATGGAAGAGTTGGCCGGTGAGTGTCTTTGTTGTGGGGCTCATGGGTTATCACTTTTACTCACTGCCACATTAGGGGGCATGTCGCACTCAGTTCTGTTTGATGCAGGCCCAGAAGGTGAAGTTTTTCGAAGAAATATTAATAGACTATATATTGATCCAACCGTTATTGAAGAAATAGTTTTATCTCATGGACATTGGGATCATGCGGGCGGTTTTTTAACGGCTTTAGAATTAATAAAATCTAAAAACGCGCAACAAAAAGTAATTTTTCACCTAAATTCAGAGATGTTTTACCAAAGAGCTTTAAAATTTGATGGAGCAATTCATCCTTTTAAGAAAATACCTTCTGTTGAAGAGCTAAAAAATCAAGGAGCTGAGCTTGTCATTTCAAATGAGGCACGATTATTATTAGATAACATGTTTTATCTGAGTGGAGAAATTCCACGAATTACTTCTTATGAAAAAGGCTTCCCAGAACATGTGAAACAGTTATCCAATCAAGAGTGGGTTCCTGATCCTTTAATTATGGATGAACGATTTCTGCTAGTGAATGTTCGTAATAAAGGTTTAATTGTTTTTTCTGCCTGTTCTCATGCTGGGATTATTAATGTCCTAAAGCAAACCCAAAACCTATTTCCTAAAATACCATTATATGCCGTAATGGGGGGCTTTCACTTATCAGGCCATTCTGTAGAAAAGATTATTCCTAACACAGTAGAAGATATGAAACAATTTGATCTTAAAATGATAATTCCTGCGCATTGTACTGGGTGGCGAGCAGTGAGTGCTTTAGGCAATGCCTTTGGTGATCAGGTTGTTGTACCCTCTGCTGTTGGACGCTTGTACCAGTTTTCATCGGTTTAAAGGATAAAAAAGTAAGGGCAAGGAAACTTCATGATTATTCAAACACTTGCACTAATCGTAGCAGCAATATTCAGCGGTGCTGCTACTTACATCAATCTAGTAGAACAACCTGCACGACTCGATCTTGAAAATCGCGCCCTACTTATGGAATGGAAACCGGCTTACAAAAAAGGGTTTATAATGCAGTCCTCCCTTGCATTAATTGCCGGGATACTAGGGACAATAGCCTTTTTAAATACGCATAACTATTATTGGCTTATCGGTGCAATTCTTATATTAAGCAATTGGCCTTATACATTGATCGTCATACTTCCAACAAATAATATTTTACTCGCTACAGATGTAAACTTGGCGGATGAATCAACGCGTAATTTAATTATTAAATGGGGAAAACTGCATGCAGTTCGAAGCCTTTTAGGTCTAATGGCTACGTTCATTTTTTTATTAGCCCTCACTTAATAGACACGCAAAAATTGCTCAATGGTCAAGACACCCTAGGACGTGTTGCCCATTCATCCCAACGCCTACGTGCCGCGACTTGTTCGGGGCATCCGGGAAATTGTCAACACTCCCTAAAATACTCTAAAGAAATTTTTTCTAAAATTTCCTCAATAGGTAAGCCCATAACATTGTAATAGGACCCTTTTATTTCCTTAATAAAAGTATCACGTACTGTCTGAATACCATAGCCTCCCGCTTTATCAAAAGGGTCTCCTGAATCAATATAATTTTGAATTTGTTGCTCTGTTAATTTGTGAAACGTAATGTGCGTTGTCACATAGTCAATGCACCATTTTTGTTCTGGTAAAAAAATAAGAGCATAACCAGTATATACTTCATGGGAATTACCACTAAGCATACGTAACATTCTATAGGCGTCTTCGGGATCTCGAGGTTTTTCTAAAATATGATTCTTATAAGCTACTGTGGTGTCTGCTGCCAAAATGAGATTTGCACTATCTACTGCTGTTTGTAACAAAATAGTTCGAGCTTTTTCTTCGGCTAACCGAGTCACATAAGCTTTAGCGCCTTCATCTTTTTGCAAAATTTCTTCAATAGCGGCAGGCATGACGACCGCATTCAATCCATGCTCTTGCAATATGTGTAACCGTCTGGGAGATGCGCTCGCTAGAATGACTTTTAATGGATGGTTCAATTTCATAAATTTAATCGCTATAAATTCAACAGCTTTTTAAAAACTCGCACGATAGAAAATCATCGGAAATGACTTTAATTTGCGCCATAATACCAATTATTTAAGTATTTGTTTTATATATCCCCAAAACCAGTAAAAGCCAGCCAATTATAAAGCATGTGCCGCCTATTGGAGTGACCATTCCAAGCGCTTTTACTTGCATAAAACTCATTAAATACAAGCTTCCGGAAAAAAACAAAATTCCTATAACAAACAACCATCCGGAAATTCGGATGAATCGGCTATTAAGATTCCAAAGAATAACTCCAATGAATAATAAAGCCAAACTATGAATAAATTGATAAAAAACACCGGTTTGAAAAATATGCATTTGATATTCACTAAATTGTGCCTTTAGACCATGAGCAGCAAAAGCACCTAAAATTGTGGCAAACATTGCTGACAAAGCCCCAATTGCAATAAAACGCTTGAACATTCTTTCAGAAGCAGAAGAAATCATTTTACTATCCTAGAACCCTCAAAATGAATTAAAAATGACTATTTTGAATATTATTTTGGACATCTTATGCCTCCTTTCCTAGAATTACAATGATATGGATCGTTTTAAGCCGCCTCGATAAGGACAATAATTATGTGTCGATTCGTAGCTTATATAGGAAAAGAGGATCTTTTATTTGCTGATCTATTAGTAAAGCCTAACAATTCGCTTATAAAACAAAGCCTCTTGGCACGTGAATCACGTACTCTGACTAATGGGGATGGATTTGGCTTGGGGTGGTATACGCATTTTGATAAGAAGCCCGCTTTATTTACCTCTCTTTTTCCCGCATGGAATGATCTTAATTTTTCCTATTTGGCAAATAAAACCATGGCGCCACTTTTTTTTGCTCATATCCGTGCGGCAAGTACGGGCGGAATTTCCCATTTTAATTGCCATCCATTTATATATAAAAACTGGCTATTTATGCATAATGGATTTATTCCTTACTTCAAAAAAATTAAACGCCAAATCCATGATTTACTGGATGATGACGTTTATAATTGGGTTAAAGGAAGCACCGACTCAGAATTAATTTTCGCCTTATTTTTACAATTTGCAAAAAATTCAAAAATAACAAACTCTTATGATATTTATATAATTTTACAAAAAACATTAAATATAATTAATGAATTAGTTAAAAAGCATCATAAAAAAGCGGTGTGCTATTTTAATATTTGCGTTACAGATGGGAAACGGATTGTCGCTTTTCGTTATTGTACTTCTTCTCGAACTAAACCTGAAACCATGTATTTCTCTTTAGGAGAGCGTGTTATACAAAGCTCAGCTAAAGAAAGCCATTACAAGCATGTAATTATTGCTTCAGAAAAATTATCAATTAATGGAGCTAAATCCACCGATGAATTTAAATGGCAAATTATTCCAGCGAACCATTGCTTCATGATTGAGTCGAATTTAAGTGTTTCATTACAAAAACTTTAGTCTAACTAAGGACGAAGCAATGCATATAAAAAAAATGGAAAATTATATAGTTGATTGTGAATTATTTGAAAAAAAGTTAATTGCTGAAACACTACTTTTAGAAGAATGGTTCGCGAAAGACTATTTTAAATATGAAGCCATGAAGGCAGGCGCTGAAATTGAATTTCTTGTTTTAAATAAAGAGTATCAGTTAACACCCGATAATCTTTTTTTTACTAAAAAACTAAACAATCAAGAATTGGTAAGAGAGGCAGGAACCACTCAATTAGAAATTAATACCCCAGTTCTTTTTTTGAAAGATAATTTTTTATCTTCTTTACATCAAAGTATTTTAACTACATGGAATAAATGTTGTGAAACAGCTTTTAATTCCCAACATCATTTAGTACTCATGGGTTCAATACCCTACGCAGATTCAGCTTTTTTTAGTCATTTATATATTACACCTGAAAATATTTTTGTTTTAATGGATGAGTTTGTAGCTAAATATCGGAACGGTGAATCTTTGTCCGTACATATCAAGGGAAAAAAGGAAAATCTTAGTTTATATCCTGAGTCTTTAGCTATAGAGGGTTTAATATGTTCGTTACAACTGCATTTAGAAGTCCCTAAACATCAATTAACTCATTATTTTAATATTATTCAAATATTGTCCGCTCCCTTATTAGCTCTTAGTAGTAACTCACCTTACTTTTGTGGAAAACGTTTATGGAGCGAAACCAGAATTAGTATTTTTGAACAACTTTATACATTTCCATTTCCATTGCAAAAAACCGTTTTTTTTGAACCCAATTATTTACAAGAAACCCTTTTTCCCATTTTTAAAAATAATTTCAAAAACTTTCCTTATCTGTTGCCTCTTGTTGCGTATAAGGAACCTATTCATCATATGTTTCATGTGAGATGTCAAAATAGTTGCCTCTTCCGCTGGAACAGACCCATTTTAGATTTTAACCCACAGCATGAACCCTATCTAAGAATAGAGCACCGAGTATTATCTTCTGGCCCAACTATAGTAGATATGGTAGCCAATGCCGCCTTTTTTTATGGTATAACTTATTATTATGTGAATAACCCGCCCTCTCTTACCTCTTTAATTCCTCAAGAGTCCATCTTAAAAAATTTTTATGAATCAGCTCGTTATGGACTAGAGGCGAGATTAAACTGGAGTCATGGAAAAATTAAGGCCAGTACTCTTTTAAAAAACTTATTACCCCTAGCTTTTAAAGGACTTGAAGAGATGGGAATTGCCCCCCTGGAGGCGCGTTTTTATTTAGATATAATTAAAACCAGGCTTGATAGAAATCAAAATGGAAGTATATGGCAAGAAAAATTTCTGAGGAAACACCATAATGATTTTAATAGCCTCCTTGAGCAGTATGTTAAAAATCAGTATTCAGAAACCCCGGTTGCTGAATGGAGCTTAACCTAATACGGCTAAAGAGAACTGGGGCAATGTGTGCATACGGGCAACAATCAGAACATTGGTTGCTTATTTACTTTCATAATCAATAACTACAACGGATTCAAAACCATTTTCTAACATAGGAACCAATACCTCGGTAGCAATTCGTTTATGTTCTGCATGCTCTAAATAAAGATCTCGTCCATTTGAATCATCGAATTTCATGACAAATACATGAGTAAATCCTTTATTTAATTGCTCAGGACTACAGTTTTTTCCAAATGAAAAGTCTTTAATTGAGGGAATTATTCCCTGTAAGCTTCCTAACTGATTTAAAGCAGAAATAATATCCGACTCTGCTAAATTTGCTTTAAATTTTAATACAACCACATGATTAATCATTAGATTCTCCCTTTATCAATCATCTACACCTAGATTTTGTAAATAGTACCTGAATAACAGCCCAATTACAGCCTTTATTCTCTCATGTTGCTTTAGCAAAAGACTTGGCGCGAAACACTATTTTCCGCACACAACTACATATAACTACAAAACGTAGCAATTATAAGCGAAACACTATAAAATACGTTTTTTTAGGAGAACTATATGGGTATTGTAAAAATTTCCAATGAACTACATGAAGCGACCAAGCTTATGGCTAGAGCGATGAGTCGCTCGATAAACTCCCAAGCTGAATACTGGATTAGGATCGGAAAACTGGCAGAAGAAAATCCTTCGATTACTTATTCTGAAATTCTAAAAATTTTAATAAATCAAGCATCATTAGGTGAAATCAACGATGTTAGTGAAGACGCATGAAGAAATAAAAAAAATGCGCGTTGCAGGAAATCTGGCCGCATCCGTACTGCAAATGATAGAACCTTATGTTATGGCGGGTGTAAGTACCAGTACCCTTGAACAAATATGCCGCAAATATATTGTTGAAGATTTGCAAGCCATACCTTCAACATTAAATCATCATGGATTTCCAGCAAGCATTTGCACCTCTATTAACCATGTGGTTTGTCACGGAATTCCCTCGAATAAAATAATTAAGAATGGTGACATCCTTAATATTGACGTTACAGTGCAAAAAGACGGTTATATCGGTGACACCAGTAAAATGTTTCTCATTGGCGATGTAAAACCTTTTGCTAAAAAATTAGTAGACGTGACACAACAGTGTCTTTATAAAGCGATTGCCCTAGTGCGTCCAGGTATTCGACTCGGAGATATTGGAAATATAATCCAGGAACATGCTGAAAAAAATCGATTTTCTGTAGTTCGTGAGTTTGGAGGACATGGCATTGGTAGAACAATGTGGGAAGAACCTAGCGTCATGCATTTTGGTAAACCCAATACAGGCTTGCAATTACAAGCAGGAATGACGTTTACTATTGAACCTATGCTCAATTTGGGTAGTAGAGCGATCAAAATATTAGGAGACGGATGGACGGTAGTCACCAAAGATCATAAATTATCCGCCCAATGGGAACATACAATCTTAGTCACTGAGAATGGTTATGAAATTCTTACCTTAAGAGCAGATGAGCATTTCTCTCAATAAAATTACCTCTCATTTCTGCAAAAATTTCCGATCTGCCTTATTAATACTTCTTAGCAAGGCAGTTTCACCCGATTAGTTTCAAGCATTTTAAAATTTTTGATAAGATACTTCATCTTTACTCGCATTGATAAACTCTTAATGACTAAGACGACCTTAATAAAAAAACAATCATTTTTTGGGATGAAATTTGAAGATGTTTTCACCGAAGAAAATATATTTACAGATGATTTGAAGAAAAGTGCATTAACAACAAATCCTACTCCAATTCCTGAAATTGATTTGGTTTATGTGCTCGCAGCAAGAACAACCGCTTTAAGCCAGATAGCGGATATTGAGTTAATTCATCAAAATAAAAGAAAAGCCGATGAATTTGATCTTGTCGATGACATTAATCGGCTGAAGCTTGGTATTGAGGTTGCAATTCAGGTATGTGCTCTTCGGGCCGGCAAACAGCCGGAAGAATTAACTGAAAGCGATTATGTCATACCTATTTTTTATAACGGGCGAACAATTCATAACGAAGATTTAAAAAAAGCTCTGAGAGATCCCGCCCTACAGAAACAACTCGGTAAAGAACCACTTCCTTATTATCCCGCACGATTATTTATAATCTCAGCTATTTTTAACCCTAGGAAAACTAATATTGGTCAAAATACTGTGGCCCAAGCCCAATCGTTCCGTTATTACCTCGAACATCATCCACATCAACATATAGCAGTTGTTTCCAGTGCATTCCATTTGCCTCGGGTCGCAAGAACTTTTGGACAGGACTCCCCTCAAATGGATGAAACATTTCTGGATCCGGAAATGAGCCCTAGCCCTTCAAATTCTCTTTGTGATATTAAGTTGTACTTATATGGTGTACACAAAAATGAAGTTCGAAATGGGATTAAAATAGATCTGCGGGGGGAAAATGATGCCATGCAAAATTACTCTTCTGGTAGACAACCTTCCATTTCCAGATATCTTAGCAAAAATGTATTTTTTACAGATCAGGAGCTTTTTTCATATAAAAGCCTGGCTAAAGCCCTATTCTGGAGCAAACAAGCCAATAATAGTGATAACAAAATTAAAGAAGAAACCGAAGCGCACACAATAAGCATATAACTTTATAGCTAGAATATGTGCTCATGTTATAGAGACGAACTTCTGACAACGGTTCTTATCTGATTCCACAAAATCGAGCTACTCTTTTTTTGACCGACCCATTAATATGCTAAAATTAATAATACCTCCTTTTAATAAAGACCATTAGACTTACGTTTTAAATACAACATGGAGTGTTTCGCTTCTTAATTTGAATTTTTTGATCTCTAGAAAATTGAATTATGGAGAATAAAATGGAAAAAAAGCCGGTTTTTCGATTACAGAATGAATGTTTTTTATTGCTACTTGAAAGCTCTCTAAAATCCATTCCTTTCAATATTTTTTTATCTGCACTAATAGCAGGTTATTTATTATATCGACATGCCCCAATAATGCCTGTAGCCCTGTGGTTTCTGGCTATGGTATGTTTAAGTTCTTTTCGTTGGATTAATAGTAAGAAAAATATTATCCATCACGATTATATTGCAAAAAAAAGAGTGACTAAAAATCGGTTTTTATTGTTAACTTTTTTAACGGGTGCTTTGTGGGGTTCAAGCTATATTTTGTTTTATCCTTATTTCGACGATATGCATCAAATTGTTATTACCTTGGTTTTGGGGGGGATGGCATCAGGTGCTCTAGCCTCTCTTTCGGTATATCTCCCTGCCTATTATGCATATTTATTACCCATGTTTTTCCCTTTA
The DNA here is from genome assembly GCF_977063405.2 of Legionella stuttgartensis. Classification (NCBI taxonomy): domain Bacteria; kingdom Pseudomonadati; phylum Pseudomonadota; class Gammaproteobacteria; order Legionellales; family Legionellaceae; genus Legionella; species Legionella stuttgartensis. The sequence continues at coordinate 232,162 of NZ_CDRUHA020000111.1, forward strand.
ATTGTTTATAATTATTGGTTAGGTGATATTGATCGCATTATTTTAGCGACTATGTTTACTCTCTTTGTCATTATGTTAATGATTACGGCCCAATTTCCTTCGAAATTATTGCAAGAAACCATACAACTAAATAAAGAGAAAGATGAAGCAATGCGAGAAGTCCAGCGTGTGTCAATTACAGACGCATTAACAGGACTTTATAACCGTCGTTACTTTGACGAACGCCTTAATGAAGAATTTAAAAGCGCGAAAAAAAACCGCCACTCTATTAATTTAGTATTAATCGATGTCGATGACTTTAAATTGGTTAATGACAATTATGGTCATCCTTCAGGTGACTTATTTTTGAAACAGTTAGCCAAAGCTATTAAAAATTCAGCAAAAACAGGTAATGACAGTGCTTTTCGTATTGGAGGAGACGAATTTGCAGCGATTTTAACGGATACATCGCTCGATGATGCCATTTTACTTTGTAACAATTTACAAAAGAAATTTAAAAAACAAGCCCAAATGAACGAGACAACAATTAGTATAGGGATAGTGAGTGTATCTCCTTTTTTTGCTCATAATGTGGATGAAGTTATCTCAGCAGCTGATAAAACCTTATATGAAGCCAAAAAGGCAGGCAAAAACCAAGTTCGTTCGCAACAATTTTGATTGATTAATCGTTAAAAATTCCCAAGCATAATTAGTCTGGTCAGTACTATTAAGGTCAACTTGTGAAAGAAATTTTAATAACTATAGAGGACTATGGAGTTTACAGTTTCACTTCCATTTAAAAAATTTAGATTTTTTAATGGACGCTCCATTAGCGATTTAAGCTTTCCCGTACATTTTACCTGCACCAAAGTCAATGGCGATACAAGGCTCATTACCTACTACCCATGCATCATGTCCAGGGGGGATAAGGGCAGCATCCCCAGGGCCCATCTCCTTTTGTGTCCCATCATCCATTGCCACAGTGATTCGTCCAGAGATAATGTAATTGATATGTGCTGCTTCACAGCTTTTAGTTCCAGCAGTAGGCTTAACACATTCAGACCATTTCCATCCTGGTTGAAAGGTAGCCCGCATTACTGTAACTCCTTCAAAATTCACAACTTCAATTTTTGTTTTAGGTAGCTCACGAAGTTCATCAGGGGAGCCTAAATTCTTTAACTCCATATGACTCATAACTAACTTCCTGTTTGTTACAATAGTTTAATTTTAGCACACTTATTAAGCACTAAATCTGTATACCCTGGCTTCCAAGCAGCCAGATAACACTCTTATCAAGGCAGTCTAGCTTGGTTGCTAGCAATTGGGAAAATAAATCGAAATTTAGATTCGCCCATATTGAATTAAAAACATGAACTGATCTATTATCATTTTACAACATGAATTATCTCTTTAATTTTTAAGGGAAAACCATGATTGTTAAAAGAATATTCTGAAATTAATATTCTCAAAATCTTGTGCCAGGGAGGCACATGAAAATTGGTTCAGCTGTTTATTTATAGGATTTAAATACATGAAACCAAAACCCTTAATCCAGCTTACAGAGCAAGAATTCTTAGCAAAAGGACGTCGTTGCTTGGTTTACCAACACCCTCATGATCTCAATTTACTTATAAAGGTCACCAACCCTGAGCTTTATCAACGAAATGGTTATAAGACTAAGCTAAGCCAGCTCATTCCTCTTATTTATCAATTTCGTTTTTCCAAATCTTATGTTAGAGAACTCTTGGAAAATATTTATTTTCGGTTTAATTTTAAACAAAACGTTCTTTTTCCTCCTTTCCTGCAAACAGTCATTGGATTTACTGATACCAATTTGGGTTTTGGTCTGATTGTTAAAGCAGAAAAAAACCATGACGGTACATGTGCTAAAAATTTAAGAACTATTTTGCGCGAAGGATTATTTACCGAGGCAATGGAAAAGAAGTTGGATGCATTTTGTGAATCATTAACTTCATGTGATATTTCTGTTCATGATTTGCAGCCGAGAAATCTCGTTTACGCTTATGATCCTCTCAAAGGAGAAGAACATTTTGTCTTAATTGATGGAATTGGAGAGAAAACCTTGCTCCCTATTCAAAGACTTTCCGCTTACTTAAGAAAGCGCTCTCGTTTAAGCCAAATAAAGGCGCTTAAAGAGAGGGTTTCCTCTCTTCATAATCAGACAAAAGTGGAGCAGGATTCAAAACAAAGCGTGTATGCTGCGTAGCCGGATTGCTTCCGGAAATTTAGCAATTTTTATTATTACCTGAAAGTAGATAACTCGCCCCTTTTACATGTGAATAGGCTACCCTCTAAGCTTTTTACCATCGTTTCATTTTTGAAAAAGGGGATGGCGAAGGATTAAAAATTTCGAGCACCTCATCCTCAGTTTCGGTTTTTTTAATCGAAATAGCGTCATTTTTAATGGCTTCATCTTGAATGAGGTTTTTGCGTTTATTAGAGGGTGCTGGCTTCATTGAAAATGGGGTTGGGGCAGAACTTTTAGCCTCCTTGTGCTCATCCTTTGTGGGTTTAGGTGTAGGCACTAAATTATTACTTAGCTGCTGAATAAATGCATCATATAGAGCTAATGTGGGTAAGCTAATGCTAAGGGAAAGTATATTGCCTTCTTCATCTTCACTCATGTTGATGCAATCATCAGATAAAAAATGTTGTTCTTGGAATGCCTTGAACTCATTTAAAATAGCCTTCATGAATTTTTTTAACTCTTCTCTTTGCTCCTCAGATAATGATTTAGGATCACATTGCAATTGAATAGACAGGGTCAACGATTCACGGTCGTTATTAATAACCAATAACCCTTCTGCAATTAACTCGGCAATTATTTCCGGGTCAAAAAGTTCTTCATCTGACTTAGACGTAGAGTCAAGCTCTTCCGTTGAGGTGACTCCCTCTATTAATTCTTCAGGCTCAACAACTAAGTGGAATGCCTTGATTAGCGATTTATCATCACCTTGGATGGCTTTTGCTTCTAATGTATTACTTGAACCACTTCCGTCACCGCCGCCTCCTCCGCCACCTCCATGTCCGAAACATCGAGGAGTTGGTGCAATTTCTTTAAAGCAAATCTTACAGCGTACTTTTGCTGATTCAGCAGCAGCCTCTTTTTTTTCTTCTTCTTTTCTAAATTGTAGTAACGTTAATGCGGTGGAAGAAGTTTTTGATTCCCCTGATCCGGGATTAGGTTGATGCTCGTCTTTTTCCATGAAGAATACCACTGCAAGTTGACAAATAATGTTACAATTATATATAAAAAGTTAACTTCCTACGTTCATCTCACGGGGTTTTTTACGATATCTTTACGAGAAGAAATGCAAAAAAAAAGAATAATTAATGTCTATCATGCCCCTCCAAAAAATGGAGTTGCTTAACCAGGTTGTTAACCTTGAGCATGTCATAGAGTAGATATTATTAAAATCTCTCATGTAAATTCATCATTGGGTAAATGTATTAATCAATGCCGTATAATCCAATAAATGAGAATTAGAACAAAAAAAATAAGCGAAATTATAGGGAGTAAGATAGTAAAAACACGTATTAAAGTAGCCTGCGTGCTATTTTTGGCTTGATTGCAGAACCCCAAAATGCCCTGAGCAATCAAATATAAAAACCAATACCATAAATAGCAGATATATAAACCCAGACGCTTTGTATTGAGAATCATATAAAGGTCATTGCTAAAAAGAAATAAAAACTAGCATAGCTATGATAATAGCTAGGTCCTCAAACCATCCAAAATGTTTCCCAAACAGTATCTGCGTGAAGGTAAGCCGCCCCGCCATCCTTGCTTGATGTATTCCAACATAGCTAAATCTCCCTATGTGGATATAAAATAAAAGCAATAAGTTCTCTTACATATGTTAGAAGTGTATAGCAAAATCTAAAAAATTGAAGAGATAAACTTTTTGCAAAGACAGGTATTGCAGCTTGAGGTTTCTTTTCAAGTATTATTCTACTGTGTAAAACATACATCTTATCAATAATAGTAAGCAGTTCATTGATGCAGTTCTCGAGGTTAAATTGCAGGTTAACACTTACCAATAAAACCATTGGTTTAAGCATTGTAGAAATCAATTTTTACTAGGCTGACATAAACGCTAGGTTTAATTAGTACTATCAACCAACCTAAAAATGATATATAATTACCCAAAGTGCTTCATTAGGAATCACGGTAATGTCAGTTAGTATTTTAAAAATCCTTCAACTACTCCAAGTTGAAAATTCTCAAAACACTGAAAATATCTCGCCGGAATCGGCTAGAACATATAGCTTTTCAGATAATTTTGATCAGAATAGCAGCGATACATATCATACATTTTTAAAAAATTTAGAAGATAGTTCTATAGAAATTAATGAGCAAGAGAAAAAAGCGATTAAAAAGGCAGGAATAGCCTTGATCAAATGCTCTGCTGCATTAGCATTAATTTGTTCGAGTACTTTTTCTCCATTAAGTCCAGCTGTTTTAGGTTTATTTCTCGTTGCACTGAGCAAAAAAAATGCATCCTCTGCCCCTGAGTTTTTGCAAAAATCCAGGGGGGAAAAACTTCCCGCTGTTATTCATCAAAATTCTCAAGGTCAGAACTCACCTCCTTTACAACAAAAAATTGAAGCTCTTGATACCAAAAAGCCAATTTTAGAGAAAACTAATCAAAAAAGTGTAAATAGCATGTTTAAGGAATCTGATTTAATTAAGGAAATACATAAGATGATAAACTCACTGGATGACACACATCTCACTGAGTCCGACAAGGTAATAATTAACGGGATTTTTAAAAGTTGTTCCTCGCTCCTTGCTGTTTCTTTAAGTATATTAACTATTAATTCTACTCCCATGCTAAGTATTCCCTTAATTCATTCCCTTGTCGATAGAGAATTAGACAACTTAAAAACTCATCCTGCACCTAATTTCTCCCAATTAGATTTAATAAACTTGGAAATGATGTCCTCAGGATATTATGGTTAGTATGGGAATACAGCCACATTATGGCGTTAAACTGGTTATATCGAATTTGAAAAAGTATAGTAAACCTGGTTTTCCTGCTGCCGCTATATTTGTTATTTTTATGAACTGACCATCAAATAGAATATATCTCTTTTATGATATATTTTAATTATTGATTACATAAGAATTGGTAATCTCTGTAGGTATGCATTTTTTAAGAAAAAGGTTTTCCTTCAAGGATATCTAATAAATTTTTTAACTCTTTCTCTTCATATTCAAGTTCTGGTTTAGTAGCGTTCCTTTTGTAAAAAAAAGTCGCAGGATAAACTTCTCCTTCTAATGTTTGATTACCTGTTTTTTCAGTAAATACTTTAGGCTGAAAAACGATTTCCGGGATTTTAGAGTTCCAGTGAATATTGTCGTAGTTGTTTATAATCATTTCAGGAACACCTTCTGCACAAAAACTATTTTGATCGTTTATATAAATGTGTAAACATATTTCTACATCATAAACCATATGATTGACCCCACTGTGGTTATACTCAACGTGTTCGCCCTGAACAACTTGGTGCAGCAATTTTAATTCTTCTAGCGTGCCCCATATAAATTCAGTCTTCAAATGTTCTATATATAAATTCAGATATTCATTTTGATTCATTTGTAAAAAATAATTTGTTGTTTCTTGAAGGAGTTTTTCTAAAGTGCTACATCTTAGCTGCTCAAGGTTACTCGGACTAAGTTTTATATTTTGTTGTTGTAATAGCAGGTATTTATCACGCCATTGCAACTCATGATCTTGTACTATTTGGGGCAAGATTTGCCTTACAAAATCTTGCATTGCATCCTTTAGAGCTGGAGTGTTAAAAATCTCTAACTCTCCTATTTCATCGAAATTGTTGATAATTAGTTTTGCAAACTCAGGATGGCTCTTTTCAGTTTCTTTTTTAATACAAAACTCCATAAAACATTTGAAATTCGAACAGAATATACTTGACTCAGGATTCTTGAGAAATTCGGCTTTAGTATATTCAGCAGCTAAATCTCTAGTTGCTCTTCCGAGAATGGGTTCAATGATTTCTACAATTTCCTGGTGAGTAAATTCTTGATGAAGATCTTTATTAAGTAAGGTTTTTAATTGATCTTTTTGTTCTTCAGTTAGATTCAATTTATCAAAGATATGAGTCGTGATATCCAAATTGTTTTTGTAACGCAAGAAATACATTAATGAAATGCTGTATGCATAATACATACAATTACCTTTCCCACTATTCTCTACAGTTAGCATATTTACCAAATAAACTTTAAATTAATGTGTAAATTATAGACTATATGAGACACATCCGTACAATATTTGTTATCGCATTTACCGTATCACTGTGTAATAGAGGCATCACAAAAAATTTTAATCATAAACCTCATTAGATTAAACATTGAACATGTCGCAAATAAGACATAAGGACTAATATCAATTTAATCCTATATGGTTAATATGTAACCTAATAGTTTTAATTTTAAATATCAGGAGAAAATAATGTTTACCAAAATACCCATTTCTTTAAGTAGAGTTTCTGTTCGCACTTATACAAATAAGATCCCAACGGCTGGTTCAACAACAATGACCAACCTTAAGTGGTTGGAACTTCAAGCTGAAGCTGCGCGTCTTTAGGGTATAGAGCAGAGTAAATGGCAACAAGATTATAATACTTATAGTAAGGTTAAACAGGAGATCGATTTACAAGCCCAGTGGATTAAGTCCTTCAGTTCAATTACGTTCCAGTGAGTTATTGATACTGCTTCCTATAAAAGCCAGTCTTCCAGTCTATTCGCTTTCTATCGCTTCTGAAGCCAGTGATGATGATTCTAATGAAGCCAATGGTTTTCGTAATTCCAAGGAAGCCAGGCTTGAGGCTCTTTAACAATTTGGTCTTTGTAAACCTGAAGTGCAATTAGGTATTCAAAGGGGTTAATACCGGATAAATCACAGGTATAAATAATACTCGTGAGTATGCCGCCTACCATAGCACTGTATTCAGATTTATAAAACAACAAGTATTATCGCCTCTGATGGGGATTTTCAACCCTCGTTCCATGTCGTTATTGTGGATGGAGGCACCGGGAGTTATAAAAAACGGGGGAGTTTTTCCCAATGCTTTAACATGTAGTTCATGGCCTTACCTAAGGATCATTAGGTTCGACTTGTTTAGATGACAGTGGCTATACCTCTGCAAAATATATAGAAGCATTTTAACATGAAATTGATGTTGAATGTCGTATTGACGACATGAGATAAAATTTAGCGTTAATTTAAATCCATTAAAATTCTATTATTCAACTTAATAGAGGAATAAAATCATGCTAGAGAAGAAAGAAACTTATACATCTCTTAAAGATAAGTATATGGATGCTTCTAAAAAATATTTAGAGTACCTGGCAGAAAGAATTTATAAAGATTTCTCAGAGAAATCAGATGGAGAATCAAAGTTTAGTACTGATCGTCCAGTCAAGAGTAGTAAGGGGGTAAAATATGATTTTCTGATCTTACTTGCTAAGCCGGAAAACAACAGTGTCACAACCACACAAAATATTCTTGATTCTTGTTTTTTGTCTTCCAGTCCATTTTATAAAAATGAACTCTTAATCAAGAAATTTTGCAGCTTTTTGCGAACCAATAAATCACCCACTCTGCAAAATACAGATGAGTTTCCTAAGGTCATTTTATTTGATGATAAACTTTTTTATCGGTCTAAAGCCGATATTCGAGAAATTAAGTGGAAAAAGCTTCCCAAATCTCAGAACCATCCCAGTTACAGTATAATAAAAAATGCTATTAAGGAACTTAAGGCATGGAAAACTACCCCAGAGATTACAAATGTCCAACATTTGCATCTTCTATGTGCTACGGATAGTACAATGCTAAGTTATAATCAAGTACGTTTTTATACTAATCGAGATAATATCGTAATTCCCCAGAATGATATTAGTTGGAATGAAACTGTTAAACCTGATCTAACTCAAAATAAAGAACTCGATCTTACTTTTCCAATAACTTATGATGTTTCTGATAATTGCAAAGTTTTAATAAAAAAATACATTTTATTTAAACATTATTGTATGGATAAGCTTGAAGAGGATAATATTCAGGGATTTAAAGAAAGTGTACATCAACATAGGGATAAACTTCTTACAAACACTGGTATAGCTGGTAGAAACTTGTTTCAAGCGCTATTCTATTGGGTAAAGCATATTTTTTTCTCGAATAATAGTAAAAAATTAATTGATTCTGTACTTAGTGAGGTCATATCTGAAAATGAATCACTTATTCCCAAGCAATAATTTACATCGAGTCATCAATGCATTAATGGGGTGAGTCCTTGAATAGTGAAGTGTGCCAATTTTTATTGGCACGTGGTTGCAATTGAAACTTCAGAGTCGGCCTCTTCAATTTTCTGGTATTCTAAAATCAGATTTTGAAAGTTTGCTGAAAACTGAAGGCGTTCACTGACAACACCTATTGGCATTCCGCTCCATATCTCCTTTAGAATTATTTAATAATCAAGCCTAAAATCTTACTAAATTTTAAAGCTGGCCATACAAGGGGTTAAGGAGCAAGGCGTTAAAAATTACGACTTACAATGTATAAATAAATCAGCGTAGTGTATCTCAAATTTATTCCCCAAACAAAAACCAAAGCAAAACTCAACAGTTGTACTAATTGTATTACCTGGAATTATTTTATGGTCTTTTAAATAACGCAAAAATTTATTTTTGTCACCCGCCTCACAACTCACAAATAGATTTAATTGTGTCTCCTCAGATAGTATTGCTTGAGTAATCTTGGAATACTTGATAGAGAGATACTGCCAGTATAAAAATTTATAAAGCGGGCTATGCATCTGCTCAAAACCCATCCAATAGGATATCGGGTCTTCGGGGCTAAAATTAAATAAAATAGTGATATCTTGCGAACTATTGGGATGAATTTCAGTAACTAATAAATTTCCCATTAAGGTGTTTCTATAGGAAAATGAGCCTATACGGCCAAGTAAAGCTATAGAGAGATTTATTACAAATAACAATAGCAATAAAATAACTCCTGTTTTTATCAGTTTCCATTTTCTCAGTGTAAATGTGTGTTCGCTTCTATTCTTTTTATATTTAAGGATGAAATAAGCAATCAACAAAAAGACCAGTGTGACTTCTATTATATTGCTAAGAATATCGCGTACTAAATCGATAATAATGACAAGTTCCATATACCATCCTGTATTAGTTCTTATAGTTTAATAATAAGACCGTCATGGGCCATCATAAACCGTTGGTTGGCAACTCCGATATAGAATTTGCCTCAAAGGACATTTGCCAACTGCCCCTTTAACCTCAAATAATTCAGGTGATTTAATACCCAATCATCGAATGAAGTTGTTTTCGATTTTAATATATTTTGATACATTCTGGTTTTTGGCAATGGTGCGCGCTGCAACTTTTCCCTTAAACCATGTCTATTCTAAAACTATGATTCCAGCTTTCCATCGAAGCGTTATCATAGCAATCTCCACGCTTACTGATACTGCAAACAAATCCAGAGCGGGCCTTTTGTAATTTTTAATTCTCAAGGAGTGGCCAACTTTTTGCACCCCAGGAATATAATAGCGGCTCTGACAGAGCAAGATCTTTGGCTACCTGATACACACCATCTTTAGCTATTTGTCCAAGTGGCTTGATCTTTAAATTTGGGACTATATTTTCCTAGAACTAGTGGTTGCTCCATTTCTTTATTGTTCAGCTCTGCTTTAGATTTCACTCTGTTAGCAAACGGTACGACAAATCAGGGCAAGATTAGAGTTCTAAAATTATTTGTCGTAAAGTCGACATAAGCCATCAGGATCTCTTAAGTTCAGTTAACTATCATGAATGTGTTTGCATCCATTTGAGTTTTGACAGGGCAACAATTTAATCTGCTAAATAATATGCGTCAAAAAGGAACTTTTACATGTTTAAGCAATCTATGCAGCAAATCTGTTTAGCCCATCAATTTAGACCTCAATGGGGATTTTAGATATCTTAACCATCTTAATTCTTATGCAAATATCACTTGAGCACAATTGAAAATTAGCAAAAGAGAATACTATGAGACCAATAGAAGAGAAAGTAATCGAAAACCTCGAAAAGTCAGATGACTTAGATTATGATGAACAACGTGACAACAAGGCTGTATTGCGAAAGCTAATCCATGAAGAGCCTTTCGGCATCTCAAGTTCTGATTTTAGAAATCATTCTGCTTTGAAAGATTATTTTGAAGAAAAAGCCTCCAATGATGAGCAAAACTATTTTATGTTATGGTCAAGTATAGAAGAATATATTTGCCAGAAAAGTGCCAGCGGTTCGATACAAGAAAACTTGAGCCGGATTGAAGAAGCACTAAAAAAATGTCTTGAAATAATTAACCCACAAGCAAAAACTCGAGGAACTTCATTGTTACCCCGCTATATTGCCAATGCACAGTTTATGAGGAGACTCTACTCATTAGGTGATGAGAATCTGAGCGATTTATTTTTAAAATATTTACCCACTCCAAGAGCAACAGTATTTGAAGGACAAGATATCCCAGAAATAATCTTAAAAAAGGAGCAAGACTCAACGAAAGCCATACTGAACCTATTAGGGTCGAATAACAATGAAATATCTTATGCTGAAAGTGCAATTGTTAAATTACAACGAAGAATTAGAACAGGAATAAGAGAAAAAGAAAATTTAAAACGCTTACCTGAACGATATAAAAATCTATGGCAAATCTCAAACAAATCAATACACTCAGAGGATGGTGAGTTGTTTGCTAAAAAAATATTGATAGATGCGAATAAACCATATCACCCCAGATGCGAAGAAAAGCTTTCCAAACGAATTATGGACGCGTCAAAAAAAATTGAACTCTTTTCTACGGTACGGCATTTAACAGCTGCATCTGCACTGGAATCTATATTTAATAATGGCCTTTATGGACGACGCAACATGCTAGAACTTTATATTCCTTTCAAGCCAGCAGCGTTATTACCCTGTGACATTGAAGAAGGTGACGCGAATGTTATTTGCCTAGGTGCCAATGAAATTGATCCGCTAGCAAAGCATGGTATTGAACTTCAATTTGATATTAGAAAAATGGCAGAAAATAATCCATGTGTTTTTTATAAGCAAAGGGATTTAGGCTTCGATCCAGATAGGCTAAGGACTGTTAAAATTGGTATTCTCGATCTACATTTTTCACATACAACAACCTATAAAGGACAACCATATGAATCTTCCTCACTGGTGTTATGTGACCCCAGTAGCAAAGAAAAATATGCTTTATCTCAGGTAACAAAGGCTCTTCTCATAGCCGATAATTTTAAAGATATGCATCAAATTTTAACACTTAATTTTTTTAGATTTATTGATCGATTAATGTGTTTGGATTTCTCTGAAAACTCCTATTATAAACAGGCAATATACACTGAGTTAGACAAAATGAGTGAAGAGGAGTTAGTAGAAACATTACAACAAATAGGCAAGAATATGTCTGATACAATGGAGTTCAATTTTTATGGTGCTTATATGATTGATTTTTTTGCACTATTGAGTATAAAAAAAGAACATCCGTCCTATACTTTAGATTTGTACTCTTTTGTTTACGAATTAAAAGTGGGTAATCTGGGAAAATTAAAAGAGGCTATGGCCGAGTTACCTGAAGTATTCGGTAGTTACCGGTTTATTGATTACCTACTAACTACCACCAATAATCAGACAGTGGTTGCTGAACTGATGCTACTGAGAAGCAAATGTAGCGTGCCTTATTGGATGGAAAATGTTTCCTCAAAAAATTTTAATTTTTCCTGCAGCTAGTTCGTCTCAATGAAGGTAATGTAACTATTTGTTAAAGGATTAAATATGAATAACAAAAAAATATTGAATTTTATTGGATTAATTGTTCTATCTATGCCTCTATTTGCGAGTGAGAAATTTCAAATTAACTCTATAAACCAGGTAATAGATAGATACATTGAAAACTACAAAAAACAAGAGTTGCTCACAGGTATTGAGGCTACTTTTGTAGATGGTTCCCAGCTAAAATCGACTGCTCGTGGTTTTAATAGTAAAGAAAAAAGAAATCCCTTAACTAATAGGTCATATTTTCAAATAGGCAGCATAACCAAATCTTTTACAGCCGCATTAATCTTAAAATTAGAGTCCGAGGGCAAATTAAATATTAATCAAACAGTTGGAGATTGGTTTCCAGAATATTTAGATTGGAAAGACATAACTATAAAACAACTACTTAACATGACAAGTACCATTCCAGGTTACGCTACCATTCCAGCGCTTGCTGAGTCCCTTACAAATGCTCCAAAAAAGAAATGGACGAGTAAAGAATTGATTGATTTAGCGTATAAATATAAACATCCCACTTCAGGTTATAATTACTCAGATACCAATTATTTAATTCTCGGTGTCATCATAGAAAAAATAACTCACGATTCTTTTCAACATCAATTGCAGGAAAAAATTCTACAACCGCTCCATTTAAAACAGACTTATTATTTTACAGATTCTTTTACACATGAGTTCTTAGAGGAAATGCCCGATAGTTACTATTATGGTAAAACATCAGGAAAGCTAAGGCATGGTCAAAATGTAACCGATGTAAATTTATCCATGGCAGGACCTGCGGGCGCCATTGTGGCTACTACATCGGATGTGGCACGTTGGGTAAAGGCTTTATTTTCCTCTGATTTTTTACCTAAACAGCAGCAAACGGAGTTGAAATCGCTCATTTCGATGAAAACCGGACATTCAATCTCTCACGTAAACTCAAAAGATCCAAGAGGTTTTGGACTTGGTGTGGTGCAGGGTTATGATATACATTTAGGAACATATTGGTACTACGAAGGTGATACTATGGGATTTAGAGTCCTTTATATTTACCATCCTTGTACTAAAAAAGCTGTGATCATTGGCTTAAATAGTTCGCGTTTTGTCGATGAAGAGGTCGCTGATCATAGTGGCGATTTGTTGTTAGCACTGTACAAAACTGCTTTTGGTATTTCACAGAAATGTAAATAATGAAGCTTATTATTTATAATAATTGATTATTTTTTTATCGAATAATCATCGCCCTTGTTTTAAACCAATTTAATTTAGATCCTGATTTTATCGGCCTAGAAAAGTCTTCTTTAGATAAAGATGATTGTAGCACTATACTGTTATGTTTTTGGATGCTGTTTATACGATTATTCACGAAAATGAAAAATTTAAGATGCTGTAAACTACAGTAAAACCAATAGCAGAAAACAACTTCTCAATCCAAAAAATTATTTGTGGAATTATTCATACATGAATCCACTTGTCCTCCCAATTAGAGAGAGAATACATTATTGCAAAAGATGCTATTAAAAACACCAACAAGCCAACATCTGGACTGTTTTTAACAATGAAAAGGAAAATGATTTATGATGATTTATAAAAAGATTATTACAAAATAAAGATAAACTCAGCACCATTTTCGAAAAACAACAAAAATCCTGGAGAAAAAACAGTGGCTATATGATTATTGAATTATTAATCGCAGATTCCTCATTGTGCTTCCTTGCTTGAAAACCAGCTATCTACAACTCAGCCAAGTTGCCCCTGTTTAATCCTGTCTTTTAAATTTAATCAGTAACAAGCCTGATTTCCCGCCATTTGTTATTTTTATGAACACTATTCTCTAAAGTTAACATATCTCCCCCACAATACTTTAAATTGATCATAAATTATACCCTACATGAGTCACACATGTGCAATATCTATCGCATTTACCGTATCACTGTTTAATAGAGGCATCATAAAAAAATTTTAATCACAAACCTCATTAAATTAAAAATTGGACATGTCGCAAATAAGACATAAGGAGTAATATCAATTTAATTCTATGTGGTTAATATTTAACCTGATAGTTTCAATTTTAAATATCAGGAGAAAATAATGTTTACCAAAATACCCTTAATCAGTCGACATTCTGGCAAATTAATAGGTGCAGCAGGGGCTGGCGCCCTCCTTCTTGCATACGATGCATACAAATATAAACAACTACAGGATAAAATGGCAGAGCTGCAAATGACACCTGAAGAACCTCAGACTATCGTAGACGCGGATCAAAAAAATTGGCTCATATTTGGCAGACAAAGTCCAGGTTACGTACGAGATACTAATAAAACACCCAAACACCATCTTCAAAAGAAAATACATTCGAGCTCTATAATTTTTAAGTCATTGGGAACTCAGTTAGATAACGAGAAACACTTTGATTTATTTTCAGGCAGTGATTTTGTGGTAGAGATGTTCTCAAAAAGAGAAAAAGCGCCAAAGGTACGTGTTCAACCAGAAAAAATGCTCAGTGATGACTTAGATACAATCAAGGATGATGACCTATTTGAAGTTGGTTTTGCTCGTAAACAGGGCTTTGCAGACATCACCCAAAAATCTCCTTTTTATCACTCAGCCATCGCATTAAGAAGAATTAATAAAGAGGATGTTGCTAATTCAAAAATTGTGGTTTTGAGGGGACAAGAAATAAAAGAGATCATAGATAGAACGAATAAAGCGATTTGCGATGAACAATCGTGTAATCTTGTTCGCTCTAATTGTTATTCAGCCTCGACCTATGCCAGTGGAGAACTCGTCAGGGTAATCGATGGACGAAGTATCAATGCAGAAGCGAAAAAAGAAGACTTGGAAGCAATTGTTTCCGTAATGTCACAACGAGTATTCGATAATCATGCCGTAGGTATTACCAATAATGCCCCGGTATTAGAACAGTGGACGACTCAAGTACCCCAAATATTAGAACCCTATGGACTAGTAAAGCCACCTTCATCCAAAACTCCAGATGGACCTAAATTATAAAATACACCCATTAAAATGCCGCATAGGAGGTAGAAGAATGAAAGCCGCAAAGATGTTTACAGTAGATGAAAATATTTTGAAAAGCCTTGGTGCAGGTACTCTGAAAATAATTAGAACTAAAGGAATCCAAATGGAAGCAGAAATTGCCGCAAAATTGGAGGAATTAGAGTCATTGGTTGTTGAAGGAGTTTCTGGTGATGGACTTGCCAAAGCGAAGGTGGATGGGAAACATCAAATTATAGAGCTTTCCTTAGATCCCACCTATACAGAATTGGATAATAAAACAAAAACATGTACGCTGATGACCGAAGCAATTAATGATGCAATCTATAAAGTTAATCTAACTATAGAAAATGAAATATCGAACATAAAACTTAGGTATACTGGGGAAGTTATCAAAAATTTATCTTAAAAATCGTTTACGATGCATTTTGATTGTGTTCCTTTGTTCTCTTCTTGTACTTGCAAATGTGGGTTGAGCCCAGCTTAACCTTCTTGCAAGTTTCTTCGCTTCTTTATGTCATACACGCTACTTCAGGTGTAATCCGATATTACTTCGGTTCTAAAGCACTCTTATTGTGCTGAACACTTGCTTGATTCTTCCCCCCTTCCTCTTTTTTTGTATTCCAAATAGATAAACCCTGTAATGAGGATGGCTCTTTTATTTCCTTAGAAGCATCCTGCAGGGTTATAAATGGATTTGAGTGCATTTTGATAAAGCTTATAACTTTTTAGTGCGTTATATAAATTAGCAACATGCCGATTAAACACAGACCTTTCCCCCAAATGAGACTACATCTTTGATGAGATTGATTAGCTTATGCTACCCGTCTAGCGTATTCAACGGGTGGCATATAATTTAGTGAGCTATGAGGCCGAACATGATTGTAATGCTCAAGTCATAGAGCATCTCATATTTTGCTTAACTTAGTGTTCGAAATCAGTGTAGGTTTAGGCATTCATTCCTGAATTTACCATTCAGGCTTTCCACAAAAGCGTTCTGCATTGGTTTTCCAGGCTGAATAAACCAATGACTACATTGGTTTATTTGCTCCAGAAGAACATTGCCTTGCTCGTAAATTCAGTGCCAATATCACAAATGACCTTACTTGGTTTGCTGCGCTCCTTATAAATTGATCTAGAAAGCGTGCAACTTGCTGTCCACTGATTGAAGTAGAAACCAACTGCCCAAGCATCCCACAAGAATAATCATCCACAACATTTAGCACACGAAATCATCTACCATTACTTAGCTGGTCAGATACGAAATCCACTGACAAACGTTGATTCGGGGCAGGCAATTCCATTGGTTGCTTAGGCCGGGGGAACTTTTTTCGTTTCTTTGTTCGTACTAGCAAACCCTCCGCTTTAAGCAACCTATGCAGAAGCAAATAACCGTAGGAAGAATACTCCACCGCTAACTCCCTGAGCCGTGCTCTGAGTGAATTGTCTGTTCGTGACTTAGGTTGATATCGATATATAGTTCTGCTCAACCCTGCCAGCTTACGGCCACCACTGAACTTAGAGTATCCTATAAGGGGTTGACAATAGGCTTTCTTTCAGCTGACTTTACCACCTTTTTTATAGTACATCATTCATCGCATCTAATTCCAGAAGCTTATCAGCTAATAATCTCTTCAGTTTATATTCTAAGACTTAAGCTCTCGTAGCCGTTTAGCCTCATTTACTTCAAGACCTGTATATTTGCTTCGCAATTGTAAAAAGTGCATGAGGAGGGTAATCTCGGCAAATATCATCAACTTTTGTCCCGGCTTATCATGGTTTAATGGCTTTGATAATTTGTTCTTCTGTATAACGTTTTTTCATTTTGAGGTCTCGAATCTTGCAATTTTAATGGAAATCTCATCAATGTCATGGTCTTATTTTTGGGGGATAGGTCAAGGCTTTGCTAGCTCATTGAAATCTCACATTGGAATCAAGATCACTTAACAGCTTGGTTTTTCTTGATTTAAAAGGTAAAAAGCAAATTCAAATTGATTTAAATTTGCTTTCAATTATTTATAATTTATTCATATTCATAGTATTAGTGAGGATGCATTCGGGCGGAAATTTTTTCACAATTTTCTAAAAACTCATCCAAAAATTGATATTGTTTTGGCAATGTATGAAACAAAGTTTCAAGTGCTATAACAATTTTATCAAATTTTTCTAAATCTTTTTTCTCAATAAAATGCTTTGAAGATGCTAATTTTTTTTCAAAGTCTTCATTGTTTTCACCCCAGAATTCCCGATATTTTTGATATATTACATCCGCCTTTTTTGTTAAATAATTTATTTCATTAATTATATTTTTTATATATGTAATGTTTGTTTTTAATGTCTTACATATGGTTTTATCCAATTCTCCCTCTTTTATGGAATTAAGAAGGTTGTTACATGCTTCCATTCTATAAAAACGACTCTTGCACTTCTCTAAAGCTTTTTTAGATGCCTTTAACTCAGAATTTAAATTTTCATTTTTTTTATCTTTTTTTAGTTTTGATTTAATTACATTACAATTGTTACTGACTCTTTCTAAATCATACTCAGCGAATCTTAGGGAGTCTACAACCTCTTTATAGCATGGACTTTCTTTGGTAAGCATCCCTTTATTCGCTTCTAAAATAGATTGAAGAAATTTGATTTCTTGATGTAAATATTTAGTTAATACATTAGGCGTATGAAGTTCATCGTCATAGGATGAAGCGATATTACAATTTACTGGATTCGTATCGTATTTCGCTAAAATAACCTTGAATGGTGCTGTTAATTTTTTTTCACTTTTAAAAAACATAATTTATCTCCCAATGATTAAGTGTCAGTTGAATCAATTTTAAACAACCATTCTGATCACATAATTAATGAGAATGACGAAATTGCGACAAAATGCTTACGAATCAATCAATATAAATCTTCCTTTAGATTGGAGAATCACTAAGCAAAATAATACAAACTCTAATTTAG
Source organism: Legionella stuttgartensis (assembly GCF_977063405.2). Classification (NCBI taxonomy): domain Bacteria; kingdom Pseudomonadati; phylum Pseudomonadota; class Gammaproteobacteria; order Legionellales; family Legionellaceae; genus Legionella; species Legionella stuttgartensis. The sequence goes on from NZ_CDRUHA020000111.1 coordinate 249,983, forward strand.
GCCACGAGATAAATATTTGAATAGACGCTGAATTAGAATAGAAACATCAGCCAAACAACTCAGAAATTACTTTGGATAAAATTCAATTTCGTACAGCATAATTTGACTAAAACAAAACTTCTCAAGCTGGAAACTCCCCAATTAAGAACCCCCAACGGACAAAAATATTGTTTAATCGCTTCCTAGCCGCCCTCTTAATATCCTCTCCGGAATATACAAACGATATATCTGTCGCAAAGGCGACATGGGGAGTCATAGCCACTTAATATGCAAATTATACAATGTGTATATTGGATAACCCAATTGGAGATTAATATGCTTACGGCAGAAAAAATAAAGTTATTTAACAGTATGTTTTTAGAATACTCATTAGATGAAGAAACTCCCGCATTTTCTGCTAATGAAATCGAGTTTCTTATTATCAAAATAGTATCTCTATTTAATAAAAAAAATGTTACGAAGAAAGAGTTTTTGAATTCAATTCACGAAATTTTTCAAGATGAGATTAAGAATTATGATTCATTCTTTGCTTTTAACGATACTCAAGCAAAAAAAGCAAAACGTAATATGCTCCGAGCTTGGCAAGATGAGATTTTTTGTGCACTTGAATGCAAAAAGAATGAAAAAATTATATTAGAAGATGTAAATCAGGTTTTGTATGACACTGCTGTAGACAGTGCTAATAACCCGCTAGTAAATGGCGCAGGCCATCAATAAAGTTTCACCAGAAAATACCCCAAGAAGTTTACAAAAAGACCAAGACAGAAAACTCATCTAAAATAAAGGGACTAATGA